>NZ_JACOFQ010000014.1:0-190968 GCF_019455395.1 Bradyrhizobium sp. BR 10261
GTTCATGGGTGATGCCGTAGGTCTTCATGAAGCGCAGCACGGGAATCGGGAACATGCTGGGCGGGCCGTAGACGCCATAGGGCGCCTCGAACTGGCCGTTGAGGCTGTCCGCCGGTGTCGAACGGGGCAGCTTGCCGATCATCGACTTTCCGCTCTCGGCATGGGTGATCAGGACGGTCTTGCAAAGACCAGCCTCGATCGCGGCGGCCGCATGGCGGACGTGCAACATGAACGAGCAGCCGCCGACGGACGTGCCGTCCACCCAGGTCGGCTTGATGCCGAGATAGTGGCAGACCTGCTGCGGCGTTTCGATCGCGGTGGCAAAGCCGTCGATGTCGGAGAGCTTCAGCCCGGCATCGGCGATCGCATTGAGTGCTGCATCCGCGTGGAGCTGGAGCTGCGAGGCGTTGGGGATGATTCCGAGTTCGGTGGTCTCGGCCGCGCCGACGACGGCAACCTGGTTCTTGCGCATGGCTTACCCTTTCGCCGGACGGAATACGGGTAGGGTGATCTTGTCGTCCAGCTGCTGGAACGCGACTTCGAGCTTCATGTCGAGCGCGAGCGCCTCCGGCGTCTGCGGGCAGTCGATGATGTTGCTCATCATCCGCGGTCCCTCGTCGAGCTCGACGACGGCGATCGCGTAAGGCGGCGTGAAGCCAGGCGCGGCAGGGCGGTGGTTGATGACGTAGCTGTAAAGGAAACCCTTGCCGCTCGCCTTGAAGACCGAGACCTTGCGCGAGGCGCAGGACGGGCAAAACGGGCGCGGCGGAAAGTAGACATGCGCACAGGCATCGCAGCGTTGCAGACGCAGTTCGCCCGCTTTGGTGCCATCCCAGAAATGCTGGGTTTCCGGCGTTGGTTTCGGTCGTGCGCGCTGCGGTTCGGCCATGTCGGCAGCTCCTCCCAAAGGCGAGAACTCGATGCTCGTCCGTTTCAATCTTGATGCGCCAATTGACTATCGCGCGTCAACGGTCCAGCACTGAGCTCTGCACGCGCCGTATTCCACCATGCGCACAATTGCTGACGGCGTGCTTGTGTGCCAGTAAGTTCGCACGGTACATAAGTGCCGAGACAAGAAGAGATCGGGAGGATTCCATGTTGAGATCAGTAGGCGTTGCGTTGGTTGCAGGTCTGGCCTTCGCTGCGCCGGCCCTTGCTGGGGATGCGCCGGCCGAGATCAAGATCGGAACGCTCTACGCCTCGAGCGGGCGCTATGCCTCGATCTCGATGCCGGTTCACTATGGGCTGAAGCTGTGGGTCGAACAGAAGAACGCCGAAGGCGGCGTCTATGTGAAGGCGTTCGACAGGAAGATCCCGATCAAGCTCGTTGCCTATGACGACCAGAGCAACACGGCGACCGCGGCGACATTGTACAATCAGCTCATCACCCAGGATAAGGTCGATCTTCTGGTTGCCGATTCCGGCTCGGTGCTGACCGCGCCTGCGGTCGCGATTGCCCGCGACCACAAGATGTTCCTGTTCGACCAGACCGGCACGGGCGCCAGCTTCTTCTCCAAGGACAATCCCTACATCGCCCTGATGGCCGATCCGGTGTCGACCATCTGGCCGAAGCCGGTCGCCGATTTCGTCTCGCATGATGGACCTGGCCTCGGCATCAAGAAGGTCGCGATCCTCTATGCGACCAACGAGTTCACGGGCACGCAGGCCAATGCCTTCCGGAAGTTCGTCAAGGAATCGGGCGCGCCGATCGAGATCGTCTACGATCAGGGCGTTCCCACCGAGACGACCAACTACACCGTCATCATCAACAACATCGCCAACACCAATCCGGACGCGGTGATTCACTTCGGCTATGCGCCGAACGACATCGCCTTCCTTCGCAACGTCCAGGACGTCGGCGTGGTCTTCAAGATGCTGTTCTCGATCTATGCCGGTCTGGAGACCGAGCTGCTCGAGAAGAACGTCGGTGAGAAGGGACTGGAGCACGTCTTCACCTACGTGCCGCCGCAGGAGCTGAAATATCCGGTGAATTTCGGGATGAACATCGACGAGTACAAGGCGGCGTGGAACAAGAAATATCCTGACGGCAAGGTCGAGTTCGGCTTCAACTCGGTTGCCGGCTACACCACGGCTCTGGTGATCGAAAAGACCCTGTCGGTCGCGACCAGCCTCGATCAGCTCGAGCTGCGCAAGGCGACCTTCAGCCTGTCCAACCAGCTGCAAACGCTGGACGGCACCTTTGCACTCGACGAGATGGGCGGCCAGATCGGCGAGCTCACGCCGCTCGGCCAGCTCGAGCTTGGCGATCACGGGCATCTCAAGTTCATCTCGATCTATCCCCATGAGACGGCGACCGGAAAGCCGGTCTATCCGCGTCCATGACGGGAAACCCTGCTGAGCAAGTGCTGGGAGTCGGCTGCTGATGTTGACCTACGCGTTGGTCGCCGGCGTCCTGTTCGGGCTGTATTTCAGCCTGGTCGGTATGGGGCTCAATCTGGTCTTCGGCGTCATGCGCATCGTCAACCTTGCGCATGGCGACGTCTTGATGCTCGGCGCCTTCGTGGCCCTTGGCGTCGTCACCCTGGCCGGAATCGACCCGCTGTTTGCGGTGCCGCTGGCATTCGTGCTGTTTCTGCTAGTCGGCACGCTGCTTTATTGGGTGCTGGTGCCGCGTCTGCAGGGATCGGCAAATCCCGAGATGCTGTCGATCATCCTGTTCTTCGGCCTGTCGCAGGTGATCGAAGCCATCACCACGATCTTCGCCGGCACCAGCGAGCGCTCGATCCAGAGCCGGCTGCTCGGCACGGTGTTCTCGACCATCAAGGTCCAGCTGTTCGGCGGCAAGCCGCAGACCGGTCCGATCCGCATCCTCGGCCAGGGATTTCCGGCGCCGTGGGTGATTGCTGCCGGAATCAGCCTGGTCGCGATCGGTCTCGTTTACGTCTATCTCTATCGCACGCGGCTCGGCACCTTGACGCGCGCCGTGATGTCGCGACGCGACGAGGCGTTGGCCTCGGGCATCGATGTCGATCGTGTCTCGGCCGCGGCGTTCGGAATTGGACTCGGGCTTGCTGCGGTTGCGGGCGTATTTGCGCCGTTCATGTTCGGCTCGATCACGCCGGCCTTCGGCGCGGACGCGACGGTGACGTCATTTGCGATCGTCGTGCTGGGTTCGCTCGGCAATCCGCTCGGCACGGCCCTCGGCGGTGTCGTCTATGGTGTCTGCTACATGCTGGTGCAGACCTATCTCAGCTCATGGGCGGACCTTCTGCCCTATGTGCTGCTGATCCTGATCCTCTTGCTACGTCCGAGCGGCCTGCTTGGAAGGCGGGTGCGCGTTGCCTAATGCCGTCAAGCATGTGCTGTTCATTCTGGTGCCGCTGATCGCCGTGTTTGCGGTGTTGCCGGGCCTCTACCAGAACCATCTGCTGCTGTTCAATTTCGTCACGTTCCTGATCCTCGCGCAGGGCGTCAACATCATCTACGGCTTCACCGGCTATCTGCCGTTCGGCTATGTCGGCTTCTTCGGGGCCGGCGCCTACGGATTTGCCGTGCTGGTGATGCATTATCAGTCGCCGGCGCTGGTGGCCGTGCTGGCGGCGGGGCTGGTCGGCGTGCTGCTCGGCCTGCTGC
Source organism: Bradyrhizobium sp. BR 10261 (assembly GCF_019455395.1). Lineage (NCBI taxonomy): Bacteria > Pseudomonadati > Pseudomonadota > Alphaproteobacteria > Hyphomicrobiales > Nitrobacteraceae > Bradyrhizobium > Bradyrhizobium sp. BR 10261. The sequence goes on from NZ_JACOFQ010000014.1 coordinate 3,595, forward strand.
TGACACCGCTGTTGCGGCTCTCCGGCGCCTATTTCGCCATTGCCAATCTCGCCGCGTCGCTGGCTGTGCTGCACCTGGTCGCCAATCCCGCATTGGAGGGCATTACCAAGGGGCCGTATGGCGTGTCGCTGACGGGCACGTTCAACCCCTCGCACGCCTATGATGCGGCACTGGTGGTGCTGACATTGACGGTGGGCGGTGTCGTCTTCCTGAAGAATTCGAGCTTTGGGCTTGCACTGCAGGCCGTTCGCGAGGATTCGGTGAGCGCGTCGATGGCGGGGGTCAACGTCGTCAAGATGCGCATCGCGGCCTGGCTCGCCTCGGCGCTGGTGGCGGGGCTCGCCGGCGGCATCTATGCCTGGTACGTCTCCGTGTTCTATCCCGACAATGTCTTCAGCGGCGAGTTCAGCATCTTCGCGATCGTCTTCGCGCTGTTCGGAGGTGTCGCGACGATCTCCGGTCCGATCATCGGCGTGCTGATCCTGTACGGCGTCTATAATCTGATCGGGTTCACGACCCCGCAATATTTCCAGCTCATCTACGGTCTTCTCATCATGGGGTTGGTGTTGTTCCTGCCGGCAGGGCTGGTCTCGCTGGCGACGCGGAGGGGCTGGCATGTCCCCTGACACGAAACCCATTCTCAGCGTCGATAAGCTGGTGAAGCGCTTCGGCGGTTTCGTCGCGCTCGACGGCCTCAGCTTTCATGCCGCGCCCGGCGAGGTGCTGGGGCTGGTCGGTCCGAACGGTTCGGGCAAGACCACGGCCATCAACGTGATTTCGGGTCTCTATGCGCCCGACGGCGGCGAGGTCGCTTTCGATGGCGAGCCGATCGGCGGCGTTGCGTCCCACAAACTGGTCCATCGCGGCATCAACAGGACTTTCCAGGTGCCGAAGCCGTTCATGTCGCTGACCGTGCGGGAGAACGTCAGGGTCGCCCTGGCCTACGGCCACTTTGGCGGAACGCCGCCGGCGCTCGATGCGCTGCTCGACGAATATCGTCTGGACGCGGTCGCCGATCGGCCGGCAGCCGATCTCAACAGTGCGCAGCAGAAGATGCTGGATCTGGTCCGCGCCCTGGCGACGCGACCGCGCCTGCTGCTGCTCGACGAGCTCGCCGCCGGGCTCAATCCCGCCGAGCTCGACTGGATTGCCGAGCGGATCAAGCAGCTCGCGGCAGGCGGCATGTCGATCATCGTCGTCGAGCACCTGATGGGCTTCATCGAGCACATCACCGACCGCGTCATCGTTCTCAATGCGGGACGGGAAATCTTCGAGGGCAAGCTCGCTGCGGCCGTGAAGGAACCGCAGGTGATCGAGGTGTTTTTGGGAGGCGAGCATGCCGCCTGAAGCAACGCCTCTTCTCCAGGCGCAAGGCGTCGATGCGGGCTACGGCACGATGCAGGTGCTGTGGGGCGTCGATCTCGACGTCAAGCCCGGCGAGACGGTCCTGCTGCTCGGCGCCAACGGTGCCGGCAAGACCACGTTCCTGAAATCGCTGGTCGGCCTGGTCGAGGCCCGTCACGGCAGCATCGCGCTCGGCGGCCAGGATATCGCGCATATGCGCTCCAGCGACCGCATGAAGCTCGGCATGACCTACATGTCGGAGCTCGCGGTGTTTCCTGACCTGTCGATCGAGGAGAACATCCTGGTGGGGGCCCAGGCGCTGGGACATGCCAACCCGCGCCGGCGCCTCGACGAGCTCTATGGCCTCTTTCCCGTTCTGCGCGACAAGCGCCGCGACGCCGCCTCCAGCCTGTCAGGCGGGCAGCGCAAGATGCTCGGGATCGCCAAGGCGCTCGCGGCCGAGCCGAAGCTTCTCGTCATGGACGAGCCTTCGGCCGGGCTGTCGCCGCTGTTCGTCAAGGAGGTCATCCGTATCCTGAACGGCCTGCAGGGGCGCGGGATCGCGCTTTTGATCGCCGAGCAGAATATCGGTTTCCTTGAAGTGGCAACCCGCGTATTTGTCTTGGAAGGCGGGCGCATTCGCTTTTCCGGCACGGTTGCCGAGATGACCGATAACGAGGCGCTGCGGCGCGCCTATTTTGGATTGAAATAGCGCGGCAGCGTTTTGGCCGCGCCCGACGCAGGCGAACCAGACATGCCGAACGCCCCGACCCTCGCTACACTGGCCGACGATCTCGAAAGCGGCCGTACCACCTCCCGAAAACTGGTCGAGGCGTGCATCGCCAGGATCGCCGATCCCGCCGGCGAGGGGCAGCGCACCTTCATCCATGTCGACAAGGATGCCGCGCTGACCACCGCCGACGCCATGGATGCCCTGCGCAAGGTCAAGGCGGCGCCCTCCCGTTATGCCGGTATCCCGATCTCAATCAAGGATCTGTTCGACATCAAGGGACAGACCACGCGCGCCGGCTCCCGTGCGCTCGACGATTCCGATCCGGCCGAGCACGATGCGGCGGCGGTCGCGCGGCTGCGCAAGGCAGGCTTTGTCGTGATCGGACGCACCAACATGACCGAGTTCGCCTATTCCGGCATCGGTATCAATCCGCACTATGGGACACCTAAAGGCGCCTGGAACCGGGCCGTGGGGCACGTGCCGGGCGGCTCGTCCTCGGGCGCGGCGGTCTCCGTGCTCGACGGCATGGCCCATGGCGCGCTCGGCACCGACACCGGCGGCTCCTGCCGCATTCCTGCGGCCTATAACGGCATCGTCGGCTACAAGCCGACGCAGCGCCGCGTGCCGCTGGATGGCTCCGTGCCGCTGTCGTTCTCGCTCGACAGCATCGGCCCCTTGGCGCGCTCGGTCAGTTGTTGTGCCATTCTCGATGCGGTGCTGGCGAACGAGCCGGTCACGGCGCTCACGCCGCGTCCCGTGAAGGGCATGCGGCTGGCCGTGCCGACCACGATTGCGCTTGACGATCTCGACTTCCCGGTCGCCGAAACCTTCGAACGCGCGTTGAAATCGCTCGCCGATCACGGCGCCATCATCGAGCGCATCGAGATGGCCGAATTCCACGACATCGGCCCGATGAACGCCAAGGGTGGCTTTGCGGCGTCCGAGAGCTATGCCTGGCATCGTTATCTCATCACGGCCAAGGGTGACGTCTACGATCCGCGCGTCGCCGTCCGCATCATGCGCGGCGAGGCGCAGAGCGCGGCCGACTACATCGATCTGCTCAACGAGCGCCGCTCGCTGATCGCCCGCGTCAACGCCCGCATTGCACCCTACGACGCGTTGGTGCTCCCGACCACCGCCAACACGCCGCCGAAGATCGCAGATCTCGCCGACGACAAGGCGTTCACGACGCAAAACCTGCGCGCGCTGCGCAATTGCACGCTGATCAACGTGATCGACGGCTGTGCCATCTCGCTGCCGGCGCATCGCGAGGGCGAGGTTCCCGTCGGCCTGATGCTTGCCGGAGCGGGCGGCTCGGACCGCCGTATTTTTGAACTTGCTGCCGGCATGGAGGCCGTCATTCGTGTTTGATCTGACTTTCACCATCGACGCCCAGGACACCACCACGCCGCTGACCTTGGCGATCGACCAGATGGTCATCGCCGGATGGACCGGCCGCGATCCTGTTGCGCGCGACAAGCACATTGCCGAGCTGCAGGAGATGGGTATCGCCCCGCCGGCCTCGACGCCGATCTACTATCGTGCCTCGGCGCGGCGGCTGACCCAGGAAGACAGCATCGAATGCACCGGCGGCGATTCCTCCGGCGAGGTCGAGTTCGTGCTGGTCGGCTGGCAGGGCCGTATCTTCGTCGGCTGCGGCTCGGATCACACCGACCGCAAGGTCGAGGCCTACAACGTCACAGTCTCCAAGCAGATGTGCGACAAGCCGATCGCCTCCACGCTGTGGGAGCTCGAGGATGTCATCGGCCACTGGGACAAGATGATCCTGCGCTCCTACGCCACCATCAACGGCCAGCGCGTGCTCTACCAGGAGGGTACGCTGGACGCGATGCTGCCGGTAGCCGAGCTCATCACGCGCGGCTTCGCGGGCGGCAAGTTCCCCGACGGCTGCGCCATGTTCGGTGGCACCTTTGCGGCCAAGGGCGGCATCCGCCCTGCGAACCGGTTCGACTTCGAACTTGAGGATCCCGTGCTGAAGCGGATCATCAGGCACGGCTACGATGTGGTGACGCTGCCGGTGCGAGGCTAAGGCGCTTCCTCCGTCACTGCGAGCGCAGCTCTCTCCGTGTCATTGCGAGGGGCCCTTGCGACGAAGCAATCCAGGCTGGTTCCGCGGAGGGATTCTGGATTGCTCCGCTACGCTCGCAACGACAAGGAGACAGTCATCGGAAATCGGGTGGTCGGGTGAACGTCGGCCTGCGAAGTTGGTTGTTATGACAATGACCGCTCGGAAACCGCCCCAAAATCCCTCCGCCGACCTCGCCACCCATGTCGACAGCCTCGACTGGCCGCAAATCACCGCCGAACTCGACTCCCATGGCTGCGCCGTCCTCAAGGGCCTCCTCACGCCCGACCAGTGCCGCGCCATCGCCGCGCTCTATTCCGACGACGCGCACTTCCGCAGCCGCATCGTCATGGGTCGCCACGGCTTTGGCCGCGGCGAGTACAAATATTTCTCCTATCCGCTGCCCGATCCGATCGCGGAGCTGCGCCCGGCGCTCTATAGGCATCTGCAAGGCGTCGCCAACCGCTGGAACGAGGGGATGGGGATCGACATCCGCTATCCGACCTCGCACGCCGCGTTCCTGAAGCGCTGCCATGAGGCGGGGCAGGTCCGGCCGACGCCGCTGCTGCTGCAGTACGAGGCCGGCGATTACAACTGCCTGCATCAAGACCTCTACGGCGAGCATGTGTTCCCGCTCCAGGTCGCGATCCTGCTGTCCGAGCCGGGAGGCGATTTCACCGGCGGCGAGTTCGTGCTGACCGAGCAGCGCCCGCGCATGCAGTCCCGCGCCGAAGTGGTTCCGCTGATGCAGGGCGATGCGGTCGCCTTCGCTGTGCATCACCGCCCGGTGCAGGGGACACGCGGCACGTATCGCGTTAATCTCCGCCACGGCGTCAGCAGGCTTCGTTCGGGGCAGCGCCACACGCTGGGTGTGATCTTCCATGATGCCAAATGAGCGGAGCCATTGACGGCTGATTTGTTCGACAGCGTTGCCGAAGCCCAACCGTCGCGCGAGCAGATCGCGGACGGCGCCGTGCTGCTGCGCGGCTTCGTCAGGCCGATCGAGGACGAGCTGATCGAAGCGGTGCGCGCCATCGTGGTGCAGTCGCCGTTCCGGCGAATGACCACGCCCGGCGGCTACCAGATGTCGGTGGCCATGACCAATTGCGGCGAGCGCGGCTGGATCACCGATCACACCGGCTACCGCTATGATCCCATCGATCCGCGAACCGGCGCGCCATGGCCGGCGATGCCGCCGGCGTTTCGCGATCTCGCCCACCGTGCGGCGGAGCAGGGCGGCTTCAAGCACTTCGCTCCCGACGCGTGCCTGATCAACCGCTACGAGCCCGGCACGCGGCTGTCGCTGCATCAGGACAAGGACGAGCTGGACTATTCGGCGCCGATCGTCTCGGTCTCGCTCGGCCTGCCCGCGACCTTCCTGTTCGGCGGCCTGGCGCGCGCCGACAAGCCGCGCCGCTTTCGCCTTGTGCATGGCGACGTCGTGGTGTGGGGCGGGCCGAGCCGGCTCGCCTATCACGGCGTCGCGCCGCTGGCCGAGGGCGAGCACGCGCTGCTCGGGCGTATCAGGATCAATTTGACGTTCCGCCGGACGCGGTGATCTTTCCCGTCATTCCGGGGCGCGCGTAAGCGCGAACCCGGAATCTCGAGGTTCCGGATTCGGCTCTGCGAGCCGCTCCGGAACGACGATGTCTTGATTACGGCTTCGGCGGGTGGATGAATGCCCAGGGGCTCACCTCGGAGTCCCGCGGCACTTCCACTGAGATCAGATACGGCCCACGATGGGCGAGCGCCTTCTCCATCGCGGACTTGAACTGGTCCGGCGCCGTGACGCGCGCGGATGCCACGCCAAAGGACTCCGCGAGCTTGACGAAGTCAGGATTGACCAGATCGGATGCCACCACGCGACCGTCAAAGCGTTCGCGCTGGTCGCGGCGGACATTGCCATAGGCGTTGTTGTTGAACACCAGCGTCACCACGCCGATGTTGAACTGCACGGCGGTGGCCAGCTCCTGCACGCCGAACATGAAGCCGCCGTCGCCGGTAATCGCAACCACCGGCGTGTCGGGACTGGCGACTTTGGCCCCTAACGCCGTCGGAAAGCCCGAACCGAGCGTGCCCTGATAGCCAGAGGTGATGAAGGTCCGCGGCTGGTAGATCGGAAAGCCGTACCAGGAGGCGAAGCCGAACTGCGACAGCTCGTCGGTGACGATCGTGTTCGCCGGCAGCACCTCGCGCAAAATGTTGAGATACGCCATCTGCGGCTGGACGCGCTGGATCTCTGCCAGCGCCGTCGCGGTCGCCTCGCGGATCGCCCCGCGGCGGCCGGCGATCTTGCTGTAGCCGACCTTGCTGACGGCGGCGACGAGATCGGCGGTCGCGGCCTTGGCATCGGCAACGATGGAAGCGTCCGAAATGAAGCGTCGCATCTCGACGGGATCGATATCGATCCGGATGCTCTTCAATCCGTCCGGCCGATAAGGCCAGCGCGACATCGTCGGCAATTCCAGCCGCGTGCCGATGCCGATCATCAGGTCCGTCTTGGCCCACAGCTTGTAGGCGGCAGCCATGGTCAGGCCAAGTCCGTGCGCATTGGAGACGATGCCGCGGCCGCTGCGGAAGGCGACCACGGGCGCATCGATCATCTCGGCGAGCTCGAGGATTTCCTCGCCTGCCTCGATCGCGCCGCTGCCGACGAAGATCATCGGTGCTTTGCTGGCCTTGATCAGCGCTGCGGCCTGCTTGATCGCATCGGGATCGGGGAGCGGCGCGGGCAGGGGCTCCAGCACCTGCGCAGCGGCGGTGTCCGCGCGCTGCGTAAAGATATCCCACGGCATCTCCACCGAGGCGGGGCCGCGTCGGCCGGACATCATTTCCTGGAAGGCGCGCGCCACCGTGGTCGGTGCATTGGCAGGAGCTTCGATCCTGTCGGCCCATTTCACATAGCTCCGCAAGGTCGCGAGCTGGTCCGGCATCTCGTGCAGATGGCCGCGCCCCTTGCCCAGAAACTGCGTCGGCACTTGTCCGGTGACGCACAGCACCGGCTCGTTGCAGCCGTAAGCGGTGAGCAGCGCCGCGCTGGCGTTGAGCACGCCGGGGCCGGGAACCACGCTGAACACGCCGGGCCGGCCGCTCGCGCGCGCATAGCCGAACGCCATGTAGCCGCAGGCCTGTTCGTGCCGCGCGCCGATCACCTTGAGCTGAGCCTGTTGGAAGGCGTCGAACAGGCCGTAGATCTGCGCGCCAGGCAGGCCGAACACGGTGTCGACGCCATGGGCGACGAGCCCGCTTACGATCGCTTCGCCGCCGGTGAGGGTGGTCATTGCATCATTCCATTCGTGTTGTTGTCTTAGGCTTCGTCGACGACGCCGTTGCGTAAAACTCCGATGCCCTCGGCCGCGACCTCAATGACGTCACCGGGCTTCAGGTACCGCGGCGGATCGAATCGCGCACCCGCGCCGGTCGGCGTGCCCGTGACGATGATGTCACCGGGCACGAGCGTCGCGAAGGTCGAGATATAGCTGATGAGATAGCGGAACGGAAACATCAGCCGGCTGGTGCGGTCGTCCTGCCTGAGCTCGCCATTGACATGCGTGGTGAGCCTGATGTCGGCAAGCTGTGCTTCCCTGGTGTAAGGCACCAGCCACGGCCCGAGGCTGCCGCTGGAGTCAAAATTCTTGCCTTGCGTGACGTTGAACTTGGCGTGGCGCAGCCAGTCGCGCACTGAGCCTTCGTTGCAGAGCGTCAGCGCGGCGACGTGATCGAGCGCAGCGCTCTGCTTGATGTGCCGGCCGGCCTTGCCGATCACCAGCACGATCTCGCCTTCATAGTCGAGCTGCGCGGACGCGCGCGGGCGCACCAGCGGCGTGTCGTGGCCGACGAAGGAGCGGGGCGAGCGCATGAACATGCTCGGATATTTCGGCGCATCCTGGCCGTCCTTGTACTCGGCGTTGCGGTCGGGATAGTTGACCCCGATGCAGATGATCTTTTCCGGCGCTGGCACCGGCGGCAGCCATGTGATCTCGCCGAGCGCGTGAACCGGCGTACGGCTGGCGGCCTCTTCGGCGAGGGGCACGTGCTTGCCGGCGGCGATCACCTCGCGCAGCGTCGGATAATCCTTGGCGTAGCGCGCAGAGAGATCGACGATGCCGCCCTCCAGGACGGCGCCGTAGCGGGTTTCACCCTTGACGGAATAGGTAGCGAGGCGGGGGAGCTTCATCGCTTAATCCGCCACCAGCACATCGGCGACGAATTTCGGCTCGCGCACGGCCTGGCCCGTGAACGGCGAGCCCTGTTCGAACCATGAGCGGGGCGCCGGCGCGCCCCACAGCGTCTGGCGGCGCGGGTCGCGCAGCGACCAGCGCAGCGGCTCGTGGTCATGATCCCCGGTAAAATAATCGCTGGTGTAGAGCTCGAGGCGGTGGCCATCGGGATCGCGGACGTAGAGGAAGAACGCGTTCGAGATGCCGTGGCGCCCGGGGCCGCGCTCGATGTTCTTCACAAAGCCCTGTGAAGCCATCACGTCGCAGAGATGGATGATGTTCATCGCCGTCGGCGTCCAATAAGCGAAGTGGTGCAGGCGGGGGCCCTTGCCATTCGTGATCGCAAAGTCATGGACGTTGCCCTTGCGATGCATCCAGGCGGCGGCGATGCGGCCGTTCGGCCCATCTTCCTCGGCGTATTCAGTGAGGCGGAAGCCGAGCCGCGCATAGAAGTCGACTGTGTCCTGCACCTCGGCGGCGAAGACGTTGAAATGGTCGAGCCGCTGCGGGTGGCAGCCCCGGTAGAGGTCGTAGCGGCGCAAGAGATGCGGCCGCCGCTCCATCGAGGCATAGAGCTCGATCTGGAAGCCGAAGGGATCGGTGAATTGCAACGTGCGCCCCTGGAACGGCTGATCGACCAAGGCATGGGCGAGGCCGTTTTCGGACAGAAACTTTGCGGCCTTGTCGAGATCGCCCTCATTGCCGACCTTGAAGCCCAGCCGGGCGCAGGCCGGCGCCGCAGCTTTCCGCAGCACCAGCGAGTGGTGCTGATGCTCCTCGGCGGCGCGCAAATATACGATGTTGTCGTCGGCATCCTCGACATGCAGACCGACGGTGATCTCGTAGAACTCGCGGCTCAGCTTCAGATCAGTGACGTCGAGCACGACGTGGCTCGAGCGGATGATGTTGAACGGCGGCTCGAAGATATGTTGCGGTACCGGCATTGGCGTTTCCCCTCCTGTCATTCCGGGGCGTGCGAAGCACGAACCCGGAATCCATCACGCGGCAGAGTTGGTGGATGAATGGATTCCGGGTTCGATGCTTCGCATCGCCCCGGAATGACCGTTTCCCTAAATTCCCAGTTTCTGAATCTTGTGCGTGCCCCGCGCCAGCGAGACGTGCTTGGTTTCCATATAGAAATCGAATGAGTAATCGCCGCCGTCGCGGCCGATGCCGGAGGCCTTCATGCCGCCGAACGGTGTCGGCAGATGGCGGACGTTCTCCGAGTTCAGCCAGATCATGCCGGCTTCCAGCGCGTCGGCAACGCGAAGAGCGCGGCCGACATTGTTGGTCCAGACATAACCGGTGAGGCCATAGCGGATGTCGTTGGCGATCTCGATGGCGTCGGCTTCGTCGTTGAACGGCAACACGGTGAGGAAGGGGCCGAACACCTCCTCCTGCGCCACGCGCATCCTGCCGTGCGCGCGCGTCACCAAGGTCGGCTCGACATAATGTCCGCCGCCGGGACCGTCATAAGCCTTGCCGCCGACGGCGATGGTCGCGCCGTCCTGGCGCGCGACGTCGAAATAGGAGCAGACCTTTGCGAGGTGCCGCTCGTGGATCAGCGGCCCGATCTCGGTGGCGGGATCGAGGGGATGGCCGACCTTCAGCGCCTTCACGCGCGCAGTCAGCTTCTCAACGAATTTCTCGGCAATGTTCTGCTGGATCAGCAGGCGGCTCGACGAGGTGCAGCGCTCGCCATTGAGCGAGTAGATCATGAACACGACGGCATCGAGTGCGCGGTCGAGATCGGCGTCGTCGAACACAATCACGGGGTTCTTGCCGCCGAGCTCGAAATGCACGCGCTTCAGCGTCGGCGCGCCCTGGACCATGATCGCCGAGCCCGTCGCGCTCTCACCGACGAAGCCGATCGCCTTGATGGCGGGGTGCTCGGTCAGCGCCTTGCCGGCCTCTTCGCCAAAACCGTGCACGGTATTGAGCACGCCGTCGGGCACGCCGGCTTCCCTGACCAGCCGCGCCAGAATGGCCGCCGTCACCGGCGACCACTCCGCCGGCTTGTGCACGACGGTGCAGCCGGCGGCCAGGGCCGGCGCGATCTTCCAGGTCGAGAGCATGAAGGGCGTATTCCACGGCGTGATCACGCCAACCGGGCCGATCGGCACGCGGGTCGAGATGTTCCAGTGCTCATCGCTCGGGGTGTTGAGGCCGTCGCGCGCTTCGGCGCATTTGTCGGCGAAGAAGCGGAAGTTCTCGGCGGCACGGATCGCGGCCTTGGCCATGAAGCGATAGGCTTGTCCGGTGTCGATGCATTCGAGGACGGCGATGTCCTCGGCATTGTCCTCGATCGCATCGGCGACGCGATGCAGCAGCTTACGCCGCATCGCCGGTCCCATGTCGCGCCAGGACTTGAAGGCAAGCGCTGCGGCTGTAGCGGCGGCATCGATGTCCTCGGCGTTGCCGCGCGCGACGCTCGCGAGTGTCGCGCCGTCGACCGGCGACTTCGTCTCAAAAGTCTCGCCGGAGATCGACGGCACGATCTTGCCGTCGATCATGTGACCGATGCCGTCCGCCCTGAGTTTCTTCAGCAGCGGCGCGACGCGGTCGCGATTGGCCTGGAATACGTCGACTTTCGGAGCGGGCTTATCCATGGGCGGCTTCCGCTTTCAGGGCGTGGTGGATATTGTTGCGCTTCCAGCTGGTGTCCTTGTCGTTGATCTGCATGTCGAACGACAGAGCGAACTTGCTGGCGGCGAAGACGGGATCGAGATGCTTTGAGAGTGCCTGGAAGACGTGCTCACCGGCTTTCTGGCGGGTCGGCAGATCGCGGCCCTCGCCGATGCGCAGCACCATGTCGAGGAAGCCGTAATCGTGCCTGCCATCTGCGATCGCGTAATACTCGCATTTGATGGCGCGAACACGGATGCCGCCGAGCGGGAAGATACCGGTCTCGACCGCCGCTTTGCGCACGACCTCGCACACCGCGCCGATGTCGAGGCAGCCATCGAGATTGGCCGAGTATTCGATCCTGAAATGCGGCATGGCGGTTTCACTCCTTAGGTCGTCTTATTGCTTCTAAGCGAAGTAGCAGCTGACCGAGCCGTAGGCACCGTAATCGGCTTGAATTGTGTCGCCCTTGCGGGTCTCGATCGGACGGATGAAGGAGCCGGCGAGCACGATCTGGCCGGGCTCGAGCGCAAGGCCGAGCGGCGCGATCTTGTTGGCAAGCCAGGCAACCGCGGTTGCGGGATGATTGAGCACGCCGGCGGCAAGGCCGGTCTCTTCCAGCTGGCCGTTCCTGAAGCAGAGCGCACCGATCCAGCGCAGGTCAGCCTCGAGTGGACGGATCGGCCGTCCCCCGAGCACGATGCCAGCGTTCGCCGCATTGTCGGCGATGGTGTCGCAGATTTTTCGCGTCGCCTTGGTCTTGGCATCGACGCGCTCAATCCGCGTGTCCAGGATCTCCAGCGCCGGCACCACGAAGTCGGTGGCGTTGAGCACGTCGAACATCGTGCAGTCCGGCCCCGACAAGCGTTTGCTCATGACGAAGGCGAGCTCCGCCTCGATCCGCGTCGCGATGAAGCGGTCGGTCGGAACGACCCCGCCATCGGCGAAGAACATGTCGTCGAGCAGCACGCCGGAATCAGGCTCGTTGATGTCCAGCGCGCTTTGCATCGCTTTCGAGGTCAGGCCGATCTTGTGGCCTTTGACGATCCGTCCCTCGGCGATCTTGATGTCGACCCATGCCTTCTGAATCGCGTAGGCGTCAGTGATGGTGATCTCGGGGAAATCCTGCGACAGCTGCCGGATCTGCACGCGGGTCTTCTCCGCCTGGTGCAGACGGCCCGCGCAAGCTTGGATATCGTCGTGGGAAAGCGCCATCCCTGATCTTAAAAAACGTGGTGCCGAAGATATTTAACATGTTAAGTGAATGCGTCAAACACAAATCGGGCTTGCTGCACTGCAAACGTTTGGTGGTCTGAGAGGGTATCATGGCGAAGAGACCGGCTGATCCGATCAGCGCAAGCGCGCCTGCCGCCCGGCAAGTGCCGATGCGCGACTTCTCGCGCTCGCTGCCGATGTCGCTGCTGCGGGCGCGCGAGGCAGTGATGCGGCAGTTCCGTCCCTCGCTGCGCGAGCATGGCCTGACCGAGCAGCAATGGCGCATCCTGCGCGCGCTCGCCGCCATCGAGGCCGCCGAGGTCACGGAACTCGCGCGCACCGCATTTCTCCTGGGCCCGAGCCTGTCGCGCATCCTGCGCGATCTCGAGGCGCGTAATTTGATCGAGCGCAGGACGGCGAAGACCGACCAGCGCCGCAGCATGGTCTCGATCTCGAAAGAGGGCGTGAAGCTGATGGCCTCCGTTGCGCCATCCTCGGAAGCGATCTATGCCGAGATCACGCGGCGCTTTGGCGCACGCAAGCTTGCTGACTTGCAGGAGATGCTTGGAGAACTCGAGCAGAGCCTTGCCGGGCTCAGTGGTGGCGATGAGGCAAGTGCCGAGGAGTGAAACCAGATATGCGCGCCAGCGCGGCAACAGCCATGGACATTGCCGTCGTTTTTCGCTCAAAGTGCCGCCCAAGCTGATCCGTCCAAAATCGGCACCGGAAAGCAGGATCTCACTGTCGTCGCCGCCGTCATGGTGACGAAGATCCAAACAGCGTTCGAAGCAACAAGAAGGAAGGCAACGTGGCGAACAAGGTCAAGGACATCTGGAAGTCGGGCAAGGCCGTGGTCAACGCGTGGCTCGCCATTCCCTCCGGCTTCTCGGCTGAGATGATCGCGCAATGCGGCTTCGACAGCGTCACCGTCGACATGCAGCACGGCGTGCAGGACTATCTGTCGATGGTGCAGTGCTTCCAGGCCATGGACAAGCACCCGGTGACCCCGATGGTCCGCGTGCCCTGGAACGAGCCCGGCATCATCGGCAAGGTGCTCGATGGCGGCGCCTATGGCGTGATCTGCCCGATGGTCAACACGCCGCAGGAAGCCAGGAACCTCGTTTCCTACTCGAAATATCCGCCGCAGGGGGTCCGTTCCAACGGCCCGATCCGCGCCGGCATGTACGGCACCGCGGGCTCGTACCAGAAGACCGCCAACGCCGACACCATCCTGCTGCCGATGATGGAGACCAGGACTGCGGTCGAGAACATGGAAGCGATCCTCGACGTCGAGGGCATCGATGGCGTCTATATCGGCCCGTCCGACCTCGGCTTCTCCTACGGCCTGGAGCCGAAGCTCGACCGCACCGAGCCCGAGATCCTGGCGATCTACGACAAGATCATCAAGGAATGCGGCAAGCGCGGCCTCAACCCCGGGATCCATTGCAGCGGCGCCGAAGGCGCAGCACGCGCCATCAACATGGGCTTCAAGCTCGTGACGCTCTCGAACGAGGTCGGCATGATGACGACCTACGCCAGGATGCAGGTCAACGCCACCCGCAAGGATTCCGGCGGCAAGGCCTGACAAGTCTCGCGAATGGCGAATGGGGAGTAGCGAACGGCTGCTCCCTTTTCCATTCGCCACTCAACATTCGCTACTCGCCTCCGAAGGAGACTCCCATGACCATCAGCCCCGTCATCCGCCTGCATCCCGATGATGGCGTGCTGATCGCGCGCGCCAGCCTGCCGCCGGGAACATTGGTGGCCGACGGCGTCACCACGGTCGAGCGCATTCCCTCCGGCCACAAGGTCGCGATCAAGCCGTTCGCGGTGGGCGAGCCCGTGATCCGCTATGGCCAGATCATCGGCTTTGCGACGAAGGCGATCGCGCCGGGCCAGCACGTGCACGTGCAGAACATCGGCATGGGGGATTTCGCCAAGGACTACGCCTATTGCGCCGACGTCAAGCCGACGCCCAATTTCGACCTGCCCGCGACCTTCGAAGGCATCCGCCGCCCGGACGGCCGCGTCGCCACGCGCAATTATATCGGCATCCTCACCTCGGTGAATTGCAGCGCACATGTTGCTGGCCTCGTCGCCGACGTCTTCAAGAAGAATCCCTTCACGGGCGACAATCCGCTAGCCGAGTTTCCGAACGTCGACGGCGTCGTCGCCCTGACGCACAAGACTGGCTGCGGCATGACGCAGAACGAGCCGCTCGCGCTGCTCCGCCGCACGCTCGGCGGCTATGCGCGGCACGTCAATTTCTCCCACGTCATCGTGCTCGGCCTCGGCTGCGAGGTGAACCAGATCGGCGGCCTGATGGAAGAGCAGAAGCTCGCCGGCCGCCTGCGCGCGATGGACATCCAGGAGGTCGGCGGCACCCGCAAGACCGTTGAAGCCGGCATTGCCTTCGTGCGCGAGGCGCTGACCGACGCCAACAAGGTCAAGCGCGAGAGCGTGCCCGCGAGCGAGCTCACCGTGGCGCTGCAATGCGGCGGCTCGGACGGGTATTCCGGCGTCTCGGCCAACCCGGCGCTGGGTGTGGCCAGCGACCTCATTGTGCGCCACGGCGGTACCGTGATCCTGTCGGAGACGCCCGAGACCTATGGTGCCGAGCATCTCTTGACGCGCCGCGCCGTCAGCCGCGAGGTTGGCGAGAAGCTGGTCGATCTCATGCGCTGGTGGGACGAATACACTGCGCGGGAAGGCGCCGAGATGAACGCCAACCCGAGCCCCGGCAACAAGGCCGGTGGCCTCACCACGATTCTGGAAAAGTCGCTCGGCGCGATGGCCAAGGCCGGCACCACCAACCTCGTCGAGGTGCTGCGCTACGCCGAGCCCGTCACAAAGAAGGGCTTTGTCTTCATGGACACGCCCGGCTACGACCCTGTCGCAGCAACGGGGCAGGTCGCCGGCGGCGCCAACCTCGTCTGCTTCACCACCGGGCGCGGCAGCGTGTTCGGCTGCAAGCCGGCGCCCTCGATCAAGCTCGCCACCAACACGCCGATGTACAAGCGCATGGAAGAGGACATGGACGTCAATTGTGGCACCATCCTCGAAGGCGAGGAGAGCGTCCAGCAATGCGGCGAGCGCATCTTCGATCTCATCCTGAAGACCGCCTCCGGCCAGCTGACCAAGAGCGAAAGCTTCGATTTCGGCGGCGCCGAGTTCGCGCCGTGGGTGCTTGGCGCAACGATGTGATCGCGCGCGGCGGTAGCTGGACACAGCAGGCCGCCGGCTACGTAATCATACGTAGGCGTCATTTGATCGCACGGGTTCCCGTGCTCACCGCTGATTAATATTTGCTGCCGTAATCCTGAATCGAAGCGGGTTCGACTCCTCACGGCGTTGCCCCTTCGCGAGGGATTGGGCGACAGATGACGTATGCGATAAGACCGACCGGCGTGGAGAGTTTCCTCGGCGAGGAAGAGCTGATCGTGTCGAAGACCGATCTCAAAGGCCGCATCACCTACGCCAACGACGTCTTCGTCCGCATGGCGAAGTACAGCTACGCGGAGCTGATGGGCGCGCCCCACAGCCTGATCCGGCATCCCGACATGCCGCGCGCCGTCTTCAAGCTGCTCTGGGACACGCTGCAATCCAAGCAGGAGATCTTCGCCTATGTCGTCAATCTGGCGAAGGACGGCAGCCATTACTGGGTCTTCGCCCACGTCACGCCGACCTTCGACGAGCGCGGCAATATCGTCGGCTATCACTCAAACCGTCGCAAGCCCGATCCCGTCCAGATCGAGCGCATCAAGCCGATCTACAACACGCTGTGCACTGAGGAGGCGCGGCACGCCAATGCCAAGGACGGCATGCATGCGAGCTTCGATGCGATGGTCGGACTCCTAAAGCAACAGGGTGTCGGTTACGATGAATTTGTGCTCTCTCTCTAAGGCGCAGCGAGCGGCCGCGCTCGCGTGGGTTTTTGCCGTGGTCGCGCTCGTCCTCTCGCTTCTTGGCGTGACCGGACTCTCTGTTGCGGCATTGCTCGGCGCAACCGTCGCGCTGCTCGGCTACGCGGTCTGGTGCCAGCATCGCACGGCGGTGGCCGTCGACGAGGTGGCCGATGTCTGCCGCAAGGCCTCGCACGGCGATCTCGAAGCGCGTATCCTGAGCGATCGTCAGGCCGGCCGGATCGGATCGATCCAGAAATCGGTCAACGACATGCTCGACATCACCGACGCCTTCGTCCGCGAAGCGTCGGCGTCGATGGACTATGCCAGTCGCGGCAAGTATTTCCGCAAGATCCTCGCGCGCGGTCTGCCCGGCTCGTTCCGCCGTTCGGCCACCGTCATCAATTCCGGCACCGACAGCCTCGGCCGCCGCGTGGTCGAGATCGGCGATCTCGCGCGACAGTTCGGTACTCATCTCGACGCCGTCGCCGGCACGCTGATGGGCGCGGCAACGGATCTCGAATCCGACGCCGGCCAGATGGCGACCGCAGCCGAGAAGACCAGCCGCCAGACCTCCGGCGTGCTCAGCGCCTCCGACCAGGCCTCGCGCAACGTCGCGACCGTCGCCAGTGCCGCCGGGCAGCTCGCATCCTCGATCGCCGAGATCGGCCGCCAGGTTGCCGGGTCGACCGCGAGCACGGGCCGCGCCGTGACTGAAGCGAACCGCGCCGGCAGCGAGATTCGAAACCTCGCGGATGCCGCCCTGCGGATCGGCGACGTCGTCAAGCTGATCAGCGAAATCGCTTCGCAGACCAATCTGCTTGCGCTCAATGCCACCATCGAGGCGGCGCGTGCCGGTGAGGCCGGCCGCGGCTTTGCGGTCGTGGCTTCCGAGGTCAAGAGTCTCGCCAACCAGACCGCCAGGGCGACCGAGGAGATCAGCGCCAAGGTCGGCGAGATGCAGCAATCGACCACCAACTCGGTCGCGGCGGTCGAGGCGATCGCACAGACCATCGCCGAGATCAACGGCATCACCGCCTCGATCGCGACCTCGATCGAGCAGCAGGGTCTCGCCACCCGCGAGATCGCCCGCAACGTCCAGGAAGCCTCGGCCGGTACCGCGCAGATGTCCTCCAATGTGACGGGCATCAGCGAGGCCGCCGCCGACACCGGCCGCGTCGCAGCCCGCGTCAACAGCGCCTCCGAGCGCGTCCACGGCGAGGTCGAGACTCTCCGGCGCGAGGTGACGCAGTTTTTGCAGAGGCTGACCTCGGCAGCGTAGGAGTTTAGGGGAGAACGACGCGATCGCTGCGAGGCGGGGAAGGGGGCTCTATCCGCCGGGCTCGGAATCGTAGGGTGGGCAAAGGCGCACTTGCGCCGTGCCCACGCAACAGAAGCCGTGGGCAGGCTTCCGCCTTCGCTCTTCGAGCTACGGCGGACAAGTCTCTTTGCCCACCCTACGATGCTGCCCGTGTAGAGCTCCATCCGGGTTACGGGGCCACGGCGGATACTTCCTAGGCAGCCTCTGCCCGTTGTTAGTGCTTGATCGCATTGACGTCAGGTGTTCTGCTCAAAAAAGCTGCTGGAGCACCGTACCCCGTGTCGATCTACGTCGCATTACACCACGTCACGCACTACAAATACGACCGCCCGATCGATCTGGGACCGCAGACCATCCGCCTGCGGCCGGCGCCGCACACGCGGACGCCGATCCTGAGCTATTCGCTCAAGGTCACGCCATCCAATCACTTCGTAAACTGGCAGCAGGACCCGCAGGGCAACTGGCTGGCACGCTACGTCTTTCCGGAGAAGACCACCGAGCTGAAATTCGAGGTCGACTTCACCGCGCAGATGACGACGGTCAACCCGTTCGACTTCTTCGTCGAGCCCTATGCCGACAGCTTCCCCTTCGAGTATCCCAGGGATCTCAAGACCGAACTGGCGCCGTATCTCGAGACCATCAAGCCTGATCCGGCCTTTGCAAAATATCTGGCCTCGATCCCGCGCGAGGCGCCGAACACGGTCAACTTTCTGGTCGATCTCAATCGCGAGCTGCAGAAGAAGATCAGCTACATCATCCGCATGGAGCCCGGCGTGCAGACGCCGGAGGAGACGCTCACCTCCTGCGCCGGCTCATGCCGCGACTCCGCCTGGCTGTTGATCCAGACCTTTCGCCATCTCGGCCTCGCCGCCCGCTTCGTCTCCGGCTATCTGATCCAGATCCGCCCCGACATCGATCCGATCGAGGGGCCGCCCGAGGTCGAGAACGATTTCACCGATCTGCATGCCTGGGCCGAGGTCTATCTGCCGGGCGCGGGCTGGATCGGGTTTGACGCGACCTCGGGCATGCTGGCCGGAGAGGGGCACATCCCCGTCGCCGCCACGCCTCATTACCGCTCGGCCGCGCCGATCTCGGGCGGCGCCGGCTTTGCCGAGGTCGAGTTCTCCTTCGACATGAGCGTGAAGCGCATCCGCGAAGCGCCGCGCATCACAAAGCCATTCTCGGACGATTCCTGGGCGCGCCTCAATGATCTCGGCGAGCAGGTGGACGGCGATCTCGCCGCGCAGGACGTGCGGCTCACCATGGGCGGCGAGCCGACCTTCGTGTCCGTTGATGATCTCGAAGCGGCGGAATGGAATACGGAAGCCGTCGGTCCGACCAAGCGCACGCTCGGCGACGAACTGATCCGCCGTCTGCGCAATCGCTTCGCACCGGGCGGCCTGCTGCATTACGGCCAGGGCAAATGGTATCCGGGCGAGAGCCTGCCGCGCTGGGCCTTTGGTCTCTACTGGCGCAAGGACGGCGTGCCGATCTGGAAGAACGCAGACCTCATCGCGAAAATCGAGAACCCCAGGCGCGCCCAGACCGAGGATGCCGAGGATTTCATCGAGGGCACGGCGGCACGGCTCGGGCTCGATCCCGGCTACATCATTCCGGCCTATGAGGATACGGTCTACTGGCTCCAGAAGGAAGCCGAGCTTCCGATCAACGTCGATCCTTCCAATTCGCAATTGTCCGATCCCGAAGCGCGCGCCCGCATGGCGCGGGTGTTCAACCAGGGCCTCCGCGCGCCGCGCGGCTTCGTGCTGCCGGTGCAGCGCTGGAACGCGCCGCCGCGCTGGCGCAGCGAGCGCTGGCAACTCCGGCGCGGCCACCTGTTTCTCTCGCCGGGCGATTCACCGCTCGGCCTGCGGTTGCCGCTCGGCTCGCTCGGCTATGTCCCGCCCAATCAATATCCCTACATCGTCGAGCAGGACCCGATGGAGGCGCGCGGCAAGCTGCCGGTATTCACGCTGCCGGAGCGCCCGAAAGCGCCGCCTCGCGCCGCGCCCGAGCATCTCAACACATCCATTCCCGTCCGCACCGCGCTGTCGATCGAAGTACGCGACGGCGTGATCTGCGCCTTCATGCCGCCGGTCGAGCGCATCGAGGATTATCTCGAGCTGATCGCGGCGATCGAGGCCACCGCCGAAGAGATGCAGCTCCAGGTCCATGTCGAGGGCTATGCACCGCCGTTCGATCCGCGCATCGAGGTCATCAAGGTGACGCCCGACCCTGGTGTCATCGAGGTCAACATCCAGCCGGCACAGAGCTGGCGCGATGCGGTCGAGATCACCTCGGGTCTCTATGAGGACGCCGGAAAAGTCCGTCTCGGCGCCAATCGTTTTCTGCTCGACGGTCGTCACACCGGCACCGGCGGCGGCAATCACGTCGTGATCGGCGGCTCGAGTCCGCAGGATTCGCCCTTCCTGCGCCGGCCCGATCTCTTGAAGAGCCTCGTATTGTACTGGCAACGGCATCCGTCGCTGTCGTACTTCTTCTCGGGTCTGTTCATCGGCCCGACCAGCCAGGCGCCGCGCATCGACGAAGCCCGCCACGACAGCATCTACGAGCTCGAGATCGCGCTCTCGCATGTGCCGCCGCCAGGCTACCAGGTGCCGCTGTGGCTGGTGGACCGGCTGTTCCGGCATCTGCTCGTCGACATCACCGGTAACACCCACCGCTCCGAGATCTGCATCGACAAGCTCTATTCGCCCGACGGTCCGACCGGACGTCTCGGCCTCGTCGAATTCCGCGCGCTCGAAATGCCGCCCGATCCGCGCATGTCGCTGGCGCAGCAGCTGCTGATTCGCGCGCTGATCGCAAAGTTCTGGCGCGAGCCGCAACAAGGCAAGTTCGTGCGCTGGGGCACCGCACTGCATGATCGCTTCATGCTGCCGCATTTCATCTGGGAAGATTTCCAGGACGTGCTCTCCGAGCTGAAAAGCTCCGGATATGCGTTCGAGCCGGAATGGTATCTGGCCCAGCTCGAATTCCGCTTCCCCGGCTTCGGCCGCGTCCATCACGGCGGCGTGACGTTGGAGCTGCGGCAGGCGCTGGAGCCCTGGCACGTCCTGGGTGAAGAAGGCTCGGCCGGGGGCACGGTGCGCTATGTCGATTCGTCGGTCGAGCGGCTCCAGGTCAAGGCCGAGGGCTTCGTCGAAGGCCGCCACATCATCACCTGCAACGGCCGCCGCCTGCCGATGACCTCGACCGGCCGCTCGGCCGAGGCCGTGGCCGGCGTCCGCTTCAAGGCCTGGCAGCCGGCCTCCGGCCTGCACCCGACCATCCCGGTCCATGCGCCGCTGACTTTTGACCTGATCGACAGCTGGAACGGCCGCTCGCTCGGCGGCTGCGTCTATCACGTCGCCCATCCCGGCGGCCGCAACTACGAGACCAAGCCCGTGAACACCTACGAGGCCGAGGCGCGGCGGCTGGCGCGTTTCCAGGACCACGGCCATACGCCGGGGCCGATCCAGCCGCCGCCGGAGGAACGCACAAATGAATTTCCCCTGACCCTCGACTTGCGAACCTCGCTCCTGCAATGAGTATGATGGCGGGGCAGGGAGAGGCGCATGGGCGAGGGCGCAGCCGAAGGGGACACGGGGACAGGTAAGGGGCAAGGCCAGCGTGACGGCGAGCGCCGCCTCGCGCAATGGGTCCGCGATTACAGCCGCCTGCCTGGCATCCCCGACGAGTTCCTGGGCCCCGATGGCGCCCCGCGCGCGGTCTGGGGCCGGTTCTTCGAGGCTTTTGGTGCGCTGGCGCCTGACGAGGTCGAGCGGCGCTTCGGCATGGCCGACCGTCACCTGCGCGAGGCCGGCGTCACCTATCGCGCGCCCGGCGACAGCGCCGACCGGCCCTGGATGCTCAGCCATCTGCCGCTGCTGATTGATGAAGCCGACTGGCAGCAGCTCTGCGCCGGCATCACCCAGCGCGCCGAGCTCTTGGAGCTCGTGCTGCGCGACATCTATGGCGAGGGCCGGCTGATCGCGGAGGGCGCGTTGCCTGCCGGCGCGATCGCCGGCAGCCCCGAATATCTGCGTCCGGTCTGCGGCGTGCCGCCGCCGGGCGGCCGCTATCTCTCGCTCTATGCCGCCGATGTCGGCCGCGGGCCCGACGGCCGCTGGTGGGTGCTCGGCGACCGCACGCAGGCGCCGTCGGGCGCCGGCTATGCGCTCGAGAATCGCCTCGTGCTCTCGCGCGCCTTCTCCGATCTCTACAAGTCGATGAACGTGCCGCGCGTCGCGCCGTTCTTCGAGGCGTTTCGCGATTCGCTACGCGCGCGTGCAGACCGCGACGAGCCGCGCATCGGGGTGCTCACGCCCGGCAGTTTCAGCGAGACCTATTTCGAGCATGCGACGCTGGCGCGCTATCTCGGCTTCCTCTTGGTCGAGGGTGACGATCTCGCCGTCAGCGACAACCGCGTCCACATCCGCACTGTTGCGGGGCTGAAGCGGCTCGACGTGCTCCTGCGCCGCGTCGATTCCAACTCGCTCGATCCGCTCGAGCTCGATGCGTCCTCGCATCTCGGCGTGCCCGGCCTGATCGACGTGCTGCGCAAGGATGGCGTCGTCGTCGCCAACATGCCGGGCTCTGGCGTGTTGGAGGCAAGGGCGCTGCTCGGCTTCCTGCCGGCGCTCAGCCGTCGCCTGCTCGGCGAAGAGCTGAAGATGCCGCATATCGCGACCTGGTGGTGCGGCCAGAAATTGGCGCGCGACGAGGTGTTGTCGCGGCTCGACGAGGTCGCGATCGAAGGCGCCTATCAGCGTGGCGTGCCGGGCTTCGATAGCAACGGTCCGGTGCTCGCGAGCGAGCTCGATGCTAAAGGACGTCAGCGCCTGATCGATTCCATAGCTGCGCGCGGCATGGATTATGTCGGCCAGGAGGTGGTCCGGCTCTCCACCATGCCGGTGTGGGAGCATGGCCAGCTGACACCGCGGCCTTTCGTGCTGCGGGTGTTTGCGGCCGCAACGCCCGAGGGCTGGGCCATCATGCCCGGCGGGTTCTGCCGCATCGCCGAGCAGGCTGACGCGCGCGCGGTGTCGATGGGCGATGGTGCGCGCGCCGCCGACGTCTGGGTTGTCTCCGAGAAGAAAGTCTCGACCGCATCTCTGCTGCCGGCCACCGACAAGGTGCGCATCCGCCGCATCGCCGGTGTGCTGCCGAGCCGCGCCGCCGACAATCTGTTCTGGCTCGGCCGCTATCTCGAGCGTGCCGAAGCAACGCTACGGCTGGTGCGCGCGCTGGGCTCGCCGAGCGGGCCCAACAAGGGCACCGCGGCTTCGCTGCAATCGGCCGAACGGATCCAGCGTCTGCTGGTGACCTGGGGCGCGATCTCGCAGACTTCGCGCACGGCACCGGGGCGGATCGTCGCCGAGGCCTTGCAAAGCGAGGCGCGTTTCGGCTCGGCGCTGTCGCTGGTGCGCTCGGCGCTGCGCACGGCCACCTCCCTGCGCGAGCGGCTGTCGCCCGATGCCTGGCAGGTCATCACCGAGATGGCCGAGCGTCTCTCCTGCGAGGTCGACGACGACGACAGCGTGCTGAGCGCGGCCGAGCTGACCCTGCAGGAACTTGCGAGCTTCGCCGGCCTTGCGCAGGAGAACATGAACCGCGCCGCCGGCTGGCGCTTCCTCGATATCGGCCGCCGCACCGAGCGCGCCATCAACACCGCGCGCTTCGCGCGGCAGTTCGCCTATGACGAGGCCGGCGATGAGGATCTCGACATCCTGCTGACTCTGGTGGATTCCCAGATCACCTATCGCTCGCGCTATCTGCTGGCGCCGATCCTGGCGCCGGTGCGCGATCTCGCGGTGCTCGACAGCTACAATCCGCGCTCGGTCGCGTTCCAGGTCGCGACCTTGAACGAGCATATCGCGGCGCTGCCGAGCCTGAAGGAGCACGGCCTGATCGAACAGCCGCAGCGGCTTGCGGTGGCGGTGCAGGCGATGCTGGCGACCGCGGAGGCCGAGAAGCTCGAGGTCAAGGCGCTGTTCGCGCTGGAGCAGGACCTGCTCAGCCTCGCCGAGGCGATCGGGCTGCATTACTTCCCGCATGGTCCGAATGCGAGCCGGCCGGAAAAATTGACGGGGCTGGCGTGATCTACGACATCCAGCACGTCACCACCTACGAATATGAGAACCCGGTCAGCTTCGCCCGCTGCACGCTGCGGCTCGAGCCGAACAGCGGCCACGGTCAGGAACTGATCTCGCACAAGGTCGAGATCCGCCCGCGTCCGTCCGAGCGCAACGTCCGCCGCGACTTCTTCGGCACGCTGACCCAGAGCATCGTCATCGAAGCCGCGCATCGCAATTTGCGCATCGACTCGCGCTCGCGCGTTTCCGTCGATCGCAAGCCGCCGGCGCGCGATGCCGCGAGCCCGAGCTGGGAGAGTATCCGCGACATTGCCTTCGAGGCCACGAGCCTCGGGCCATCCTCGCCGGTCGGCTATGTCTTTGCCAGTCCGCTGGTGCCGGTCCTGCGTCCCCTCAGCGCCTACGCTGCGGAGAGCTTCCAGCCCGATACCGGCATCCTCGCCGGCGCGGTTGATCTCATGCACCGCATCCGCGCCGAATTTCGCTACGACCCCAAGGCTACTGCGATCTCGACGCCGCTCAACGAGGTCTTCGACAAGCGCCACGGCGTCTGCCAGGATTTCGCTCATGTCATGATCGCGGGACTGCGCGGGCTCGGCCTGCCTGCGGCCTATGTCAGCGGATACCTGCGCACCATTCCACCGCCGGGCCAGGCGCGATTGCAGGGCGCGGACGCAACCCATGCCTGGGTGTCGCTGTGGTGCGGGGCCGAGCTCGGCTGGATCGATTTCGATCCGACCAACGATCTGCTGGTCGCCAACGACCACATTGTGCTGGCGGTCGGCCGCGACTTCTCCGATGTGTCTCCGGTCGACGGCATCATCGTCGGCTCGCCGAAGCAGAAGCTCGGCGTCGCCGTGGACGTGCTGCTGGTGGAATGACCGGTCCGCAATGCGGTGCAGGCGCTCTGGCCGCGCCGCGATACCGCCGGCCCTCGGCCTTCCTCACAACATGAACGGTTGGCCATTGGACATGCCGGCACAGCGCCCGCACAGCCTGACCGTGGCGTGCATCGAAGTGTGACCGCATCCGTGATGTTGCGCGGCGGGAGAGTAACACATTTACGTATTTTTGTTCCGGGATTTGGTCAGTCGCCCCAGATTGGGCTATGCTGGCGGCTGCGTCGAGGACCAGAATGAGGCTCGGGAGTTGCCGTGGGACACAACCGACAGACGGGACTGCATCCATGATGACGTTACCGCGACTGGCGGCTGAATCCCTGGAGAAGTTGCTGGGCTCGTTCATGCGTCGCAGGTACGACGAGACCTATGCCAGGGTCGTGGAGGCCTCGACACGCACCGCGATGGAATGCATCGGCAACAGCGATGCGCTCTATCACAACATCGAGCATACGATGCTGGTGACGCTGGCGGCCCAGGCGATCATGCTGGGCCGCAATCTCCATGCCCATATCGATGCCGAGGATTACATTCACGTTCTGATCGCCTGCCTTGCGCACGATATCGGCTATGTCCGCGGGCTGTTTCCGGAAGACGACGAAGACGGTTTCATCATCGACGAGGCCGGCACCAAAGTGTCATTGCCGCGCGGTGCGTCCGATGCCAGTCTGATGATGTATCACGTCGACCGCTCGAAACTTTTCGTGCGGCGGCGGTTGCCGCCGATCCGTGGCGTTGACTCTGAGCGGGTTGCCCGCGCCATCGAGGGGACGCGCTTTCCGGCCCGCCAGGGCCAGGAATACGACCACGAGGCCTCGATCCTGCGCGCCGCCGATTTCATCGGACAGCTCGGCGATCCCAACTATCTGCGCAAGGCCAACGCGCTCTATTACGAGTTCGAGGAAGTCGGCATGAACCGCCAGCTCGGCTACGACTCGCCCGCCGACATCGTGAACCGCTATCCGCAATTCTACTGGAACAGCGTCGCACCCCACATCCAGACCGAGATCGGCTATCTCAACAAGACCGAGATCGGCCGGCAGTGGATCGCCAATCTCTACAGCAATGTGTTCAGAGCCGAACGCGAGATCTCGCTGTCCGGACCGCAGAAATAGAATTGCTCAACCGGTCTGCGCGACGGCACCACTGCTGGCGCCTTCGATGCAATCGCGCCGAACGGAATCCAACGTCCGCCGCAGCCAGGTCTTGATCGTCCCGACCGGCACCCCGAAGCGCTCTGCCAGCATCCTCCGGCTTTCGCCATCGAGGTAAGCCCGCGACAGCAGCTGACGGCGTTGATCGGGAAGCCGCTGAATGGCGCGAGCCGCGATCGGATGAACGAGGTCGTAGTCGAACGCACCTTCGTGCTCGGAGATTTCGGGCACCGACAGCGCTTCGTCGAAATCCGCCATCGGCACCTGCTTGAGCCTGGCAGCGTCGATCGCGGTGTGGCGCATGATCGCACACATCCAGGTGATCGGTGAGGAACGGGCGGGATCGAAGCGGGCCGCATGTTTCCAGATCTTCAAATACGCGTCCTGGAGCAGGTCATCGAGATCGGCGTTCACAGGCGCAATCGGGCGTGCAGTCATGCGCAGCTTGTTGCGCGTCGTGGCGAAAAGCTCGGCGAAGGCGCGCTGGTCGCCGCGTCCGACGCGGGCGAGAAGATCGCTCAGGCGTTCGATCGTCGGGTCCCGTGCCGTCCGTCTGCCGCAACTCATTCCCTCGTCCTCCAGCATTGCCTGCCAAAGCATGATCCGGAAAAGTGTGAAGCGGTTTTCCGAAAGAGATCATGCTCAAACAAGGAGCTAAAGCGCGATGACGATTCAATCCAATCTCATCGCGCTTTAGGAGAACGGCGGCGCGATGCGAATGGATCACATGAGGATGCTCAAAGCCGCACGAAGGGCGAGATCAACCGGCCAAGCCAGCCGTGCATCTGCAAGTCGCCGCGCATGGCCACAAGGCACAGGCACGGCATGTCGCTGCCGACGATCGGCTGGTGATCGACCTCGCCGTCGCCGAAGTCGAAATCGCCTGGCCTGAAATCACCGCCCTGATGGCTGAAGCTGCCTTTGAGCACCAGGGTCAGCTCGGTCCCCGTGTGCGAATGCTCCAGCATGCGCGTGCCAGGTGCGGACCACAGTAGGAACGCGCGCGAGGTGTCCGCGCCAGGCAGGACGATCGGCTGCATCTTGACGCCCGGTGCCACGCGCCGGCTCTTGGCGAACCGGCATTTGCGCAGCATCTCGGGCAGGTCATCGTCAAGCAGCGGCACCGGCCGCGAAGAGGCGGGCGCATGCGTTGATGTCGTCTCCGGCTCGTCGATCGCAGCCACGATCGTCGCGAACGCATCGTCCGCCATGGCGACCGGAGGGGCCTGTTCAAGTGCGGCCCCCGCAAGCTGCTCGATCGCGGCGATGAAACGCTGGCAGCGTGGACATTGCGCGGCATGGACGCCGATGACGAGGCGATCGGCTTCGTCGAGCCGGCTGGCGGCGAAATCGCCGAGCAGATCTTCGGGTGGATGATGGTTGATGGTCATGTCAATCGTCCAAGAGATCTCTGAGCCGCGCCATGGCGAGCCTGATGCGAGACTTCACCGTTCCGAGCGGGAGACCGAGCCTTTCCGCGATCTCGCTGTGCGGTTGCTCCTCGATAAACGACATTCGGATCACGGTGGATTGCTCGTCTGACAATTGCTGAAGCGCCGCCGATACGCGCGATATGTCGTCGCGCCGGGTCATCACGGCTTCGGGCGAGTCAGCGACTTCGGGCGTCTCATCCTGCTGCGCGCTCACGGTAGCCTTGGCCAGCCGCGTCGCAGCCCTGGCGGAATCGATGCGCAGATTGCGCGCGATCGTGAAAATCCACGCAGCCGCCCCTGCGGACGTCGGGTCGAACCGGGCCGCCTTCCGCCAAACCGTCAGGAGCGTCATTTGCGCGATCTCCTCCGCGGCGTCGGCATTCATCCCGGTCCTGACCAGGAAACCCTTCACGCGCGGAGCAAAATGCTCGAACAAAAGCTTGAACGCGTCGCGATCGCCGTGGGCCGCGACACGCCCGATCAATTCAGCCCATTCCACTGTCGCCTTGGGCCTCTCGTTGGGCCTTCCGCCTGAAACTCGTCGAGGCCAATCCCGCCGGGGAGTTGCTGCAGGCTTGCTGCGCCACAGGGGCTCGCTCACAGCGCTAGGACCGGTCGTCATGGAGCCTCTGATAACATGTCCCAACCATAACGCCGGGCATGGCCATCCGGATCACTCCATGAACCGGCTTGTTTTAGGGGCAGGGCCCGGGCGCGACAAGCCTCGGCATTCTGAACGCATGAGGCTGTGCGCCGAAACGGATGGATTGCCGGAGGCGTTCGATTTACGCTGCGGGAGGTAGCGAGGTGCGCAGCATGCAATACAAATCCGTCACGACTGAGGTTCTGGAGATTGCCTATCTCGACTACGGCGCGCCCGATGGCTGGCCCTGCATCATGGGCCACGGCTTTCCCTATGATGTAAACGCCTATGCCGCGGCCGCGCCGATCCTGGCCCAAGCGGGCGCACGGGTGCTGGTGCCGTGGCTGCGCGGCTACGGGCCGACGCGGTTCCGCTTCCCGCAGACTTTGCGTTCCGGCGAGCAGGCGGCGCTGGGCGCCGATCTCTTGGCCTTCATGGATGTGCTCAAAATCGAACGCGCCGTCGTCGGCGGCTATGATTGGGGCGGCCGCGCCGCCTGCATCGTCTCGGTGCTCCACCCTGAGCGCGTCGTCGGGCTCGTCTCCGGCAATTCCTACAACATCCAGAACATCGCGCGCGCGATGGAGCCGGCTTCGCCGCCGCAGGAGGCCGCGTTGTGGTACCAATATTTCTTCCACAACGAGCGCGGCCGCCGCGCACTGGAGCGTAATCGGCGCGGCTTTGCCCGGCAGCTCTGGACGATGTGGTCGCCGAAATGGCAATTCGACGACGCGACCTTCGACAGAAGCGCGGTGTCGTTCGACAATGCTGATTTCGTCGACGTGGTGATCCATTCCTATCGCCACCGCTTCGCGCTGGTCGAGGGTGATTCCGCCTACGCCGCGATCGAGGCGAAGCTCGCCGCGCAGCCACAGGTCCGCGTCCCCACGATCGCGATCGACGGCGACAGCGACGGCGTCATCCCGGGTACCGCGCATCACGCGGAGAAATTCGAGGGTTTCTACGAGCGGCGCGTCTTCGCCGGCGCCGGTCACAACCTGCCGCAGGAGCGGCCCGCCGAATGGGCGCAGGCCGTGCTGGACGTGCGGAAAGCGGCGTCCTGATTTTCGCGGCCGCGGGAACTTTTCGCGGTCGCCGCCGTCCGAGTCCTGAGCCGTGTATGAAGCTGCCAGGGAGATGACGCATGACCGAGGACAAGAGGCCGAGCGGCCCCGATCTGACCAAGGGCGTTTCGCTGTCCGAGTTCAAGGACGGCAAGCTGCTCGGCCATGTCGGCGAGGAGGACGTCCTGCTGGTGCAGGCCGGCAGCGAGATCTTTGCGATCGAGCCGCTTTGCAGCCACTATCATGGTCCGCTCGCCGAGGGGCTGGTGGTCGACAACACCATCCGCTGTCCCTGGCATCACGCCTGTTTCGCCTTGCGGTCAGGCGAAGCCACGCGGCCGCCGGCGCTGAATGCACTGGCAGTATGGGATGTCACGCGCGATCAGGACAGGATCACCGTTGCGCGCAAGCGCGAGGCGCCCAAGCCCTCGATCGCTCATCGCAGCGCGCCGACGTCAGAAAAATTCGTCATCGTCGGCGGCGGTGCGGCCGGCTTCGTGGCGGCCGAGACGCTTCGCCGCGAGGGCTTTGCCGGCGCCATCACCATGCTCAGCAATGACGGCGCGATGCCGGTCGACCGGCCCAACCTCTCCAAGGACTATCTCGCCGGCAACGCGCCGGAGGACTGGCTGCCGCTGCGCGGCGAGGACTATTATCAGGACGCCGGCATCGATCTCAGGCTCAATACCAGCGTCTCGGGGATCGACCCGAAGACGCGCAGTGTCACGCTCGGCAATGGCGACAAGCTGCCATTCGATCGTCTGCTGCTCGCAACCGGTGCCGAGCCGGTCAGGCTGCAGATACCAGGCGCAGACCAGCCGCATGTCCACACCTTGCGCTCCGTCGCCGACAGCCGCGCCATCATCAAGACATCAGGCAGCGCCAAGCGCGCGCTGGTGATCGGCGCCAGTTTCATCGGGCTCGAGGTCGCGGCCTCCTTGCGCGCGCGCAAGATCGAGGTTCACGTGGTCGCGCCTGAGGAGCGGCCGATGCAGGAGGTGCTCGGCCGCGAGATGGGCGACTTCGTCCGGTCACTGCACGAAGACAATGGCGTGATCTTCCATCTCAACGACACCGTCGAGAAGCTCGATGGCACCCGTGCCGCGCTAAAGAGTGGCGGCATGATCGAGGCCGACCTCGTCGTAGCAGGCATCGGGGTCAAGCCCCGCCTCGCGCTGGCGGAGCATGCGGGGCTTGCGGTCGATCGCGGCGTCAGCGTGAGCGAATATCTCGAGACCAGCATCGCTGGAATCTTCGCGGCCGGCGATATCGCGCGGTGGCCGGATCCGCATTCGCGGCAAACCATCCGCGTCGAGCACTGGGTGGTGGCGGAGCGGCAGGGCCAGACCGCGGCGCGCAACATGCTCGGCAGACGCGAGCGTTTCGACGCCGTGCCGTTCTTCTGGAGCCAACACTACGACGTGCCGATCAACTATGTCGGCCACGCCGAGAGTTATGACGACATCGCGATCGAGGGCAGCATCAAGGACCGGGATTGCCTGTTGCAGTACCGGAAGGACGGCCGGGTGCTCGCGGTTGCCTCGATTTATCGCGATCTCGATAATCTCAAGGCCGAGCTCGAGATGGAGCGGTCGCGCGCTTGATCTGCGTCAACGTCGGTGGCCGCCTGGCTGATTTGCTGGCTGCGGTCCCGGTGCCGTGCTATCCTGAGATGTGCTCTGGGGCATCACATGCAGGAGGTGCGTCATGACGTCTACGGATACCTCTTCCCATCTCGGCCTTGGTTCCGGCGTTGCGGCGCTGCATGGCAAATGGGGCTGGATCGTCGCCATGGGTGCGGTCTATCTCATCGCCGGCTTCGTCGCGCTCGGCAGCGTCGTGATGGCGACGGTGGCGAGCGTGCTCGTGGTCGGTGCGATGATGATCGTCGCCGGCGCGGTCGAGATCATCGGCGCCTTCCAGATGAAGAGCTGGGGCAAGTTCCTGATCTGGGTGCTGCTCGGCGTGCTCTACGTCATCGCGGGCATCCTCACCTTCGACAATCCGCTGTTCGCGGCAGTCTTGCTGACGCTGTTCCTGGGCATATCGCTGATCGCCTCCGGCGCCGTCAGGCTGTTTCTCGCCTTCAGCATGAAGCGCGAGAGTCCGTGGGTGTGGGTCGCGTTATCAGGCGCCATCACGCTGCTGCTCGGCCTGTTGATCGTGGCGCGCTGGCCGGTCAACAGCGTCTACGTCCTCGGCCTGTTCCTCGGCATCGATTTGATCATGGCGGGCGCAGGCTGGATCAGCCTCGGCCTCGCGCTGAAGCGGCGCGGATAGCAATCGGCAACTCGACGCCGGGCCGCCGACGAATCGCGGCGGCAACAAGGCCGCGCGCGATCTCGTGGCCGCGGCCACATCGTGGTGTTCAGCTAGAGTTCCCGGCCACTGCGGGTTTCATGGGCCTGCGCTAGGCCTCGCCGCTGAGCGCGTAAGACTCCGGGGTATGTGATCGATCACGGCCGAGGTCATGTTGCTGACTCATTCCCTGTTTTAGACAGCGACAACGAAAACACGCGGGGGCCGCTTAGGTTCTCGCAACGGTTCCGCGGCCAGGGGTTGGCGCGAATTCGCAAGAGACTGGCGCAAGTTCAAGAACGCTGACGCGTTCGCTTGGCCATGTCCTGCGACATCGGGAACCGCACGAAAATCAAAGGAGATGTAATGGTGTTCCGCTCGAGCGCCGCAATTTGCGGCGCCCTGGTTGCGCTTGTCGTTTCAGTAACCGTTGCTCGCAGTGAAACAAGTGGGGTTCAATCAAGTGCCGTCGTCGAGGCCGCCTGCGAGGGAGCGATCGTTGGCGCTGCATCCACCTATAATCCATTCAAGCCCGGCAAGGAGGAGGGTGGACCGAAAACAGCTTCCGGCGAGCGTTACGATCCCGAGGTGTGGACCGCTGCGATCAAGACGAGCTTGCGTCGGAAGTTCGGCGGGGTCCAATTCGGCGCGAGACCGAAATTTGCGCTGGTCGAAGCTGTCGGCAAGAAGGTCATCGTCAAGATCAACGACGTGGGGCCGCTCAGGCCCGGCCGCATCATCGACCTCAACGAGCGGACGATGCGCCATTTCGATCCGCGCATGAAGCTTGGCGTCATTCCCGACGTCACGGTCAGGCCGCTGTCCGGAGATGGTTGGACAGCGGGCCCGATAGGCTGAAGCTTCGTTGATCTGGTTCAAGGAGGAAATGCCGCGGGATGGCGCGATGCGATCGCGCCTTCCCGCTCGCATCGTGCGGAGCCTCATCATGTGGGTCCTGACGTATGTGTTCTCCTATTCGATCAGTCCCGCGAGAGCACCGTCCCAGTCGCTTCAGCTGCGGTTTTGGCACAAACTGCACAGACGCGCTGCGTTATCATAGGTTAACTTTGGCCATGGGCAGCGAGCTCATCATACGTGTCGTCGTCGTTGCGGCCGGTGCTTTCACCGTGGCTGCCGCCTCCGTGCTCATTCTCGGCTATTGATCTATCTCAATTGACGCACCGCGCCCCGGCGTTTCCTGCGTTCGGCAGGACAGGCGGACGAGGTGCGATAATGCAGCCTTGGGCTTTGCATTCGCTGGTGTGGGGGCTGACCGCGATCGGCTTGATAGCCATCGTCTCCATGCTGCTTTGAGGCCGTCGGTACCTGAGCCGTTGCAGGTCCAGGCGCTCCGGCGGATGATGAGGCATCATAGGCAAGCCCATCCTCATCGTGTTCGGCGGTCTTCCCGCCAGCATGACGACATCATGTCGATGGCGATCATCCCGCCTTGGCGATGCGGTTGTCCGCGCGCAGGTTCTGGAAGAATTTTTCCACCTCCCGCGACAGCGTGTCCGCGGTCGCGGTCAGGCTGCTCGCCGCTGACAGCACCGAGGATGCCGCCGTATCCGTCTCGCCGATGGCGTCGCGCAGCGAGGTGATGTTGGCGACCAGCGTCTCGTTGCCCTGGGCGGCGCTCTGCGCATTGGAGGAGATCTCGCGCGTGGCCTGGTCCTGCTGGCCGACGGCACCTGCTATCGCCGAGGTGACCTCGTTGATCTCGCGCACCGCGCCGCCGATCTCGCGCACCGCATCCACCGCGTTGCGGGTGGAGGCCTGGATCATCGCGACGTTCTCGCTGATGTCGGCGGTTGCCTTCGCCGTCTGTCCCGCCAGCGCCTTCACTTCGTGCGCGACGACGGCAAAGCCGCGGCCGGCATCGCCGGCGCGGGCAGCCTCGATGGTGGCATTGAGCGCGAGCAGGTTGGTCTGCTCGGCGATGGTCTGAATGAGGGTCAGCACGCCGTCGATGCGCTGCGTGGCGGCAGCAAGGCTCTCGATCTCGGCGATCGATTTCTCTGTGCGCTGGCCGGTCTGCTCGACCGCGCTTGCGCTCTGACGCACCTGGCGGCCGATCTCCTCGACAGAGGCCGACAGCTCCTCGGCCGCACCCGCGACCGCGGTGACGTTGTGCGAGGCCTGCTCGCTGGCGTTCGCTGCCGTTCCGGCGCGGTTGCTCGCATCCGCGGTGACGCGCGTGATGGTCTGCGCGGTCTCGCGCATGACACCGGCGTTGTCGCTGAGCCCGCGCATGATCGCGCCGATCGCCTCGCGGAACGCCTCGACCGATTGCTCGATGTGGCGCGCGCGCTCTTCGCGCGCGGCAGAGTCCCGCGAGACCTGCGAGGCGAGGTTGCGGTTGCGGCCCATCGCGTCCTGGAACACCTCGATGGCGCGGGCCAGCGCACCGATCTCGTCGGCACGCCCCGAATGCGGCACCACGACATTCTCGGCGCCGTCGGCGACCTGCTTGATGGTCGCGGTGATGGCGGCGAGCGGCCGGGCGATCGAGCGGGCGATGATGATGATGCCGATCACGACCAGCGCCAGCGCCAGGCCGGCGAGGCAGGTCAGCACCAAGGACAGCGTGCGGTTGGTCTCGGTCTGAAGCGCGATCTGCCTGGCGCGCTCGGCATAGACCTTGGAGAGCGCCTCGAGGTCCTTGTTCAGCGCCGAGCGCACCGCGCGGTTGGCGTCGTTGTCGCCCCATTCGCGTCCCGCGGCTGCGTTGATCTCGATGCCGCGGCGGACCAGCTCCTTGCGGAACTCGACGAACTGCTCGATGCGCTTCTTGAAGGTCGCGAACTGCTCGGCGTCATCGGCCTTGACGATGCTCTCCCAGCCCTTCACGACGCCGAGAATCTGCTCGTTGAACTTGAGCAGGCCCTCGCCGTATTTCTTCACCACCGCCGGCTCGGTCGACATGTAGACGCCGCGCGATTCCATCACGACCGCATAGACCAGCGAGTTGACGCGCTCGACATTCAACGCAGCCGCATTCGCCGTCTCGATCGCGCTCGTCAGCTCGGCACTGCGGCGGCTGTTGTAGTCGGACAGCATCGCGATCGCCGCGGTGAGCAGGGCGAACAGCGCGAAGATCGCATAGAGCTTGGTGGCAAGCGAGAAACGGCCAGCGAGGCCGGCGGCATTCCCAGATCGGTCGATTTGCATGCTGTTCGGGCCCAGATGGCCAGGATCGGCCGGTGTGCGCAGTCGTATAAATTGACGTAAAACTATGCAGAATGAAGATGGACGCAGTGTTAACGCGCAAGTCCGCGCGTGCGCCGAAGCTCGAGGGAAATGCAAGCTGTCTCAGCGGTTTGGTGCCGGGCGATGGTTCCCGGCAGATTGATCCGGGCATCGCCCGAAATGCCCCAAACATCGGCGTGCATACAGACCGTCAAGCGCGTATTCCTGACACCTGCGCCGCCTTTCGCACCGACCGGAGTCGGTCACTGGCCGACGATTTCAGGAGGGGCCTTTGGTCTATCGCCACACCATCGACGCCACGACCTATCGCTTCGCCGATCTACGCGACCTCCTGGCCAAAGCGACGCCGCCGCGCTCCGGCGACCGGCTGGCCGGCATTGCTGCCGAGAGCGCCGAGCAGATGATCGCCGCGCGAATGGCGCTGGCCGACGTCGCCCTCGGGCAGTTCTTGCAGGAGGCCGTCATTCCCTATGAGGCCGACGAGGTCACCCGCCTGATCATCGACAGCCATGACTCCGGGGCCTTCGCGCAGGTCTCTTCGCTGACGGTCGGAGCATTCCGCGACTGGCTGCTGTCGGACGCCGCCACTCCCGAGACCTTGCGCAAGCTCGCGCCGGGCATCACGCCGGAAATGGCCGCAGCGGTGTCAAAGCTGATGCGCAACCAGGACCTGATCCTGGCGGCGCGGAAATGCGAGGTCACGACCGCCTTCCGCAACACCATCGGCCTCAAGGGGCGGATGAGCACGCGGCTGCAGCCCAACCATCCCTTCGACGACGCCAGGGGCATTACTGCCTCGATCCTCGACGGGCTGCTGCTCGGAGCCGGCGATGCCTGCATCGGCATCAATCCGGCGAGCGACGATCCGGCCGTGATCGGGCAATTGCTGCGATTGCTGGACGAGATCATCGCGCGGCTGAAAATCCCGACGCAAGGCTGCGTGCTGACCCATGTCACCACGACGCTGTCACTGATCGGGCAGGGCGTGCCCGTCGACCTCGTCTTCCAGTCGGTCGCCGGCACCGAGGCCGCCAACCGCAGCTTTGGCATCGACCTTTCGCTGCTGAGGGAGGCGCACGCGGCCGGGCTGTCGCAGAAGCGCGGTACGGTCGGCGACAACGTGATGTATTTCGAGACCGGCCAGGGCTCCGCATTGTCGGCGGGCGCCCATCACGGCGTCGACCAGCAGACCTGCGAGGCGCGCGCCTATGCGGTGGCACGCGCTTTTGCCCCGCTGCTGGTCAACAGCGTGGTCGGCTTCATCGGCCCGGAATATCTCTACGACGGCAAGGAGATTATCCGGGCGGGGCTGGAGGATCATTTCTGCGGCAAGCTGCTCGGCCTGCCGCTTGGCATCGACATCTGCTACACCAACCATGCCGAGGCGGACCAGGACGACATGGATAATCTCCTGACGCTGCTCGCCGCGGCCGGCGTCACCTTCATCATGGGGGTGCCCGGCGCTGACGACGTCATGCTGAACTACCAGTCGACGTCCTTCCACGACGCGCTCTATGTGCGCGACGTCTTCGGTGTGGCCCGCGCTCCGGAGTTCGACGACTGGCTGGTGCGATCAGGCATTGCCGGCGCCGACTTCCGCCTTGCGGGCGATGCGGGCCTCTTGCCCGATTTTGCCTCGCGGCTGATCGCGTGATGCGAAAAAAAACCGGCGAAAACCCTGTCCGCTGCCGTGAACCGGCGAAACCACTGGCGCGTCTCACGAATTAGTTCGCTGCCACAATATTGAGGAATTCCGGTCGCAGCGTTACGCTATGTTTCTGGAGACCTCGTCAGTACCGTCAGCAGAACGTGGTTGGGGGAAGTTCGATGCGCGCTGAAAGCAACGGAACGAGCCGAAAGATTCTCTGCGTCTTTCCGCGTTACACCTCATCCTTCGGCACCTTCGAGCACGCCTATCCGCTGACCGATGGCGTCCGCGCCTTCATGCCGCCGCAGGGCCTGTTGCTGCTCGCGGCCTACCTTCCCAGGGAATGGCAGGTCAAATTCGTCGACGAGAACCTCCGCCGCACCAGCAAGGAGGAGTTCGAATGGGCAGAGGCCGTCTTCGTCAGCGGCATGCACATCCAGCGCCAGCAGATGAACGACATCTGCCGCCGTGCCCATGAATTCGACCTGCCGGTGGCGCTCGGCGGTCCCTCGGTCAGCGCCTGCCCGGATTATTATCCGTCGTTCGACTATCTCCATGTCGGCGAGCTCGGCGATGCCACCAATCAGCTGATCGAGATTCTTTCGCGCGATACGTCGCGCCCCGAGCAGCAGGTCGTGCTCACGACCAAGGACCGCGTGCCGATGACGGAGTTTCCGATCCCGGCCTATGAGCTCGCCGACGTGAAGCGCTATTTCCTCGGCAGCATCCAGTATTCCAGCGGCTGTCCGTACGAGTGCGAGTTCTGCGACATTCCCGGCCTCTACGGCCGCAACCCGCGGATCAAGACGCCGCAGCAGATCATCGCCGAGCTCGACCGCCTGCGCGAATGCGGCATGACCGACACGGTCTACTTCGTCGATGACAATTTCATCGGCAACCGCAAGGCCGCGATGGACCTGTTGCCGCACCTGATCGAATGGCAAAAGAAGACCGGCTATGTGATGCGGCTCGCCTGCGAGGCAACGCTCAACATCGCCAAGCGTCCCGAGATCCTCAAGAAGATGCGCGAGGCCTATTTCATCACCATCTTCTGCGGCATCGAGACGCCGGACCCGGACGCACTGAAGGCCATGCACAAGGACCACAACATGATGGTCCCGATCCTCGAGGGCGTGCGCACCATCAATTCCTACGGAATGGAGGTGGTCTCAGGCATCATCATGGGGCTCGACACCGACAAGCCCAACACCTCCGATGCGCTGCTCGCCTTCGTCGAGGAATCACGCATTCCGCTGCTCACCATCAACCTGCTTCAGGCACTGCCGAAGACGCCGCTGTGGGACCGCCTGGAGAGGGAAGGGCGCCTGGTCGACGATGAGGGGCGCGATTCCAACGTCGACTTCCTGCTGCCCTATGACGAGGTTGTCGCCTCCTGGAAGCACGCCATGAGCGTCGCCTACGAGCCCGAGAAGGTCTACGAGCGCTTCCAGTATCAATGCGACCACGTCTACGTGCACCGCCTCAAGATGCCGGTGCCGGACGAGATGAAGACCTGGGCCAACATCCGGCGCGGCCTCGTCATGCTGCGCAACATCTTCTGGAAGGTCGGCGTGCTCGGCGATTACAGGCGCGTGTTCTGGAAATTCGCGCTGGGGCGGATCCGCCGCGGTGACATGGAGGGCCTGATCGGCTGCACCATGATCGCGCATCATCTCATCACCTTTGCGCGGGCGGCCACCAGCGGCAAGCAGAACGCCTCGAACTATTCGATCCGCTTGCGCGAAGCTTCCGTTCCCGCCGAATGAGCGACGAGCCCGTTCCGGCACGCCCGATCATCGACCTCAAATCGTTCACGCCTGCGCGCGTTGCGCTCGGGCGCAGTGGCGCGAGCCTGCCGACCAGGCCGCTGCTCGATTTCACACTGGCGCATGCCCGCGCCCGCGATGCCGTGCATGCCGCCTTCGACGCGCCGCGTCTGGTTGCCGAAGTGAGGGCGCTCGGCCTTGCCGCCACCGAGGTCCGGAGCCGGGCCGCCGATCGCGGCGACTATCTGCGCCGGCCGGATCTTGGACGGCAGCTCGATGCCACCTCCGCCGCGACGCTGGAGGGGATTGCCGCAACGCCGTGCCAGCTTGCGGTCGTCATCGGTGACGGCTTGTCGGCTGCTGCGGTCCATGCCCATGCGGCCGGGCTGCTGCAAAGCCTGCTGCCGCGCCTCGCCGAAGAGGAGGCGGTCGCGATCGGCCATGTCGTCGTCGCCTCAGGCGCGCGCGTCGCCCTTGGTGACGAGGTCGGCGCTATCATCGGCGCCGGCATGATCGTGATGCTGATCGGCGAGCGGCCGGGGCTATCAGCGCCCGATAGCCTCGGGGCCTATCTGACCTTCGCGCCGAAGCCCGGCCTGACCGATGCCGAGCGCAATTGCGTGTCGAACATCCACAAGGCCGGCTTGAGCTATGACGAGGCGGCCCTCAAGATCGCCTGGCTGGTCCGCGAGGGGCTGGCGCGCCAGGTCACGGGCGTGGCGCTCAAGGACGAGAGCGCCGACCGCGCCCCGCGTCGAATCGGCACGGCTGTGCCAGAATGACGGGCATTCCGGCAAAATCGCCGCATCTTGATCGATTCGGAGACCCCCGGCGTGCT
Organism: Bradyrhizobium sp. BR 10261; assembly: GCF_019455395.1. Classification (NCBI taxonomy): domain Bacteria; kingdom Pseudomonadati; phylum Pseudomonadota; class Alphaproteobacteria; order Hyphomicrobiales; family Nitrobacteraceae; genus Bradyrhizobium; species Bradyrhizobium sp. BR 10261. Next base: position 42,089 of record NZ_JACOFQ010000014.1, read on the forward strand.
TGCGAGAAGGGCGCTTGACCTGCTAAACCGCTGCCGGCGATTTTCCGCGCGTTTTCAACGGGCAAGCCTCCCATTGGTATGGCGTTTTCAAGCCGTTCGCGGAGCGCAATAAGCTCTCAAGACCGAGTCGATTGAGGAACTGGACAAAGGCATGCTCGAAAAGCACCGCGAGAATGAGGTTCATGTCGACAAGGTCGAGCAGGGGCCTGCGTCCTCCATCGCCTTCGGGCTGGAGCGTCTCGGGCTGATCGCGGTCCGGGCGCCGATCGTCTCCTGCATCATCCTGCTCGCGCTGATCGTGGCCGCCGTGTTCGGCATCGAGCGGATCAAGATCGACGATTCGCTGTCGCAGCTGTTCCGCTCCAACACCCGCGAATTCCGCCAGTACGAAGAGGTGACCAAGAAGTTCCCGGCCGAAGAGTTTGACGTCCTCGTCGTGGTCGAGGGCAAGACCCTGCTGGCGCGGAATAACCTCGAGAAGCTCCGTGACTTCGTCACCGACATGCAGCTGGTCGAGGGCACGCGCGGCCTGGTCTCGCTGTTCTCGGCGCGTCAGGCGCCGGCGCCGGGCAAGCTGCCGGCCGCTCTGTTCCCGCCCGAGCTGCCTGAGGGCGCGGCCTATGACCAGTTCATCGAGACCGTCAAGAACAACGAGATCATCCGTGGCAAGCTGTTGTCCGAGGACGGCACGCTCGCGCTGATCGTGCTCTCGCTCGATCCGCAGGTGGTCGCCTCCAGCAAGCTCGGCAAGGTCGTCGGCGACATCCGCGCGCTGATGAAGGAGGATCTCGGCGACACCGGGCTCAGCGTGCAGCTCTCCGGCGTTCCGGTGATGCAGCTCGAGATCCGCAACGCGGTCGAGCGCGACGGCCTCACCTATAACATCCTCGGCATTCTCGCCGGCTGCATCATCGCCATCATCTTCTTCCGCAAGATCTCGTTCATGGTGGTGGCGGCATTCCCGCCGATGATCGCGATCCTGATCGCACTTGGCGCGCTCGGTTGGGCCAATTTCAATCTGAACATGTTCCTGAATGTGATGACGCCGCTCATCATGGTGATCTCGTTCTCGGACTCGATGCAGCTCACCTTTGCCGCGCGAGACCGGCTGATCGCAGGCCAGGACAAGTTCACCGCGTTCAGGAACGCGGTGCTGGTGGTCGGCCCGGCCTGCGTGCTGACGCATGGCACCGCCGGCATTTCCTTCATCGCGCTGCAGTTCTCGGACTCCGACCTGATCCGCAAGTTTGGCGAAGCGGGCTTGGCTGCCACCATCATCGCGCTCATCACGGTGCTGTCGCTGGTACCGGTGTTCGGCGTGCTGTTCGTGCGCAACGAGAAGATTTTTGCGGTCAAGTTCCAGAGCGCGGACGCCGGTGTGCAGGCGCTGCGCAATTTCTGCTACTGGATCGCGGTGCGCATGGTCGGCCGGCCCGGTCTGTTCAGCCTGATCGCGCTGCTGTTCGTCGGCAGCCTCGGCGTCATCTACGCCAATCTTCAGCCGCGCTACCGGCTCGCCGACCAGGTGCCGGACAAGCGCCAGGCGGTGGCCGCCAGCAACCGGCTCGACGCCAAGCTGACCGGCGCCAATCCGGTCAACGTGCTGATCACGTTCCCCAAGGGTCAATCGCTGTACTCGCCGGAGACGCTGCAAACCATCGCAGACGTGCATGCGACCGTCGAGAAGGCGGCCGGTGTCGGCAACGTCTGGTCACTGGAGACGCTGCGCCGCTGGCTGGCGGAAAAGGCCGGCAGCAGCGACGTCGCGACCCTGAAGGAATATGTGGGCGTCATCCCCGAGCATCTGGTGCGACGCTTCATCGATGCCGAGCAGGATGCGGTGGTCGTGGCCGGCCGCGTGCCGGACAAGGATTCCAGCCAGCTTCTGCCGATCGTCGACAAGCTCGATTCAGAGCTCGACGTCGTCCGCAAGAAGCATCCCGGCTACGAGGTTGCCGTCACCGGTCTTGCCGCCATCGCCGCGCGCAACTCGGCCGGCATGATCGAGAAGCTGAACCGCGGCCTCACCGTCGAATTCGCGCTGGTCGCGATCTTCATTGGTCTTGCTTTCCGCTCCTGGGTCGTGATGTTTGCCTGCATCCTGCCGGGCATCTTCCCGGTGGTGATGTCGGGAACGGTGCTGTGGGCGATGGGCGAGGGGCTGCAATTCGCCAGCGTCGTTGCGCTCACCGTCTCGTTCGGCCTCGGCCTGTCCGCGACAATCCACTTCCTCAATCGTCTGCGATTGGAGAGCAAGCCCGGCGTCGGCTCGGCGCTCGCGGTGGAGCGCGCGACCGTGCTGGTTGGACCCGCGCTGATCCTGACCACGGTGGTGCTGGCCTGCGGCCTCGTCGTCACCGTCTTCTCGGACCTGCCGTCGCTGCGGCTGTTCGGCTGGCTCAGCGCCTTCTCGATGGTGGCGGCACTGGTCGCCGACCTCTTCATCCTGCGGCCGACGGCGATGTGGCTGATCAATCTGCACGCCAGGCTTCACGGCCCGGACAGGCCGGCGATCTGAGCGGGGGGGCGAAAGCTGCCCGCTATATTTCACGCCTCGACGTGAACGATCCCGTACGGGTTGAATTTGAAATCGTCCTCGGCGTATTGCGATGTTCGTGAGAGGCTCAGCTTGCGGTCGGCGAGCACCGCATCGATGCCGCGTTCGGCCATGGCATCGGCGATCTCGTCCATGAGCCTTGCCGCGTCCCGGTCGCTGCCGCGCGACTTCGCGACATAGATCTCCGGCAGGCCGACGAAGTGGTAGCCGACGCTTTCATAATAGACATCGCCGCCGAGGGGACGCTTGGCAAAGGCGAGGCGGCAGGCCCGGCTCATCGCTGCCGTGACGGCGAGGCCCTGGTTCGTCTTCGCAGCCGCCTTGCACTCGGAAGCCAGCTGCATCCATCGTTTCAAACCATGGGCGACGCCGGCACTTTCGCCTTTCACCGCGGTGGCTCCTGCCTCGATCATCTCCTCGACGATGCGCAAGGCTGCGCCGGAATAGGCGACCGCCTTGTGCTGCTCCATCGGTGGGCTCAACACGTAGAGCACGGATTTGTGGTGGGTGACGGCGGCCTCATCGGCGGCGGACCAGGCATTCGGAAAGGTGCGGTCCCAGCACACACCGAACGACCGCTCCATATGCGGATCGGGCTTTGCTTGCGAATAAGTGCGGTCGATCTCGAAGCCGAAATCGGCAATCATCTTGGCGACGGCTTTCGGCGGATGCAGCAGGCTGTCATCCTTGCCGAGGAAGCAGAGCACGTGGCGCGGCTTGACCGCAGAAGGCTGCATGTCCGTCTCCCGCTGGATTGACTGTTGATCATCGGCCCATGCGCTGCTGGCTGCGAAGAGCCCAATGGCTTTGAGCAGGGTTCTGCGGAGTTGGTTCATGTCAGCAAAAAGCCCCCGGCTCGCGGAGAACCGAGGGCGTGTTCCTTGTCAGCCGGGACGGGCTATCAGCCCTTTGTCATCGTGATGTTCACGCCGCGGATCTCGCCCTTGGACGAGATCTGCACCGTCTGCTTGGAGCCGTTGGTGCGCAGCGACAAATTGGCGGCAAAGCCGTTGGCCTCGACGAACACTTCGATCTGGCCGCCGCCAGCGGTGCCCTGCAAATTGCCGAAGATGTTGCGGTTGGACTCGCTCCAATTGCCGGAAATCCGCTCGCCCTGGCTGGTCACGTCGCTGGTGAGGTCGAATTTGTAGCTGTCGGAGGCACAGTGCAGCGCCTGCTTGAGATTGAGGCCGGTGCCGGCGACCTTGTAGTCCGCCTTGCAGCGGATGCGCTCGGTCGAGCCGTCGGACAGCGACACCGTGCCGGTGCCGGTCCAGGCGCCGTCGAAGCCGGCGAACGGCCCGGACGACTGAGCGTGGCTTGCCGCGACAGAGAAGAGCAGCGCTGCACCAATGCCGGCTGCCTTGATTGCCAGTTCAGATCGCCCAATGAATTTCATCATCAATATCCCGTCTTGGAACGACGGCTGCTTCATCGCAAGCCGTCTCGCCACATCGAAAGTTTAGTGTTGCCAGCCTGTATCAGGTTCAAGTTCTGTGAGGGATAGGCCGCCGGCGGCGTCAGGCTCGCGAAAGCGGTTCTCACCTGCAGTTCGGCCCCGGATTCCCTCTGTTTCCATAAGTTTCCGGCCCAATTGGCCGGCTGGACAGATGCAGCTCTGCAACAGGTATGCAGTAAAACACCACGCGCCAGAATTATGACGTAGTATCAAGCTCTTACATCTGCCAATGAAAGCCGAGGGAAGACCTGATTTGGTGGACGTGGTGCCAATTTGGCCGCATTTGCCAGCGCTTGTGCCTTCTCCGGTGCCGCACTATCCGTGGCAACTTGCCAACAGAACAATCCGTTCCGGCTCTCCGCCCTGTGCTGTCCGGGATTGGTGCGATTCTGCCGTCAGAATGAAGGAATACAATGCGTAAGCTTCTCGTCGCTCTCACCGTGCTGTCGGCAACCCTGTCAACGGCTGCGCTCGCCCAACAGGGCGGGCGTGGTACCGAAGCCGAGCAGAAGGCCTGCACGCGCGATGTGCAGAAGTTCTGCCGTCCGGTTATCGATCAGGGCGATTTCACCATCCTGGCCTGCCTCAAGGAGAACCGGGCCAAGATCTCGCAGGCCTGCGACCAGGTTCTGAAGGACCACAACCAGTAAGATCGGCCACTGGCCCACAAAGGCGGCCGTGGGGCCGCCTTTTCCGGGCCGGATCCGCAAAGGGCCGCCATCGCGCGACAGGATTGGTTTTGCGGCCGTATTCCCCTATATGGGGGCCGCGGCGGCGTCGCCGGCATGAGCCCGCGCGAACGCAAAAGCCCTTTCTGTCCAAACGATTGTTGATCAGCCCTCGATGACCTCTGCGAGCGAATTGCGATCCGGCAAGGGTGACCGCGACGAGAATTTTCCCGTCGCGTCCTGGATCATTCATCCCAGTCATCGCGCCCTGATCCTGGCCTATTACAATTTCGTCCGAACCGCCGACGACATCGCCGACCACGCCAGCTTGCCGGCGGACGAGAAGCTTCGCTACCTCGACCTGCTCGAGGCGGAACTGCTCGGCAAGGGCGAGTCCCAGGCCGAGGCCGTCACCTTGCGGCGCGCGCTCGCCGAGCGCGGCATGGCGCCGCGCCACGCGCTCGACGTGCTGATCGCGTTCCGCATGGACGTGACCAAGCTGCGCTACGAGACCTGGGACGAGGTCATCCACTATTGCCGTTATTCGGCGATGCCGGTCGGCCGCTTCATGCTCGACGTCCATGGCGAGAGCACCTCGACCTGGGCGGCGTCGGATGCGCTTTGTGCGGGCCTGCAGATCAACAACCATCTGCAGGATTGCGGCAAGGATTATCGCGAGCTCAATCGCGTCTACCTGCCGCGCGACGCGCTGGCAGCACACGGTGCCTCGGTCGAGCAACTCGGCCTCGCGCAGTCGCCGCCGGCGATGTTGGCCTGCCTGCAGTCGCTTGCCGTGCGCAACGAAGCGCTGCTGGGCGAGGGCAGGTCGCTGGCTGCCGAGATCCGGGATGTCCGCCTCGGCGTCGACGTCGCCGTGATCCAGGCCTATGCCGACCGCATCGTGCGTCTGTTGAAGGCGCGCGATCCCCTGCGCGAGCGCGTGCATCTGAACAAGTTCGAACTGCTCACCTTCAGCCTTGCCGGCATCGCCGGTGAGCTCGGCCGCCGCGCGATCGGCCGCAAAACCATCACCAATCCGGGGACTGCCCATGACGCTTGAGGCGACCGCGCCCGGCGCCAATTATGGCTCGTCCGCATCGAACAGCTCCTTCTACGCTGCGATGCGTATCCTGCCCCGCGACCAGCGCGAGGCAATGTTCCAGATCTACAGCTTCTGCCGCCAGGTCGACGACATCGCCGATTCCGACGGTCCGCGCGATCAGCGGCTCGCCGCGCTGCAGGAATGGCGCAACGACATCGACGCGCTCTACCAGGGCAATCCGCCGCCGCGGCTGAAGGACTACGTCGCCTCGGTAAAAACCTTCGGCCTGAAGCGCGAGGATTTCCTTGCCATCGTCGACGGCATGGAGATGGACGTGCCGCAGGACATCCGCGCGCCCGACATGGCGACGCTGGATCTGTACTGCGACCGGGTTGCCAGCGCGGTGGGACGTTTGTCGGTACGCGTGTTCGGCCTGCCGGAAGAGGACGGCATCCTGCTCGCCCATCATCTGGGCCGCGCGCTCCAGCTCACCAACATCCTGCGCGACATCGACGAGGACGCGGGCCTCGGCCGGCTCTATCTGCCGCGCGAGGCGCTGCTGCATGCCGGCATCACCTCCAACGATCCGAACCGCGTCATCGCCGAGCGCGCGCTGCCGAAGGTCTGCATGCCGCTGACGCAGCGCGCGAAAGCGCATTTCGAGAAGTCGGACGAGATCATGAACCGCAACAAGCGTCGCGCGGTGCGCGCGCCGCGGATCATGTCGAAATACTACCATTCCATCCTGGACCTCCTGATCGCGCGCGGCTTCAACGCGCCGCGCCAGCCCGTGCGTGTGTCGAAGGTCACACGCATTTTGATCCTGCTCCGCTACGCTTTCATCTGATGCAAAACACAGCTCACATCATCGGCGCTGGAATTTCCGGCCTCTCCGCCGGCGTGCGGCTCGCCAATGCCGGCTACAAGGTCGCCGTGCACGAGGCGACGCACCAGGCCGGCGGCCGCTGCCGCTCCTATTTCGATGGTGCTACCAATCTCACCATCGACAACGGCAATCATCTGCTGCTGTCCGGCAACAGCCACGCCCGCGCCTATGCGCGCGCGATCGGCACCGAGGCGGGCCTGGTCGGGCCTGAGACCGCGCAGTTTCCCTTCGTCGACATCAAGACGGGTCAGCGTTGGCAGCTCGATCTCGGCAACAGCCGGCTGCCGACCTGGGTGTTTGATGAGGGCCGTCGCGTGCCCGATACGGGTCTCACCGATTATCTCAAGCTGGCGCCGCTGATCTGGGCGTCGGAGCAGACGCTGGTCGGCAAGTCCATTCCGTGCGAAGGCACGCTCTACCATCGCCTGGTGCAGCCGCTGCTGCTCGCAGCCCTCAATGTCGATCCGCCCGAGGGCTCGGCCGGGCTTGCCGGCGCGATCGTGCGCGAGACGCTGCTGGCGGGCGGGCAGGCCTGCCGTCCGCTGATCGCCCGCGACGGCCTCAGCGCCGTGCTGATCGAGCCCGCCGTGAAATTCCTCACAGAGCGGGGCCACACCGTTCAGCTCGGCCATGAGCTGCGCGGCTTCGTCACCACCGATGGCAAGGTCAGCGCGCTGAATTTCGGCGGCGAGGATGTGGTCCAGCTAGCTGCAGGCGACGTGGTCGTGATGGCGGTGCCGCCGCGCGCCGCGACGAGCCTGCTGCCGGGCCTGACCGCGCCGACCGAATTCCGCGCCATCGTCAATGCGCATTTCCGCTTTGAGCCGCCGCCTGGATCAGCGCCGATCCTGGGCGTGATCGGCGGCGTCGTGGAATGGCTGTTCGCCTTTCCGAACCGGCTCTCCGTCACCATCAGCAATGGCGACCGTCTCATCGACATGCCGCGCGAGGAGCTCGCACAGACGATCTGGAATGACGTCTGCGCGGCCGGCGGGGTCTCCGGCGAGCTGCCCCCTTGGCAGATCGTGCGCGAGCGCCGTGCCACATTTGCGGCAACGCCGGCCCAGAATGCCTTGCGTCCGGGGCCGGTCACGTCGCTGAAAAACCTGTTTCTCGCCGGCGACTGGACTGCTACGGGATTGCCTGCAACGATCGAGGGATCGGTCCGGTCGGGTGATCGCGCCGCCGATCTGGTGCTGGCCGCCAAAAAATCCTGAAAAGCGGGGCCTGACGGACAATGTCACGGTCATCATCAAATCGACGCCAGGAGCAATCGAGCGACATGGATTCCGTGAACGCGACCAGCCGCGAATCTTTGGAATCGAGCATTGCGTCAGCGACGCAAGGCGTGCTCGGCTTCCAGCAACCCGACGGCCATTGGGTGTTCGAGCTCGAGGCCGACTGCACCATTCCGGCCGAATACATCCTGCTGCGCCATTATCTCGCCGAGCCCGTCGACACCGCGCTCGAGGCCAAGATCGGCAACTACCTGCGCCGGGTCCAGGGCGCCCATGGCGGCTGGCCGCTGGTGCATGACGGCGAGTTCGACATGAGCGCCAGCGTGAAGGCCTATTTCGCGCTGAAGATGATCGGCGACTCCGTGGACGCGCCGCACATGGTGCGCGCGCGCGAGGCGATCCACGCCCGCGGCGGCGCGATTCACAGCAACGTCTTCACCCGCTTCCTGCTCGCGACCTTCGGCGTCGTGACCTGGCGCGCGGTGCCGGTGCTGCCGATCGAGATCATGCTGCTGCCGTTCTGGTCGCCGTTCCATCTCAACAAGATCTCCTATTGGGCGCGCACCACCATGGTGCCGCTGATGGTGATCGCGGCGCTGAAGCCGCGGGCGAGGAATCCCAAAGGCGTCGGCATCGACGAGCTGTTCCTGCAGGATCCGCGCTCGATCGGCATGACCGCGAAGGCGGCGCATCAGAGCATGGCCTGGTTCCTGCTCTTTCGTTCGCTGGATGCGATTCTGCGTGTCATCGAGCCGATGTTTCCGAAGAGCCTGCGCAAGCGTGCGATCGACGTTGCGCTCGCCTTCACCGAGGAGCGGCTCAATGGCGAGGACGGCATGGGCGCGATCTATCCGCCGATGGCCAACATCGTCATGATGTACGACGCGCTCGGCAAGGATGAGAATTTCCCGCCGCGTGCGATCACGCGCCGCGGCATCGACAAGCTGCTGGTGATCAAGGGCGAGGAGGCCTATTGCCAGCCTTGCGTCTCGCCGGTGTGGGACACGACGCTGACGGCGCACGCGCTGCTGGAAGCCGGCGGCGACAAGGCGGTACCTGCGGCCAAGCAGGGCCTCGACTGGCTGATCCCGAGGCAAGAGCTTCAGGTGAAGGGCGACTGGGCGGCGAAGCGCCCCGACGTGCGCCCGGGCGGCTGGGCGTTCCAGTACAACAATGCGCACTATCCCGATCTCGACGACACCGCCGTGGTGGTGATGTCGATGGACCGCATGCGCCGGGAGCACGGTGCCACCGGCTATGATGCCGCGATCGATCGCGGCCGGGAGTGGATCGAGGGCATGCAGAGCGACGACGGCGGCTGGGCCGCCTTCGACGTCAATAACCTCGAATATTACCTGAACAACATCCCGTTCTCGGATCATGGCGCGCTGCTCGATCCGCCGACCGAGGACGTCACGGCGCGCTGCATCTCGATGCTCGGCCAGCTCGGCGAGACCGAGAGGACCAGCAAGCACGTCGCCGCCGGCGTCGCCTATTTGCGCAAGACCCAGCACCCCGAGGGGTCCTGGTATGGCCGCTGGGGCATGAACTTCATCTATGGAACCTGGTCGGTTCTGTGTGCTCTCAACATGGCCGGTGTCCGCCACGACGACCCCATGATGCGAAAGGCCGCCGCCTGGCTGGCCTCGATCCAGAACAAGGACGGCGGCTGGGGCGAGGACGCCGTCAGCTACCGGCTGGACTATCGGGGATGGGAACCCGCTCCCTCGACCGCCTCGCAAACGGCATGGGCCTTGCTTGCCTTGATGGCTGCTGGCGAGGTTGATCACCCGGCCGTCGCCCGCGGGGTGGAGTACCTGATTGCAACACAAAACGAAAAAGGACTGTGGGACGAGCAGCGGTACACCGCCACAGGCTTCCCCCGCGTGTTCTATCTACGATATCATGGTTACCCGAAGTTCTTTCCGCTGTGGGCGCTGGCGCGATATCGGAACTTGCGGAACACCAACAGCAGGGTGGTAGGGGTCGGAATGTGACTTTGGGGACGGGGGACTATGTTACCGCGGGCAATGCCATTGATCCGCGGCCGATCTTGATCGTGACTGGACTTGTTCAGGAGGCCCGCATTGCCGCCGGCCCCGGAATGGCGGTTATCTGCTCCTCCAGCAGCCCGACGCAATTGCGCGCGCTGCTGACGGTGGTTGATCCCCAGACGATTCGCGGCGTGATCTCGTTCGGCGTGGCCGGCGGGCTCGACCCGAGCTTGCGCTCCGGCGACGTTGTGGTGGCGACCGAGGTGCTCTCGGGCGATGCCCGCTGGGCCGCCGGCCTGTCGCTCAGCGAGGACCTCATCGACAAGCTGACCTCCGGCCGCCGCCGGGTGGTGCGCGGCAGCCTCGCCGGTGCCGAGGAGGTGGTCACCGGCTCATCCTGCAAGGCGGCGCTGCATTCGGAGACCGGCGCCTCCGCCGTCGATATGGAGAGCCACATCGCCGCCGCCTATGCCGCCGAGACCGGCCTGCCGTTCGCCGCGGTCCGCGTCATCAGCGACCCCGCCCACCGCGCGCTGCCCGCGCTCGCCCGCGCCGCCATCAAGCCCAACGGCCAGATCGACCTCGCCGCGGTCTTCCGCGGCATCGTCCGCAATCCGGCAACGCTCCATGCCCTGGTCTCCACCGGCCTCGACTTCAACCGCGCGCTGCGGTCATTGCGCGGCTGCCGCGATTTCCTGATCGGGACGGAGCTGGTGGACAGCGAGACGCTGGTGGCGGAGACGATCTGAGCGGTTTCTTCGAACCGAGAGACAAGGCTCGGTCGCACGCTGTCGCGAAGCGCGCGCTTCGCGATCGGCTCACAAGGCCGACATCGCTGCCTCGAGAATATCGAGAGCCTGGTCGAGCTCGTCCCGCGAGATCGTCAGCGGCGGGCATAGCGTGACGACGTTGCCGCCGCCGAGCTTGAAGCTGAGACCTGCTTCCAGGCAGCGATACATTAGGCGCTCCGCGCGCGCGTTGGCATCAAGCTCGTCGCGGCGGCCGATCTCGACGCCGAGATAGAGGCCTGCGCCGCGCACCTCTGATATCAGCTTGTACCGCTCTGCCATCGATCGCAGCCGTTCGAGCGCGTGCGCGCCGAGCACGCGCGCCGTGGTGAGCAACTTCTCGTCCTCGATCACGTCAAGCGTGGCGAGCGCCGCAGCGCAGCCGACCGGGCTCTTCTCATGGGTGTAGTGGCCGAGCGCTCCCTCGGGCACCACGTCGAGATCGGCCCGCGCCACGATCGCTGCCATGGGCATGATGCCGCCGCCGAGACCTTTGCCGAGCACGAGAATGTCGGGTGTGGTATCCGTCTGCTCGCAGACGAACATGGTCCCGGTGCGGCCGAGGCAGCTCGGTACCTCGTCGAAGATCAGCAGCGCCCCGTGCCGGTCGCAGCTCGCGCGCACGCGCGGCCAGAAGCCTGATGGCGGCAGCTCGACCGTGGTCCAGCGCATCGGCTCGGCGATTACGGCCGCGACGTCGCCCTGCACCTCGAGGATATAATCGATGTAATCGGCGAGGCGCTCATGCGCGCGGCCGTCCTGTCCGAAGAAGCGCGCGGCGAGGCCCGGCGGCGGCACATGCTCCGTGCCCGGCAGCAGCGGGCCGGCGCCGCGCCGGAACAGCGCTTCGCCGCCGATCGAGACCGCGTCGAGATTGGCGCCGTGAAATGCATCCCACATCGACAGGGTCTTGTGTCGCCCCGTGGCATAGCGGGCGAGCTTCAGGGCCATGCCGATGGCGGCTGAGCCGCTGGGGGCCAGCAGCACTTTCTCGAGTGAACCGGGCGCCAGTTCGGCGAGGCGCCGGGCGAGGTCGATGGCGGATCTGTTGGTATAGCGGCGCGGGCAGAAGGGCAGGGTATCGAGTTGCGACTTGATGGCCGCCACGACGCGCGGATGACCGTAGCCGACCTGATGCACGCTGTTGCCGTGGAAATCGAGGATGCGCCGGCCCTGCAGATCGACGATGTGGTTGCCTTTGGCGCTGGTCGCCACGTTCAGGCACGGCGTCGACAGCGATTGGCGCAGGAACCAGCGCTCATCCTCGTCGAGCCATTGCTGGGTCTGCGCGTCGAGATGGCGCTCCTGGAACGCAACTCGCTCCGCCGACAGATTGACGTCGCCCTCGGCGGCACTCATGTCGGATGTGCTCATGGTCGCTCTCCGCGGGCCAGCCGGCCCTCGATCGCGGTGATGACAGGGATGATGTCGGCGACGCCGTCGATCACGTAATGGGCGCCGGCGTCCGTCAGCCGCTCGATTGCGGCCGCGCGCCGCTCGGCGAAGGCTTGCGGTGGCAACGCTGCCGTGTCGGCCAGCGACAAGCCGAACTCATTGCCGGTGACGGCAACGCCGACAGTCCAGCAGCCGCCGTTGAGGCCCTCCTTGATCCCGACCTCGGTGTCGTCGACCTTGACGCAGCTCCAGGCCGGCCAGACCGCGAGCTCCAGGAACGCCTTGTAGAGCATGAACGGCGTGGGCCGGCCATCGGGCGTGTCGCCGGTGCAAACGATGCAGTCGGGCGCATAGCCTTGCGCGGCCGCGACCGGAATCACCTTGGCCATGATCTCGCGCGTGTAGCCGGTACTGGAGCCGATCTTCAGGCCACGGCGCCGCAGGTGAGCGACAGCCTCAGCCACGCCCGGGATCACGTCGGCGTAGCGGGCGGCGACCTCGACATTCATCGGCACGAACACCTGATAGAGCGCATCGATGTCGGCTTCGGTCGGCTCGTGTCCATGCTTGTCGCGCCAGGCGGCGGTGATGCGCGGCAGGCGCAGGAGGGCGGCGATGTGCGGGCGCTTGGCCATGCCCATGGGCCCGCGTGCCTCGTCGACGCTGATGGTCACGCCGAAGCGCGCGAATGCCTCGACGAACACGCCCATCGGCGCCAGCGAGCCGTGGTCCACCGTCGTGCCGGCCCAGTCGAACACCACGGCCCTGACGTGCTCGAACGTAGCGCTCATGCCGCTCGGCTCCCGGACATCAGTTCGTCAATGACTTCCTCGGCGATCGCAAACGAGGTGCTGGCGCCGGTGCCGCTGGTGATCATGACGAGGCGCACGCTTTGAGATGGGCGATCGATCAGCATCAGCCGGTCGGACGCCGAAGCGTAGGTGCCGATCCAGCGCTCGCGGATATTGGGTGTTGGCCAGGCCAGGACCTGGCGGAATTCGTCCATGATCAAGTCGTCCACCGCTTCAGGACCGAACGGGTCCGGCGTCGCATCGTAATGGTGGGAATCGCCGACGACGAGCGAGCCATCCTCGCTTTGCACGGCGATCAGATGCACACCGTTGGCCAGATGCTGTCCTTGCTCGGATTCAAGTCGCTGCTTCAGCGCGGCCGCCTCCGGCAGTTCGGCGTAGCCGAGATAGCGCACGAGGCCGAGGTCCGACATCACGGCCGCGTTGAAGCGCGGCGCCGCGCTTCCTGAAGCGAGCCGCAGCATGTGCAGCTTGCAGCGGACGAGGCCGTACGCGCCGATGCGTTCCGGATAGAGGCTCAGGAAATCGTCGCCGGGGCAGACCACGCAGAGCCGAGCCCGGACCGGCCCCCGCGTGGTGTCGATGTCAGGCGGGGCGACCGCCCTGGCCAGCGTCTGATACAGGAAGGTGACGCCGTGCACCTCGGCGAGCCACTTCGCCAGGGCCGGCACGGCGATGCGCGACTCCACCCGCAAATCGTGCGGGCTCGCCAGCACGGCTTGCAGATCGTCGGTGCGCAGCATCGGGAAACGGCGGCCCGCCTCAAGCGGGCTCAGAAGCTCGCAACCCCCGCCCATCTCGGTGCTGCGGAACGCCTCGAGCACCGCCGCGGCCTCCGGCCGTCGCACCGCGACCGCAAGTCCGGCATGTTCGATCCTGATGCCCGCGGCCGCGGCCACTTCGGCCCAGACCTGCCGCGACCGCATCGCCCGCTGCCAGCACTGGCCGCGCTGCTGCCCGGTAACGGTGACGAAACCGAAATTGCGGATCGAGGCGCCGTTCGCCCTTGCATCGCGCTCGATGACCACGACCCGCAGGCCGCGGCGCACGCCCGCAAGCGCGTGGGCCAGACCACAGATGCCGCCACCGATCACGGCCAGATCGAATTCGTCCCCGGACACGCTCACCGTTTTCTCCACATCTGCGCGCGCGCAAGATAGCCCTGCGTGAGTAACATATAGCTGGCGCGTGTGACGGCCGCCGTGGCGAACACCACCATGGCCATGGCTGCCGCCGGGGCCACGTCGCCCGCGTCATCCATGTTGAGCACGGCGATCGCCGCAAGCGTCGTGTGCGGCGCGTAGATGAAGACCACCGCTGATACGGTCGTCATCGCGTTCACGAACAGGTACATGGCGATATCAAGCACGGCCGGCAGGCAGACCGGCAAGGTCACGCGCATGAAGGTACGCCAGAACGGCACCTTTAGCGATGCCGAAACGGTCTCGAACTCCTGGTCGATCTGCTTGAGCGCGGTCACCGCGGTCAGGTGCGAGACCGAGTAGAAATGCGAGATGGTGCAGATGACGAGGATGGCCATGGTGCCGTAGATGAAGTTCAGCGGATTGGCCGGGTTGTTGAAGAAGAAGATGTAGCCGAGGCCGAGCACCAACCCGGGAACGGCCAAGGGGAGCAGCGCGAGAAACTGCACGAAGCCTCTGATGGCACGAAAGCGCGGGGTCTTCTCGACCAGATAGGCGCCGGTAAAGATCGCCGCGGTTCCGAACAGCGCGGTGAGCCCGGCCATGACCAGCGAGTTGAAATAGCTGCGCCAGCCGCCGCCATCCATCATGTCGAAGTCGAAGTTCTTGAAGCTGGGCGTCAGATTGTAGGGCCAGAGCGTCGCGATCGAGGCGAAGAACGACACGCCGAGAATGACCAGGATCGCGAATGCGACCAGCGAGCAGATCGCCAGCAGGCTGCGATCGATCGCGGTGTCGGGCTTGGGCGTATACGGCACGGCGCGCGCGGAGAGCAGCGCAAGCTGGCGCCGCTGCATCAGCTGGTCCACGACGAAGGCCAGCGCCGCGGGCAACAGCAGGATCAGGCCGACCACCGCGCCCATCTGGAAATTCTGCTGCCCGACCACCTGCTTGTAGATGTCGGTCGCGAGCACGTTGAACTTGCCGCCGATGACCTTGGGCACGCCGAAATCGGTGATGACGAGGGTAAAGACGACGAAGACCGCGCTGATCAGCCCGTAGCGCGCGCCAGGAATGGTCACCGTCCAGAAGGTGCGGTGCGAACTTGCCCGCAACGCTTCCGCGGCCTCGTACAGACGCGCGTCCGAAATCGCCAGCGCCGTGGTGATGATGATGAGCGCATGCGGGAAGGTCCAGAACACCTCGCCCATGACGATGCCGATCGGGCCGTAGATCGATGCGCCGAACAGCATCCATTTGACGAGGCCCTGGTTGCCGAACAGGTAGACGAGACTGATCGCGGGCAGCAGCGAGGGCGCGAGAATCGGGATCTGCGCGATGATGCGGAACAGTCCGCGCCCTGGCATGCAGCTGCGGGTCAGCCCATAGGCGTAGACGAAGGCGAGCAGAACGCAGATGAACGTGCTCAGCAGCGAGACCCAGATCGAGTGCCAGATCGAATTGGCCAGCGCTGGACTTGCGAAATAGGCCTGGAAATTGGCGAGGCCGACGAAGCTGCCATCTGCCGCCTGGAAGCTCTTGGACAGCAGCGCCCAGAGCGGCAATAGCACGGTGACGATCAACCAGAGACCGAGCGCGACCACCGCGCCGCGCATGATCCAGTCGTCGCGCCCGAGCTTCTGCCGCAGCGGTGCGATGGGGGCGGCACGGTCCGGCAGACTCAGCGTCTCGGTCGTCATCGCTGCTGTCCCGTGTCTAGGCCGGCCCGGAGCGCGGTTGGGCAAATACGCGCAACCGCTGCGGCGGCAGTGCGACCTCGATGGTCGCGCCCGAGGAAATGCCGAGGTCGCGCACGGCGTTGATGGAAAAGTCGGCCGAGAAATTCAGGTTGGTGCCGCTCGCATGCAGGGTCGTCGCGAAATGATTGCCGATGAATTCCATCACGCCGACCTGGACCGAGAGGCGATTGTCCGCATGCTCGCCGATGTCGCGCACCACCACGTCCTCCGGCCGAAGGCAGACCGTGACGGCCGCGCCCTCGGCGAGCGGCACCTCCTCGCCGAAATCGAGCACGGCCCCGCTGACGTCAGCGCGCTTGCTGGTGACGAGGCGCCCCTCCAGAAAGTTCATCTTGCCGACGAAGTCGGCGACGAAAGCCGTCGCGGGGCGGCCGTAGATCTCGTCGGGCGTGCCGACCTGCTCGATCCTGCCATGGCTCATCACCACGATCCGGTCGGACATGGTGAGCGCCTCCTCCTGATCGTGGGTCACCATGATCGTCGTCAGCTTGAGGCGTTGCTGCAGGTCGCGGATCTCGCCGCGCAGGCGCGCCCGGACGCGGGCGTCGAGGGCGGACAGCGGTTCATCCAGCAGCAGCAGGCCGGGCGATAGCGCCAGCGCGCGGGCGAGTGCGACGCGCTGCTGCTGCCCGCCCGAGAGCTGGGCCGGATATTTGCCGGCCTGCTCGGGCAGGCCGACGAGTTCGAGCAGCTCCTTGACCCGTTTGTCGGTCTCAATGCGAGGCGTGCCTGCGGATACCAGGCCGTAGGCGACGTTGTCCTTGATCGTCAGGTTCGGGAACAGCGCATAGGACTGGAACACGATGCCGAAGTCGCGCTTGGCGACCGGCAGCGTCGAGATATCCCGCCCGCCCTGATGGATCGACCCGGTGGTCTGCACGTCGAGGCCGGAGATGGCGCGGAGCAGCGTGGTCTTGCCGCAGCCGGACGGCCCGAGGAATGAGACGAACTCGCCCGGCATGATGTCGAGATCGACAGTGTCGAGCGCGGTGAACGCGCCGAACTTCTTCGAGAGGTTGCGGATGCGGAGATAGGGCACCGTCGTTGGCGTGCTGTCCATTCTACTGTCCCGCATTGACCGGCGGCGCGCGTGCACCGCCGGGTTCGTTGCTCCGAGAATCCCGGGCGGGATGCTCAGTTCAGGTCTTTCAGTTTCTGTTCAATTCTTGGGTTCGGACTTGCCGTCGTAGCGCTTGCTCCACTCTGCCAGGATCTTGTCGCGGTTCTCCGCGGCCCAGGCGAAGTCGTTCTTGATCAGCATCTTGTCGATGTCACCCTGGATGAACTCCATGGAGCTTGCGATGCCAGGCAACGCGACGATGGCGAAGTTCTCGGCGTAGAGCTTGTTGGCCTCCGGCGTCGCCGCCCAGTCGACCAGCTTCTTCGCCGCCTCCACCTCCTTGGTCGTCTTCATGATGCCGATCGCCTCCATGTCCCAGCCGAGGCCTTCCTTGGGCAGGACGATGCTGATCGGCGCTCCGCCCTTCTTGGTCTTGTTGGCGCGATATTCGAACGAGAGGCCGATCGTGTACTCGCCGGCGGCGGCCTGCCGGCACGGCTTGGAGCCGGAATGCGTGTAGGCCGCGATGTTATGGTGAAGCTCATCCATGTACTTCCAGCCTCCGTCCCAGCCGAACATCTGAAGCCAGGCGGAGACCATCAGAAATCCGGTCCCCGACGAGGCCGGGTTCGGCATGGCGATCTGTCCCTGATAGACCGGCTTGGTCAGATCGGCCCAGGACGCGGGCTCGGGCAGGTTCTTCTTGCCTGCTTCCACGGTGTTGACGCAGAACGCGGATGCCCAGACGTCCATGCCCACCCATTGCGGCGAGGCGGCGGGATCGCGCATCTTGGCGTCGACCTTGTCGAGACCCGCAGGCGCGTAAGGCATCAGCATGCCTTCCTTCTGCAGCAGCATCAGCGAGGTTGCGGCAAGACCCATGACCACATCGGCCTTGGGGTTTGCCTTCTCCGCAAGGAGTTTTGCGGTGATGATGCCGGTGGAGTCGCGAACCCAGAGGATGTTGATGCCGGGATTGGCCTTCTCGAAGGCGGCCTTGTAGGGCTTGATCTGGTCGGCCTCCAATGCCGTGTAAACGGTGAGGTCTGCCGCGCGAGCTGCAGTCGCGAGGCAGAACATGGCGGCGGCGATCGACGCAACAGCGCATCGCAGACCGGTTGTCGTGCACGGGTTCATGTCGGGCTCCATCGATGTTGGCCAGGGGGCCGGCGCCGTCAGGGCAGGGAACCCGGTATTGTTAGATGACATTCCCGTGACGCGCATGTCGGATTTTGTGCACGGCGCGCCTCGATTGCTGTGTCTCTGCACATCTTGAGTGCAGTATCGGCTCAAGTGCACCGCAACTTCGCGGGACTTCCGCCCGTCACGGTCGAGGACGGTGCGACGGTTGCAGCGGCGCTTGACCTTGCCGGGCGGGGAATGGACTTGCAGATGCGGTGCATCTGACGAGCTCAGGACATTGCGAGGCGTTCGTCACCTTCGATCGCAAGCTCGTCAAGTCCGCGAAAGCAGCAGGCCATGCGGGCGTTCGCGAGGCACGGTAATCGCGGCGGAACGGGATCGAAAGGCGAGGTCACGGCCTCCGGCGGGAGCGATTGCCGCAAAAAGCCAGCATGGCATCATGCCACGGTTCTGCCCGACGCGTCAAACGATATTCGTAAAATACGAAATTGCGCCGGTCTCAATTGCTGCCGACGGACGATGTGGAGGGTTGCGAAGACGCGCACGTGCTGCAGATCCGCGATGCTTTCTGGTTTGCCGCTGATTGGGTTGACGCAGCAATGGCTTGACCGAATGAGCCGCGTGCCGGCGAGCAACCGCGCTTCTACTGTGCATGGGGTTGTATTTCGCCTTTTGCAAGGACGAGGACAAGCATAGAGGAGAGGGCCGCTCGCGCCGAGCAAAACAAAAGGCCCGATCGCCATCGGCGATCGGGCCTTGTTCGTTGGCGCCGGCTTGCGCGCTTACGCCGCCGTCGAAGCCTTCCGCGCCGCCTTGGCGGCAGCAGCCTCGGCCTCGTCCTTGCGGATCTCCGACAGCTTCTTCTGGACCTGCTCGGAGAAGATGTACTGCGCCGGGCGCTGCTTGGAGAGGTCGATCTCGGGCGCCATCGGGCCCGTGGTCCTGATGCCGCGCAGCGACACCCACATCGCCTTCAGCGGGTTGTTGAGGGCTGCGGTCGCCGCCGTCGGCTCGTAGCCGCAATGGGCCATACAGTCGGCGCACTTCTCGTAACGACCGGTGCCGTAGCTGTCCCAGTCGGTGGTCTCCATCAGCTCCTTGAAGGTTTTGGCGTAGCCTTCACCGAGCAAATAGCAGGGCTTCTGCCAGCCGAAGATGTTGCGCGCGGGCATGCCCCACGGCGTGCATTCGTATTCCTGGTTGCCGGCGAGGAAGTCGAGGAACAGGCCGGAGTGCATGAAGTTCCACTTCTTGCCCTTGCCCATCGCGAAGACATCGCGGAACAGCTTCTTGGTCTTGGTGCGGTTGAGGAAGTGCTCCTGGTCAGGCGCGCGCTCATAGGCGTAGCCGGGCGACATCGAGACGCCGACGCCGAGCTCGACGGTGAGGTCGAGGAATTTTGCGATCTCCTCTGCCGGATGGCCGTCGAAGATGGTGGCGTTGACGTTGACGGTGAAGCCGCGCGCCTTCGCCGCCTTGATCGCGGAGACGGCGCGGTCGAACACGCCAACTTGCGACACCGCCTTGTCATGGTGGTCACGCAGGCCGTCGAGATGCACCGAGAAGAACAGGTAGGGCGAGGGCTCGAACAGGTCGAGCTTCTTCTCCAGCAGCAGCGCGTTGGTGCAGAGCGAGACGAACTTCTTGCGCGCGACGAGGCCGCGCACGATCTCGCCGATCTCCTTGTGGATCAGCGGCTCGCCGCCGGGGATTGCCACCATCGGCGCGCCGCACTCGTCGGCCGCGTCCCAGCACTCCTGTGCAGTCATGCGGCGGTTGAGGATCGCATCCGGATAATCAATCTTGCCGCAACCGACGCAGGCGAGGTTGCAGCGGAACAGCGGCTCGAGCATCAGCACGAGCGGATAGCGTTTGCGGCCAAGCAGTTTCTGCTTGAGCAAATAGCCGCCGATACGCATTTCCTTGAAGAAGGGGATTGCCATTACACGTTTCTTTCTGGGCTTGAAATTCGGGTAGGTCAGCTTGCAGCCAGCTCGGCCGGAAGCCTGAATTCGATGTTTTCCTCGCGGCCGGGAAGTACCGAGACCGTCACCGGTCCGATCCGCCGCAGCGCTTCGATCACGTCATCCACCAGCACCTCGGGCGCCGAGGCGCCGGCCGTGAGGCCGACGGATCTCGCACCTTTCAACCACTCCGGATTGAGCTCGCTTCCATCGGCGATCAGATAACTCGCGACGCCAGCCTCGGTGCCGATCTCGCGAAGCCGGTTCGAATTCGAGCTATTGGCAGCGCCCACCACCAAGATCACGTCGACCAGCTTGCTCAAGTCCCTTACCGCAGATTGGCGGTTCTGTGTCGCATAGCAGATATCCCGGATGTCTGGGCCTTGAATATCTGTAAATTTGGCCTGAAGGACCTCGATAATGCCCCTGGTGTCGTCGACCGACAGGGTGGTCTGGGTGATGTAGGCCACTGGCGTATCGGCAGGCAGCGTGAGGGCCTTGGCTTCCGCGACGCTCTGGACCAGCAGAACCGGCCCGGGAACCTGGCCCATCGTGCCCTCGACCTCCGGATGGCCGGCATGGCCGATCAGGATCAGGGTACGGCCCTTGGTGATGTAGCGCTTCCCTTGATTGTGAACTTTCGTGACCAGAGGGCAGGTGGCATTCAGCACCGGCAGGTCGCGGGCGGCAGCCTCCTCCTCGACGCTGCGGGCGACGCCATGGGCACTGAAAACGGTCACGGCCTTCGGCGGAACTTCAGACAGCTCCTCGACGAAGATGGCGCCCTTGGCCTTCAGGCTCTCGACCACGTATTTGTTATGCACGATCTCGTGGCGCACGTAGACCGGCGGGCCGTATTTCTCCAGCGCTCGCTCCACGATCTCGATCGCGCGCACCACACCGGCGCAAAAGCCGCGCGGTTGCGCTAGATAAACTTCCATTGGACGCCCATCACGCAAGTTGCACCAATCCGCTTCATTGTCCCGGCGGCACCCCGATATGGTCCCATGCTGCAATATCCGCACCATCGGTGTCGCAACCGCGGTAACCGCCCACCCCATCGGGGGCCTCGGCGCATGCAGGCACAGCACTTTGTGTCAAAAAATCGGCAATAAGGAAAGGTGGGAATGAGCTGCTGGTTCCCGGCAGTGCCGATCAAGGTATTATAGTAGTCGACTTACAAGAGCCCGGACGGCGACGTTTGTGCTCATCCCTCCGTCACTTTGCCGCCTCAAGTCTCCGGCTATACCGGCCGTCCCGCATGATTTTGCCACGGTCTCCCGGCGTTCACATCGAACCTTGTTCCGCTGAGAACCACTCAAAACAGCAATAGGTTTCGCTCCGGAACTCCGATAAACAGCGGGCGTTTCCGGCAAGCTGTTAACACCAGAAAGAAAATACGTGCTGCAAAGCGTAGTCGTTGCCATCGTCAGGGCCTGCACCCGGTTTGCCTCCCTCGTCGTCGTTCTCGGGCTCCTGCTGGCGGTGGGGGCGGGCTATTACACGTCCAAGCACTTCGCCATCAACACCGACATCAACTCGCTGATTGCCCAGAATCTGGACTGGCGCCAGCGCGATCAGCAGTTTGACCGAGCCTTCGATCGCGACGCCACGATCCTCGCGGTTGTTGAGGCCAGGACGCCAGAGATGGCAAACGCGGCGGCTGACGCGCTGTTTGCCAAGCTCAAGGACGATAAGACCCATTTCCAGTCGATGCAGCAGCTTGGCACCGGCGAGTTCTTCGAGAAGAACGGCCTGTTGTTCCTGCCGACCGAGGAGGTCGCCAAGATCACCAGCCAGTTCGAATCCGCAGCGCCCCTGATCGAGATCATGGCCGGCGATCCCTCGATCCGCGGCCTGACCGGCGCGCTGGAGACCGGGCTTGCCGGCGTCAAGCGCGGCGAGGTCAAGCTCGACAGCACCGAGCGGCCGTTCAACCAGATCGCACAGACGGTCGAGACCGTGCTCAACAAAGGCAATGCGGTCTTCTCCTGGCGCGAGCTCGTCAGCGACGAGCCGCTGAAGGATTCCGACAAGCGCGCCTTCATCGAGTTCAAGCCGATCCTCGACTACAACGCGCTGGAGCCCGGCAAGGATGCCACCGATGCGATCCGAAAGGCGGCGGCGAACCTCAATTTCCCAACCAAATACCAGGCGCGCGTGCGGCTGACCGGCCCAGTGCCGATCGCCAACGAGGAATACGCCACCGTCCAGGAAGGTGCTGTCGTCAACGGTGTCGGCACGGTGCTCGTCGTGCTGTTCATCCTGTGGCTGGCACTGCATTCGGCCAAGATCATCTTCGCCGTGTTCGTCAATCTCTTCGTCGGCCTCGCGATCACCACCGCCGCCGGCCTGATGATGGTCGGCTCGCTCAATCTGCTTTCGATCGCGTTTGCCGTGCTGTTCGTCGGCCTCGGCGTCGATTTCGGCATCCAGTACAGCGTCCGCTACCGCTCGGAGCGTTACAAGGTCGATGATCTCCGCAAGGCGCTGGTGCTTGCCGCCAGACGCTCCGCGATCCCGCTGTCGCTCGCTGCGATGGCGACCGCAGCCGGCTTCCTCTGCTTCATCCCGACCGACTACAAGGGCATCGCCGAGCTCGGCCAGATCGCCGGCGTCGGCATGCTGGTGGCGTTCATCTCCTCGATCACCGTCCTGCCGGCGCTGCTCAAACTGCTCAACCCGCCCGGCGAGAAGGAGCCGGTGGGCTACGCCTTCCTGGCGCCGCTCGATCATTTCCTGGAGAAGCACCGGGTGTTGGTCGTCGGTGGCACGCTGCTGCTCGCGGTCGCCGGCCTGCCGCTGCTCTATTTCATGAAGTTCGACTTCAACCCGATGAACCTGCGCAATCCGAACGCGGAATCGATCGCGACATTCCTCGACCTGCGCAAGGATCCAAACACCGGCGCCAACGCCATCAACGTGATGGTCACGTCGGAAGAGCAGGTCCAGCAGGTTGAGGCGAGGCTCGAAAAGGTCCCGGAAGTATTGCGGGTGATGTCGCTCAACAGTTTCGTGCCTGAGGACCAGGAGCCCAAGCTGAAGCTGATCGCGCAAGGCGCCAAGGTGCTGAATCCCGCGCTCAATCCGGACCAGGTCGATGCAGCGCCGTCGGACCGGGAGAACGTCGAGTCGCTGAAATCCTCGGTCGAGAATCTCCGCCGGACCGCGGGCGACGCCAAGGGCCCCGGTGCGGTTGCCTCGCGTAGGCTCGCGGCCGCCCTGGAAAAGCTCGCCAACTCGGATGAAGCGACCCGCAACAAGGCGCAGGATGTGTTCGTTGCGCCGATGAAGATCGTGTTCGACCAGCTCAGAAACGCGATGCAGGCCGGGCCGGTGACCCTGAACTCATTGCCACCGGATCTCGTCAGCGCCTGGAAGAGCAAGGACGGCATCATTCGCGTCGAGGCCCAGCCCAAGGGCGATCCGAACGACAACGATACGCTGCGCAAGTTTGCGGCAGCTGTGCTCGCTGCCGAGCCGACCGCAATTGGTGGGCCCGTCTCGATCCTGAAATCCGGCGACACCGTGGTGAATGCCTTCATCCATGCCGGCATCTATGCGCTGCTGGTGATCGGCCTGTTGCTGTGGATCACGCTCCGTCGCATTGTGGATGTGCTGATGACGCTGGTGCCGCTGTTGGTTGCAGGTGCAGTGACGCTCGAGATCTGCGTGTTGATCGGCCTGCCGCTGAACTTTGCCAATATCGTCGCGTTTCCGCTGCTGCTCGGCGTCGGTGTCGCGTTCAAGATCTACTATGTCGTCGCCTGGCGGTCCGGCAGGACAAACCTGCTTCAGACCAGCCTGACGCGCGCCATCTTTTTCAGCGCTCTGACGACGGCGACGGCGTTCGGCAGTCTGTGGCTGTCGAGCCATCCGGGCACGTCCAGCATGGGCAAGCTGCTCGCACTTTCTCTGGTGACGACGCTTGCCGCAGTGCTGCTGTTCCAGCCGGCCCTAATGGGCAAACCCCGCAATCTCAGGGAGTAGGCAGATGTCGCCCACGGGGTCAGTGGCGCCTTTCTGAACCGGCTTCGCCGCGCCCGCACCCTTCGGAGCGGCCGCCGTCGGCGCAGGTGCCGCGGCAGCCGGCGCTGGCGCAGACTTGGGCGCCGCGCCGGTGGTTTTTGGCTGGCCCTTGGCCATGGCGTTGGCGGTGCTCGGGGGGATCGGCGGACCAACGCGGGTCCAGGTCTCGCCGCCGCACAGGAAGCCCAGCACGCAACCCTTGATCTCGAGCTGGTCGGTGCCATTTGGCGTGATGGTCGCACTATACATCTGACCATCCTTGGCGTTGTAGACCTGACCTTCCCATTGCTCGGCGCCGGGCGTCTTCTTCATGTTGATCAGGGTCGCCATGCCCAGTGTTGGCCTGTTCTTTTTTGAGGCATCCGGGTTGTTCTCGTCGCGGCCGCCAGGCTGTTTTTCCCAGGAAACCGCGCCCCACATGCTGTCATTGCATTGCGCGACACGAATATTGGCGACGCCGTCGGCGACCCGCCAGTCGCCGGTCGGATCGGCGGCAAGTGCAGGTGTCAGGCCGGCGTAACCACCTGCCAGTATAATTCCGGTGTAAATGGCCAAACGCATATGTGTTCCTCGGCAGTGCAACATGGTCTAAAGCTGTGCTTGCGAAGATGGTCCGAAAAAGGGCAAAAGGCCGCACAGACCCTTTTCCGTTTGCTGACCGTTTTCAGTTGACGAAGCGGCCCTCAACCGAAGTATGTAGCGGATGAACAGTCCAAATCCAGACATGTCCCAGTTGTTCGCGGACCGTCAGGCCCAGCGCAGCACCCTGCATAATCGGTACCTGAACGAGCAGTTCGTCCGGGTTCTCAAGACCATCGGCTACGACGTCGGCTTCCAGAAGGGGCAGGGGCAGTACCTCTACGATCGCGAGGGGGCACGCTATCTCGACCTCTTGTCCGGCTTTGGCGTGTTTGCGATCGGGCGCAATCATCCTGTCATGCGCGAGGCGCTCAAGAGTGTGCTTGACGCCGATCTGCCCAATCTCGTTCAATTCGACGTCTCGACCCTGGCCGGCGTGCTCGCCGAGCGGCTCCTCAAATATGTTCCCTATCTCGACAAGGCCTTCTTCGCCAATTCCGGCGCAGAATGCGTCGAGGCCGCGATCAAGTTCGCGCGCGGCGCGACCGGGCGCCCCGGCATCGTCTATTGCGCCCACGGCTATCACGGCCTGACCTATGGCGCGCTGTCGCTGACCGGCGATTCGAACTTCCGCACCGGCTTCGAGCCGCTACTGCCGGGTTGCACCTCGGTTCCGTTCAACGATCTCGCCGCACTCGAGAAGGCCCTGGCCTCGCGCGAGGTCGCTGCCTTCGTCGTCGAGCCGATCCAGGGCAAGGGCGTCAATATGCCCTCCGACGAGTTCCTGCCGGGCGCGGCCGCACTCTGCAAGAAATATGGCACGCTGTTTGTCGCAGACGAGATCCAGACCGGCATGGGCCGCACCGGCCGCTTCCTCGCGGTCGAGCACTGGAATGTCGAGCCCGACATGGTGCTGTTGTCGAAGTCACTGTCGGGCGGCCACGTCCCCGTCGGCGCCGTGCTGACGCGCAAGAGCATCTTCGACAAGATTTTTAATCAGATGGACCGTGCCGTGGTGCACGGTTCCACGTTCTCCAAGAACGACCTAGCGATGGCCGCAGGTATTGCCACTCTCGATGTGATGGAGTCCGAGAAGCTGATCGAGGCTGCCGCCAAGCGCGGCGCAGAGCTTCGCCTCGCGCTTACCCGCATGGTCCCCGGCTACGAGCTGATGAAGGAAGTGCGCGGCAAGGGCCTGATGATCGGCATCGAGTTCGGTCCGCCGAAATCGCTGCGCCTGCGCGCCTCCTGGAACGTGCTGGAGGCCGCCAACAAGGGCCTGTTCTGCCAGCTCATCACGGTGCCGCTGTTCAAGGATCACAAGATCCTGACCCAGGTCGCCGGTCACGGCAGCCACACCATCAAGCTCTTGCCGCCGCTCACCATCACCGAAGAAGACTGCAGCTGGATCGAGCGCGCCTTCGACGACGTGATCGCCGGCAGCCACAAGGTCCCCGGTGCGATCTGGTCGCTCGGCAAGACGCTGGTGGACAACGCGGTGCGACGGTCGGCGTAAAGCATGATCCGGAAAAGTGCGAAGCGGTTTTCCGAAAAGATCATGCTCAAACAATAACCTAAAGCGCGATCACGATTCATCCTGATCTCATCGCGCTTTAGGCCGTTCGCTCGGCCGCGTCAGGCCGTGTCCAGCTCAATGCGCAAACACCGTATTGAACATCGGCGAGACATCGTCGTTCTTCTCGATCGCGAGAATTGCGCGGCGTTGCGTTGCAAAGAGGATCGGGATGTCCATCCAGTCTTTGCTTCGGATCAGCAGCGAATTTTTGGACGCATCCTGCGGCACCGCGGACAGGCCGATCAGGAAATGCGCGTCGGCGACCCTCACCGAGAGGGCCGCAAGGGGCGCGCCCTTGGCCTGCTCGTTGGCCTTCATCAGAAGGCCCGGGACCTGTTTGATCCGACCGGCGGTGAAGCCTGGGCCAACATCGATCTGCACCGTATGAGTGGCAGGCAACGCGGAATCGAAATTGCGTCGGATGGTGAGCGTCATTTGCAGTTTTCGCGAGGGTATCTCGACGGTGCCGCGTATCGTGACGTCGCCTGATGGCGCCGAGGCATCGGTCGTCGGTTCGACCTGCCAGGTGATCTGTCCCTCTACGCGGTGACCTTTCGGATCGCTCAGGTCTTCCTCGTAGAGGACGGCGCGCATCGTGGTGGCGAGTCCGTCCCGGGCTGCTGCCGGCCCGGATGCGGCGATCGTCCAGGCAAGGGCTGCAGCGAGAAAAAGAGCGCGGATCATGGCGTTGAATTAGCAGCGCGCCTCTGACCCCGCAATCGAAAGTTGTGATTGCGCCTCGTTATCGAGCGTTGCTACCCCTCCACATTCGCCTTCATCGCCGCCTCGAACTTGTCGACGAACTCGCTGAGCTCGTCGCCACCGATGTCGCTGACGGCCCAGAAGTTCAGGCCGCGCTCGCCCCAGCGGCGGCAGTTGAAGCCCTGCATGGTCTGCGTCCTCGGTGGCCGATGCTCGGTGCTCGCGGTCTGCGACACGAACAGGTTGATGATGTGCTGCCGGCGCTTGTAGACGACCGCGCCGATGGCGCGCGCATCGATATAATCGAGCCGGCCGCCGACCAGCGTAAAGCCTTGCGCGGTGAGGTCGATCACCGGCGGGGCGACGTCGAGCTTGCCGTTGAACCACGGCTTGACGGTGTGCTGGTCGGTCGAGACCACGTCGATGAGATGGCCCGCCTGGAGCGAGCGCAGATGCGCGGAGACGACCTCCGAGAGGATGCGCTGCTGGTCGTCCTGGCGCAGCACGACGGCAACGACGCCTGAAGCGGCGAGTGCGGAGACCGCCGAACCCATCGCAAAGCCGCGCAGCACGGACCGCCGGCTCGGCTGCGGCCGCGCTTGCGGGATCGACGCCTCGATACGAGTCCGGAGGCTGGCAGGCGCGCTGTAGCGCAGGTTGGTGTCGGCCAGTACGCGCTTCATCTCTTGCTGGGCCGCGAACTCGGCCGCGCAGGCCGGGCAGGCGGCGATATGGGCTTCGACCTCGCGCGCGTGTCCGGCATCAAGCTCGTTGTCGAGCAGCGCGTGAAGCAGGATCTTTGCTTCGTCGCAGGTCATTTCGAGTGCTCCTCTTCCGCCGTCCAGGCCGCGCGCAGCATGGCGCGGGCGCGGGCAAGGCGGGACATCACGGTGCCGACGGGGGCGCCAACGGCTTCGGCAATTTCACGATAGGACAGGTTGTTGATCTCCCGCAGCACGAAGGTCTCCTTGAACGGCTCGGCGAGCGCGTCGATCATCTTGCGGATGGCGCCGGCGTCGCGAGTGCGTAGCACCTCGGTCTCCGGGCTCGACTCGCTCTCCTGCCACATCGGCGTCTGGTCGGCCGCGCCCGGCGTATCCTCGATCGCGGCGTGCGAATGCGAGCGCCTGGCATATTCGGCGTTGCAGACATTGCGCAGGATCGCGAACAGCCAAGGCTTCATCGCCGGGCCGCGATAGCTGTCAAAGTGCTTCAGCGCGCGCAGATAGCATTCCTGCACCGCGTCCTCGGCGTCGGAGGCGTCGCGCAGGAGATAGCGTGCGAGCGTGTAGACGTCGTCGAGATAGGGCAGCGCCGCCTCGCGGAAGCGCTGCGCCTTCTGGAAATCGTCGCTGACGGGCATCGCCTCTCGCTTTGCCTCTTGCTGCGTTTGGTACGTCGTTTCGTCTCTGGGCCTGACCGAAGGCGCGCGAGCCCGGCCGGTGTGGGACCACCGGCCGGGCAAGACAGAGATGCCTTGGTTGGAGACGTTACTCAACCTTGATCATCCCGGTCATGTGCGGGTGCAACGAACAAAAATACTTGTAGTCGCCCGCATCGGTGAAGGTGAACGTGAACTTGTCGTCGGTATCGAGGGTTTTCGACCGGAACTTGCCGGCCGACACCACTGTGTGCGGGATGTCGTCCCGGTTGGTCCAGGTCACGGTCGTGCCGAGCTTGATGTTGAGCTCCGGCGGTTGGAAGACGAAATTGTCGATGTGCACCTCCATGGCGTTGTCGTCGGCACGGGCGGTGACGGGCAGCAGGATGGCCGCGGCCACAGCGACGGAAAAGTCGCGGCGATTGAGCGTCTTCATGGTCAGCTTCTCTTCAACCCTGGATCAACCTTGGAGCGGCGTGTCGATGATGGCGAGCCGCTGCTCGTTCTGCTTGAAGTTGACGCTGGCAACCCCGAGCATCGCTCGGAGCTTGGCGTCCTCGACTTTCATCGGTCCGGGCGAGGGGGCGGTGCCGGGCGCCGGCTGCGGGAAGGCGGTGGAGCGCGCGGTGTGGAAGGTGACGTTGCCCTCGACCTTCTGCATCACCTGATGGATGTGGCCATTCAGCACGGTGACCGAGCCGAAACCCTTGACGTATTCGAGCGCGCGGCCGCCGTCCTCGGTGCCCCAGCCCCATTCCGGATACACCGTCCAGAGCGGGATATGGGCGAACAGCACGATCGGCGTCGACTTCGACTTGCCGCGAAGGTCGTCCTCGAGCCAGGCGAGCTGCTCGGTGCCGAGATTGCCGAGACCGCCGGCCTTGAGATCGACGACGTTGACGAGCCCGATGAAGTGCACGCCGCCGGCGTCGAAGGAGTACCAGCCCTGGCCCTTGGTGCCGCGGCCGTAGCGCTCGCGATAGAACTTCACCTCCTCGTCGAGGAAATCATGCTCGCCGGGCACGTAGTGCACATCCAGCTTGGACTGCGAGATGATGCGGTCGGCATTGTCGAACTCGGCTGCCTTGGACAGATGGGTGATGTCGCCGGTGTGGATCATGAACGACGGCCTGGCCGGCATCGCATTGATCTTGCCTACGGCTTCCTCAAGCGTGCCGAGCGCATTGGGATTCGCCGGCTTGTCGAAGCCGACATGGCTGTCGCTGATCTGGAGGAAGGTCATGCCGGGCGCGGCGGCCGTTGCGGCCTCAGCGGAATCGATGATGCCAAGCGAGCGCGGCACGCCGCCAGTGATGGTCCAGAGCACCCCGGTGCCGGCCCATGTCATGCATTCGAGCACCTTGCGGCGGCTGACGCCGTCGTCCCCATGATTGTGTCCGCTCATCGCAACGTCTCCCTTGGCCCTGAATTGGGCTTCGGGGAGGTGATCGGGGGAGGGGAGGACTTATTCCCGAATGCGATGACGATTTCGTGAGGTAGTTTCGTGGTCCGGACGCGCTGCAACGCGAAGCGTTGCTTCGCAGAGCCGGGACCCAACAGAAAGGCGAGCGGCGCGCCGTGAGATGGGCCCCGGCTCAGCAGCGCATCACTGCGTGCTGCGCTGCGTCCGGGGGCACGAGAGCAATGGCAGGGCTACTACTTCGCATCCTCCAAAATCATCGCAGCCCCCTTCTCGGCGATCATCGCCGTCGGCGTGTTGGTGTTGCCCGAGGTGATGGTCGGCATGATCGAGGCATCGACGACGCGTAGGCCGCCGAGGCCGTAGAAGCGCAGGCGTTCGTCGACCACGGCCAAGGGATCGTTCGCCGATCCCATCTTCGCCGTGCCGACGGGATGGAAGATGGTGGTGCCGATGTCTCCGGCGGCTTTTGCCAGCGAGGCATCGTCGTCCCCGACGGTGGGTCCAGGCAGATATTCTGTGGGTCGATATTTCGCCAGCGCCTTCTGCTGCATCAGGCGGCGCGTGGTGCGGATCGCGTCGGCGCCGACCTGACGGTCGTCGTCGGTCGACAGATAGTTCGGCGCGATGATCGGCTTGTCGTCCGGGCTCGCCGAGCGCAGCCGCACGGTGCCGCGCGAGGTCGGCTGGAGATTGCAGGCGCTGACCGTTATCGCCGGGAAGCGATGCAAGGGATCGCCGAACTTGTCGAGTGACAACGGTTGCACGTGGAACTGGATGTTGGCGCGCGCGCGCGTTGCGTCAGACCGCGTGAAGATGCCGAGCTGCGACGGCGCCATGGTCAGCGGACCACGGCGGCGGAAGGCATAGTCGAGACCCATCAGGCCGCGGCGGAACAGATTGTAGTAGGTCTCGTTCAGCGTTCGCACGCCCTCGACCTTGTAGATCGCGCGCTGCTGGAGGTGGTCCTGCAGATTGCGCCCCACGCCGGGCTTGTCCATCACGATGTCGATGCCGAGCGGAGACAGCCAGTCGGCCGGCCCGATGCCGGAGCGATGCAGCACCTGCACCGAGCCGATCGAGCCCGCGGAGAGGATCACCTCGCGTTTGGCACGGGCCTCGACGATCTCGCCGTTCTGGATGAAGCGCACGCCGACGGCGCGGCCCTGTTCGATGATCAGGCGGTCGACCAGCACATGCTTTTCGAGCCGAAGATTGCGACGCCTCAAGGCCGGCTTGAGGAAGCCGCGCGCAGACGACCAACGCCGGCCGCGCTTCTGGTTGACGTGGAAATAGCTGGTGCCCTCGTTGTCGCCGGTGTTGAAGTCAGGAATGCGCTTGATGCCCATCTCCTCGGCGGCATCGGCGACGGCGTCGAGAATATCCCAGGACAGCCGCGGCGCCTCGATGCGCCAGCCGCCGCCGGCGCCGTGATGCTCGCTGGCGCCGAGGAAGTGGTCTTCCAGCCGCTTGAACAGCGGCAGCACGTCATCGTAGCCCCAGCCGGTCATGCCGAGCTGGCGCCAGTGATCGTAATCGGCAGCCTGGCCGCGCATCGAGATCATGGCGTTGATCGCCGAGCAGCCGCCGATCACCTTGCCGCGGGGATAGGCGAGCGAGCGGCCATTCAGGCCCGGCTCGGCCTCGGTCTTGAACATCCAGTCCGAGCGCGGATTTCCGATGGCAAAGAGGTAGCCGACCGGAATGTGGAACCAGATCCAGTTGTCGTCGCCCCCGGCCTCGAGAATGAGGACGCGGTTTGCGGGCTCCGCCGACAGCCGGTTGGCAAGGATGCAGCCGGCCGTGCCGGCGCCGACGACAATGTAGTCAAACTCACCTTCGAGCCGCCTTGGCATTCCGCTTTCCACCCAAACAGGCGTCATGCCCGGGCTTGCCGTCTTCGCTGAAGCTTCGCCGGCCCGATACCGTGAGCCCGGCGAAGCCTTGGCGGAGCCGGGTCCCGGGCAGCCACGCGCTTTCTGTCCTAATAGGCAGAGGTGGATGGCCGGCACAAGCCCGGCCATGACGAGAGGACAGGGCTACCCTCGATCTGCGGCAGTTAGGTGGACTGGCGCTTGCATGGTAGACGGGCTTGGATTTTCAACAGAGCTAGAGACCCTTCATGCCCATCGTCAACCGCGTCGCCGACCTTCAACCCGATATCCAGGCCTGGCGGCGGGACATCCACCAGCACCCGGAGCTGCTCTATGATGTCCACCGCACCGCAGCATTCGTGGCGGATCGCCTGCGCGAGTTTGGCTGCGACGAGGTCGTGACCGGCATTGGCCAGACCGGCGTGGTCGGCGTGATCAAGGGCAAAAAGCCCGCCGGCGAGGGGCTCAAGGCGATCGGCATGCGCGCCGACATGGATGCGTTGCCCGTCGACGAGCAGACCAATCTGCCTTACGCCTCGAAGACGCCGGGCAAGATGCACGCGTGCGGCCATGACGGCCACACTGCGATGCTGTTAGGGGCCGCGCGCTATCTCGCCGAGACCCGCAATTTCGCCGGCGACGCCGTCGTGATCTTCCAGCCGGCCGAGGAGGGCGGCGCCGGCGGCGCGGCGATGGTCAAGGACGGCATGATGGAGCGCTTCGGCATCGAGCAGGTCTACGGCATGCACAACGGCCCTGGCATTCCGATCGGCTCCTTCGCGATCCGGCCCGGCCCGATCATGGCATCGACCGACGAGGTCGATTTCATGATCGAGGGCCTCGGCGGCCATGCTGCGCGTCCGCACAAATGCGTCGATTCCGTTCTCGTGGGTGCGCAGCTGATCACCGCCTTGCAGTCGATCGTCTCGCGCAGCGTCGATCCCTTGGAATCGGCCGTGATTTCGATCTGCGAATTTCACGCCGGCAATGCCCGCAACGTCATTCCGCAGACGGCGACGTTGCGGGGCACGATCCGCACGCTGACGCCTGATGTGCGCAAGCTGGTCGAGAAGCGGGTGCGCGAAGTCGTGGCGGGCGTCGCCCAGATCACTGGCGCAAAGATCGACCTGCACTACAAGCGCGGTTATCCCGTCGTGAACAATCACGCCGCGCAGACCGAGGTGGCGACGCGCATCGCGAGGCAAGTCGCGGGCGATACCAATGTGGTGGAGATGTCGCCGATGATGGGCGGCGAGGATTTTGCCTACATGCTGGAAGCGCGCCCCGGTGCTTTCATCTTCTGCGGCAACGGCGACAGCGCCGGCCTGCATCACCCCGCCTACAATTTCAACGACGAGGCGATCGTGTTCGGCACGTCCTACTGGGTCAAGCTGGTCGAGGAACAGCTCGCAGCGTCATGACGCGCTGAGCTGAGGCACAACTGAAAAGGGCCCGTGCATCGCACGGGCCCTTTTTGTTGGCATGTCTCGCGGCTCAGAACACGTGCGAGAACAGGTAGTACAGCACGCCCGAGATGATCATCGCGGCCGGCAGGGTCAGCACCCAGGCCATGGCGATGTTGCGGATCGTCGCCCATTGCAGGCCCGAGCCGTTGGCGGCCATGGTGCCGGCGATGCCTGATGACAGCACGTGGGTGGTCGAGACCGGCAGGCCGTAGACGTCGGCGGCGGCAATAGTGGCGGCCGCGGTGATCTCGGCGCAAGCGCCTTGCGCATAGGTCAGGTGCGTCTTACCGATCTTTTCGCCGACGGTGACGACGATGCGCTTCCAGCCGACCATGGTGCCGAGACCAAGCGCGATGGCGACCACGATCTTCACCCAGCCGGGGATGAACTTCGTCGCGCTGTCGAGCGAGCCCTTGTAGGCGTTGAGCACGGCGACGTCGGCGGCGCTGAGCTCGGCCTCCTTGTCCTTCATCAGGAAGCGCAGCGCTTCCGATGCGAGATACATGTCGTTGCGGGTATTGCCGACAAGGTCGGCGGGCACTTTGGCGAGCGAACCGTAGGTGATCACCTGCTTGGCGATGTCGCGCACCAGCACGGCGAGCGACGGGAACGTACCGCCAGTGACCTCGCGCTGCGCGACATAGTTGGTCACGGCCGGCCGCGGATTGCCGATCACGCTGTAGCCGGCGGCCTTGCCCTCGATGATCCTGCTGGCGGCTTCCGAGTTCTGGACGAACGCGGCGATCTGGCTCTCCGGCAGCGCGCGGTTGAGCGCGTAGGCGGTCGGCACCGTGCCGATCAGGATCAGCATGATCAGGCCCATGCCCTTCTGACCGTCATTGGAGCCGTGGAAGAAGCTCACCAGCGTGCAGGTGAGGATGAGGATGCCGCGGATCCACCACGGCGGCGGCTGGTCGCCCTTCGGCTCGCCGAACAGAGCGGGGGTGGCGCGCAGCAACACGGTGCGCAGGATCAGCAGCAGGCCGGCGGCGAGCGCGAAGCCGAACAGCGGCGACAGCAGCAGCGCCTTGCCGATATTGGTGGCCTGGGTCCAGTCGACTCCGGAGGTGCCGCTGCGGCCATGCAGGACCGCGTTCATGATGCCGACGCCCATGATCGAGCCGATCAGGGTGTGCGAGCTCGAGGCCGGCAGGCCAAAATACCAGGTGCCGACGTTCCAGATGATGGCGGCGATCAGCAGCGCGAACACCATCGCGAATCCGGCGCTGGAGCCGACCTGGAGGATCAGCTCGACCGGCAGCAGCGAGACGATGCCGAAGGCGACCGCGCCCGAGGACAGCAGCACGCCGAACAGGTTGAACATGCCGGACCACACCACGGCGACGTGGGCGGGCAGCGAGCGGGTGTAGATCACGGTCGCCACGGCGTTGGCTGTGTCGTGGAAGCCGTTCACGAACTCGAAGCCGAGCGCGATCAGGAGCGCGACGAAGAGCAGGAGGAACGGAGCGAAGGACTTGACCTGAGCGCCGGAGGCATCGACGTCGACCCAGATGCTGTAGGCGACGAAGAGCAGCGCGGCGGCGATCACGCCCATGTAGATCACGCCGGTGAGCGGATGAAATCCACGATTGAGGTCTGGCCCCTTACTCAAGGCAGGCTCGATCGAGCCCGGCAAAGCAACGTCACTCATCGGAAATTCTCCTGTCCCAAGGCCCCGATTTTGCGCGCGGCATGTGACAGGCGGTTGAAATGGCGGAAAAGCCGCCGAAATGACGGGAGTGCTCGACGGCCTTTTGCTGTGCATCGGAGCCGCGTCAGGCGGCGCGCGGGGCTTTCTTCTGCAACGCGGCGGCGATCTTCAGGTCTTCGACAAAGCGCTGATATTCCATCACCTTCGCCTCGGGATCGGGTAGCCGCAGCAAATAGGACGGATGCACCGTCACCAGAGCCTTGCGACCGTCGGTGAGGTCTATGAGCCGGCCGCGCGTCTTGCCGATAGGCGTGATCTTGCCGAACACGCTTTGCGCGGCGGTCGCGCCCATCGCAACGATGAGATTGGGCTGTATTGCCGAAACTTCCCGCTCATACCATTGCCGGCAGGCTTTGATCTCCGGTGTTGCCGGCTTCTGGTGCAGGCGGATCTTTCCGCGCGGCACGAATTTGAAGTGCTTCACGGCGTTGGTGACATAGACCTTCTTGCGGTCGACGCCGGCCTCCGCAAGCGCGCGGTCGAGCATCTGGCCGGCCGGGCCGACGAAGGGATGGCCGGCGAGGTCCTCCTTGTCGCCGGGCTGCTCGCCGACCAGCATGATGGTGGCGTTCTCGGGGCCTTCGCCGAACACCGTCTGCGTCGCATTCTTGTAGAGCGGGCAGGCGCGACAATGCGCAGCCTCTTCGCGAAGCGTTTCGAGATCGTCGGCGGCAGGTTTACGTTTCATCGGAGCCTCCGGCCGTTTCTGAGGCTTGTGCGGATCGGTTGCGGCGTTGGCGATCATGGCGCCGGTCATGCGCTCGGCGTCCTCGATCAAGGGCTTAATGATCGAAGCCTCGGGCAGGTTCCTCCAGTATTTCTTCGGCATCTCCGTCTGCATCGCTTTCACCTTCAGGCGTGCCGGATTGAAGATGCTGGCGTAATAGCGCCGCCAGGTTTCCTCCAGCCGGTCTTCGCCCGGCGCTTCGCTCTTGCTCACGCCCGGCGTGAACGAGAGCGCATGGCCGTCCCAATGCGCGCAGAGATCGGGCGTCAGGATCGACCAGGGCATGTCGGCAAAGCGTCTTGCGAAGAACGGCGCCGCGAGCTCGACGATGTGATGTTCCGGCTCGAACCAGGCGACGTAATGGGCGTCGCGCTCGCGGCCGATCTCGCGAAAGCGCACGAAGGCGTGCATTTTGTGCTCGTCGCGATGGACCGCGCGTGCCATCGCCGTGACCAGCGCAACATCGGGATCGGTCGCGACCTCGATCAGATCGTGATTGTCCTTCAGCCGCCAGAGCAGCCGATAGAGGATCGCAAAGCGCTCGCGATCGCGATGCAGGATTGCTGATTTTGCGAGATCGACGAATTTACCTGATACATTGAACGTGCCGTCATTCACTTCGAGGATCGGCGACGGTGCGGGAGGCGCAAACAACTCCGCTTCGCCGCCTTGCACGGCCCAGGTGACGTCAGTGGGCTGCACATGATGAAGCACGAGGCTGCGGGCGGCTTTGCGCCAACCGTCGAAATCGGTTTCGCTGTCGAGCGTCATGTACTGCATCAGAATCCAAACCCTAATTGTGTTGCTTTCGGCTTGAATCGTTCGATCAGTCCGGCAGCATCGAGACGATGCGGCGAAGGGCGGTGATCGCTGAGAATGATGAACGGCAGCGCCTTGTGCTTGGGCACGTGCAGCCGCGCCAGGTCGGAGAGGCGGATCGTGGTGGTGCGCCGCGTCGCGATGATGCGCTCGACCGCCTTGGTGCCGAAGCCCGGCACCCGCAGCAGCTCCTCGCGGCTGGCGCGGTTGACGTCGAGCGGGAAGCGGTCGCGATGGCGCAGCGCCCAGGCAAGCTTCGGATCGATATCGAGCGGCAGCATGGCGCTGTCGTCGACGATCTCGCCGACGTCAAAGCCGTAGAAACGCATCAGCCAGTCGGCCTGGTAGAGCCGGTGCTCGCGCAGCAAGGGCGGCTGCACCAGCGGCAAGGCGCGGCTGGCATCGGGGATCGGGCTGAAGGCGGAGTAGTAGACGCGCCGCAGCCGGTAGGAGCCGTAGAGATTGGCGCTGGTGTGGAGGATGGTTTGATCGTTCGCGCTGTCGGCGCCGACGATCATCTGCGTGCTTTGCCCGGCCGGCGCGAAACGCTGCGGTCTTGCCTTCGTTTTTGCGTTACGGCCTTCCTCGGCCTCGTCGAGCTTCAGCCGCAGCCGGCCCATGGTGCGGCGGATCGCGCGCACGTCTTTCTCGGGCGCGAATTGCTGCAGGCTCGCGGCTTCAGGCATCTCGATGTTGATGGAGAGACGGTCGGCATATTTGCCGGCCTCCGCGATCAGCGCATCGTCAGCTTCCGGAATTGTCTTGAGATGGATGTAGCCGCGGAAGTGATGCTCCTCGCGCAGCTTTTGCGCGACGCTCACCACTTGCTCCATCGTGTAGTCGGGGCTGCGGATGATGCCGGAGGAGAGAAACAGTCCCTCGATGTAATTGCGCCGGTAGAAGTCGAGCGTCAGCTTGACCAATTCGTCGATGGTGAAGCGGGCGCGCGGCACGTTGGAGGAGGCGCGGTTGACGCAATAGAGGCAATCGTAATTGCAGGCGTTGGTGAGCAGCACCTTGAGCAGCGAGATGCAGCGTCCATCGGGCGCGTAGGAATGGCAGATGCCCATGCCGGGCGCAGTCGAGCCCATGCCCTTGCCGTCGCTGGAATCCCGCTTCTCGGTGCCGCTGGAGGCGCAGGAGGCATCGTACTTGGCGGCATCCGCGAGAATTTCCAGCTTGCGTTGTATGTCCATGTTTGAATCTCTTTGATTCCGCTCATGAATCTTTGGCACGCCAATTCGATTGACTCTTCGGCTGCCGTTAGCTTTATATTAGAACATATCATGAACAAATGAGCCAGCCGTTGGTTCTTCTTTTGAAAGCCACGGCATCAATCTTTGAGGAGCGGCGAGCATGAGCGGCGCACGCATGAGCGCGCTTGCGACCTTGCGCAGCCAGATCGAACGGATCGAGACGGCGGAGGTCGTGCATCATCAGGACCGCGTCGCGCTTGGTCACGGCGAAGTAGACCGCGCGCTGAAAGGCGGGCTCGCGCGCGCGGCGATCCACGAGGTGTTTTGCGAAGGGCGCCAGGGCGCGGCCGCGACCGGCTTTGTCACCGGGCTTGCGGGCCGCGTCACGACGCAGCGGCCGCTATTGTGGGTGCGGCAGGATTTCTCGGAGATCGAGACTGGTGCGCTGTCGATGAGCGGGCTCGCCGAGCTCGGCCTCGATCCGCGCCGCGTGGTGATGGTGCGTGCGGCTGACGTGGAGAGCGCGCTGCGCACTTCGGCCGATGCGCTCGCCTGCGATGCGCTCGGCGCCGTCGTGCTCGAGCTCTGGGGCGAGATCAGACAGTTCGACCTGGTGGCGAGCCGCAAGCTGACGCTGGCTGCGCAAGGCTCAGGCGTCACCGGCCTGTTGCTGCGGATGGCGGCGCGGCCGCTGCCGTCGACCGCGGAGACGCGCTGGATGCTGCGCGCGGCGCATTCACCGCCGGGCCCGATGTGGGATGCCTGGGGCGCGCCGCGCTTCGATGCCGAGCTGTTGCGCAATCGTCATGGCCCGTGTGGCCGGTGGATCATGGAATGGAATTGTGATGAGTGCCAATTCAGTGAGCCGTCGACGTATCCTCAGCCTATGGCTGCCGCGCCTGCCCATCGATCGGATCCAGCGCTTCTTCAGCAGCGCCGGGCTGGGTAAGAATAACAATGAGCCGAACATTGTCGTCATCAAGGACGTTAATGCATTGGTGATCCATGCGCTGGACGAGGCTGCAGAGCGCCTCGGCCTGTATATCGGCCAACCGCTGGCCAATGCGAGGGCGATGTGCCCAGATTTGAAAGTGTTCGACGCCGATGTCGTGGCCGATGCGAAGACGCTCAGCGACATCGCCGATTGGTGCGACCGCTTCACGCCGCTGGTGGCGCTCGATCCGCCGCATGGGCTGTTCCTCGATATCACCGGCTGCGCGCATCTGTTCGGCGGCGAGGCTGCCTTGTTGCAGACGCTGGTCCGGGCGCTCGGTCGACAAGGCTTTGCCGTCAGTGCGGCCATCGCCGGCACGTCGGTCTGCGCGCGCACGCTGACGCGGCAGGCCACGGGCAGCATCGTTGCCGATGGCGAAGAGGCGGCGGCGATCGACCGGTTTCCGGTGTCCGCGCTCGGCGCGGACGAAGCGATCACCACCGGCCTGCGCCGCGCCGGCCTGAAAACCATCGGCGATGTCGCATCGCGCTCGCCGAACGAAATCACGGCGCGGTTCGGCGCGCGGTTTTCCACGCTGCTCGCGCATGCGCTGGGGCAGGGCGATGCGCCGATCAGTCCGCGCAAGCCGCTGCCCGATTACATCGTGGAAAAACGCTTTGCCGAGCCGATCGCGACCGACTCCATGATCGCGATGACGCTGTCGCGGCTCGCTGACACGTTGATCGCGTCCATGGAGAAGCAGGGCAAGGGCGCGCGCCGGCTGGAGGCCGCGTTCTTCCGCACCGACGGCGCGGTGCGCACGATCATGGTCGAGACCGGGCGTCCGGTGACGCGAAGTGCCGTCATTGACCGGCTGTTCCGCGAGCGTCTAGATGCGCTCGCCGATCCGCTCGATCCCGGCTTCGGCTTCGACATGGTGCGGCTGTCGGCGAGCCGCACCGAGATCGTGGTGCAGGAGCAGCGCGATCTCGATGCCCATGTCCATGACAATGACGAACTCGCCGCGCTGATCGACCGCATTGCCGCGCGCATCGGCGGAAAGCGCGTCGTCGTGCATCTGCCGCAGGATACCCATATTCCCGAGCAGGCGGTGCTGGCCGCGCCAGCCCAGCATCATCTCGCTGCGGCCATGCAGGCCGAATGGCCAGATCGTGCCGAAAGCGAGCCGCCGCTGCGCCCCCTCAGGCTGTTCGACCAGCCCGAGCCGGTCACCGTGCCGTTTGCGACCGTGCCTGACGGTCCGCCGCATCAATTCACCTGGCGGCGCGCGAAACATGCGGTGGTGCGGGTGGAAGGACCCGAACGCATCGCGATGGAATGGTGGCGACAGGACGGCAAGCAATTGACGCGGGATTATTTCCGCATCGAGGACGCCGAAGGCCTGCGCTTCTGGATTTTCCGCGACGGTCTTTATGAAGGGGAGGTGTTCGACGCCGACGGCGAGCCCGCTCCGCCTCGCTGGTATGTGCACGGTCTCTTCGCATGAACATTCCTGCCTATGCCGAGATCGGCATCACCACCAATTTCTCCTTCCTGCGCGGCGGATCGGATCCGCGCGCCTATGTGCATCAGGCCAGCAAGCTCGGCATTCCCGTGATCGGCATTGCCGACCACAACACGCTCGCCGGTGTGGTGCGGGCCAGGAACGAGCTCGGCAATGACAAGGTGCTGCACAAGCCAAAGCTGCTGATCGGTGCGCGCATCGTCTTCATCGACGGCACGCCCGACATTTTCGTCTATCCGCGCGATCGCGCCGCTTATGGCCGGCTCTGCCAGCTCTTGACCCGGGGCAAGCGCGGCGACGACATCACCCGGATCGAGAAGGGCGAGTGCCGTCTCGGCTTCGCTGATCTGTTGGAGTTCGCGGAGGGCCAGCTCCTGATCCTGACGCTGTCGCACCGGTTCGATGATGCGCAGGCGCTGGATGTGCTTGCAAAGCTGAAAGCAAGCCGCGCCGAGGGCGTGTGGCTGGCGGCGAGCCTGATCTATCGCGGCGACGATCGCCGCCGCCTGGCGCGGCTCGATGATCTCGCCGCCAAAGCAAAAGTGCCGCTGCTCGCGACCAACGAGGTGCTTTATCACGATCCCGGCCGGCGTCCCCTCCAGGACGTGCTCACCTGTATCAGGGAAAAGACCACGATCGAGGCGGTCGGACGCAAGCTGGAAGCCAATGCCGAGCGCTTTCTGAAGACGC
This sequence comes from Bradyrhizobium sp. BR 10261, assembly GCF_019455395.1. Taxonomy (NCBI): domain Bacteria; kingdom Pseudomonadati; phylum Pseudomonadota; class Alphaproteobacteria; order Hyphomicrobiales; family Nitrobacteraceae; genus Bradyrhizobium; species Bradyrhizobium sp. BR 10261. Next base: position 82,626 of record NZ_JACOFQ010000014.1, read on the forward strand.
CCCGCGAAATGGCGCGGCTGTTCCGCGATGTCCCAGAGGCGATCGCGGAGACAATGCGCTTTGCCGACAGGATCGAGTTCTCGCTCGACCAGCTCAGATACCAATATCCCGATGAGCCGGTGCCGCCGGGCAAGACCGCGCAGGGACATCTGGAGGATCTGACCTGGGCGGGCGTCGACAAATATTTTGGCGGCAAGATCGACGACAAGCTGCGTGCAACGCTCAAGAAAGAGCTCGCGCTGATATCAGAGCTGAAATACGCGCATTACTTCCTCACCGTGCACGACATCGTCCATTACGCGCGCAGCCAGAACATTCTGTGCCAGGGGCGGGGATCGGCGGCGAATTCGGCCGTCTGCTACGTGCTCGGCATTACCTCGGTCGATCCAACCAAGGTCGATCTGTTGTTCGAGCGTTTCATCTCCAAGGAGCGGCTGGAGCCGCCCGATATCGACGTCGATTTCGAGCATTCGCGGCGCGAGGAGGTGATGCAATATGTCTATCGCCGCTATGGCCGCCACCGCGCCGCGATCATCGCCACCGTCATCCACTACCGCCCGCGCAGCGCCATCCGCGACGTCGGCAAGGCGCTCGGCCTGACCGAGGACGTTACCGCTGCGCTCGCCGACACCGTCTGGGGCAGCTGGGGCAAGGGCCTCAACGACATGCAGGTCCGGCAGGCCGGGCTCGATCCGCAAAATCCCCTGATCAACCTTGCGGTCGAGCTTGCGACCGAGCTGATCGAATTCCCGCGCCATCTGTCCCAGCATGTCGGCGGCTATGTGCTGACCCAGGACCGGCTCGACACCTATGTTCCGATCGGCAACGCCGCGATGGACGATCGCACCTTCATCGAATGGGACAAGGATGACGTCGATGCACTCAGTATGATGAAGGTCGACGTGCTCGCACTGGGCATGCTGACCTGCATCAGGAAATGTTTCGATCTGATCGACCAGCACAAGGGCAAGCGTTGGGTTCTTGCGACCGTTCCGCAGGATGACCCCAAGGTTTACGACATGCTGTGTGCCGGCGAGTCGCTCGGCGTGTTCCAGGTCGAGAGCCGCGCCCAGATGAACATGCTGCCGCGCCTGAAGCCGCGGACCTTCTACGATCTCGTCATCGAAGTCGCGATCGTGCGCCCGGGGCCGATCCAGGGCGACATGGTGCATCCCTATTTGCGGCGTCGGAACAATCTGGAGAAGGTGACGTATCCCTCGCCATCACCCGAGCACGGTCCCGCGGACGAGCTCTACAAGGTACTGCACAAGACCAAGGGCGTGCCCCTGTTCCAGGAACAGGCGATGCGCATCGCGATCGAGGCGGCGAAATTCACCCCCGAGGAAGCCAATGGCTTGCGCCGCTCGATGGCGACTTTCCGCAATGTCGGCACCATCGGCCAATACGAGGAGAAGCTGATCGGCAACATGGTCGCGCGCGGCTATGATGCCAACTTCGCCAGAAGCTGCTTTGACCAGATCAAGGGTTTTGGCTCCTACGGTTTTCCGGAGAGCCATGCCGCGAGCTTTGCGCAGCTCGTCTACATCTCCTCATGGCTGAAATATCATCATCCCGACGCGTTCTGTTGCGGCCTGTTGAACTCGCAGCCGATGGGTTTTTACGCGCCTGCGCAGATCGTCGGCGATGCCCGCAAGAACGGCGTCGAGGTCCGCGAGATCGATGTGTCCTACAGCTTTGCGCAGAACACGCTGGAGAATACTGACGGCAGATATTGCGCGGTGCGTCTCGGCTTTCGCCAGATCGACGGCTTTCATTGGCTTGATGAGGATGAAGAGAGGCTGAAACGCTTGCAGCTGTCATTCCGGGGCACGCGAAGCGTGAACCCGGAATCTCGAGATTCTCAGGTGCGCAAGTGCGCACCAGAGTTCGACGCTGGCGCGTCGCCCCGGAATGACGGAGCAACCGACTGGGCTGACCGCATCATCAAGGCGCGCAACCGCCTTCCCTTCACCTCGCTCGAAGACTTCGCCCGCGACACCGGTCTGCCCAAGCGCGCGCTGATCCTGCTCGCCGATGCCGACGCGTTCCGCTCGCTCGGGCTCGACCGCCGCGAGGCGCTGTGGCAGGTGCGACGCCTGCCTGACGACGTGGCGTTGCCGCTGTTCGAAGCAGCCACCGCGCGCGAGCAACCGGACGAGCACGCAAAACCGCTCCCCGTGATGCCGCGTCCCGAACAGGTCGTTGCCGACTATCAGACCATCCGGCTGTCACTCAAGGGTCACCCGATGGAATTCCTGCGCGAGATGTTTTCGCGCGAGCGCATTGTCGCCTGCAAGGAGATCAGCCACGAGAACGAACGGCGGCGCGTTCGCTGTGCCGGCGTGGTGCTGGTGCGGCAGCGGCCGGGCAGCGCCAGCGGCGTCGTGTTCATGACGCTGGAGGACGAAACCGGCATCGCCAATGTCGTGGTCTGGCCCAAGGTCATGGAGCAGTACCGCAAGGAGGTGATGGGCGCGCGCCTCATCGAGGTTCAGGGCTACATCCAGAGCAGCCCCGAAAAGGTGACGCATCTGATCGCGCAGCGCATGATCGATCGCTCGCACGATCTGGTCGGCCTCGCCAATGATGCGCTGAGCCGCAAGCATCCGGTGCCATCAGGCGCGACTGTGGTCGAGCCGCTCAACGACGACCGGCGCGACCACGCCGATATGCCGGCGCAAAAAATCCGCCACCCCCGCAACGTCCGCATCCTGCCGCCGTCGCGGGATTTCCATTGAGGTGGGGCGCGGTGCTGCCTCACGCTCAGCTGCCGTAGGGTGGGCAAAGGCGCGAAAGCGCCGTGCCCACCGTTCTTCGTTTTCGTGGAAAGTGGTGGGCACGCTTCGCTTTGCCCACCCTACAAGTTGTTTGATGCCGCGCTTCCTTAAAAATTCACCCGGTTCGAGATCGCGCCATCCACGACGAGGTTCGACCCCGTCGTGAATCCCGATACCGGGCTTGCCAGAAACACCGCCGCGTTCGCGATCTCCTGCGGCGTTGCCATGCGCCCGGTCGGATTGCGCTTCATCGCGTCGTTGTAACGCTCGGGCATGTTCTTCTCGATCATCTCCCAGACGCCGCCCTTGAAATAGACCGTGCCGGGCGAGACGACATTCACGCGGATCTTCTTCTTGGCGTATTGCCGCGCCAGGCCTTTCGCCATGTGGATCAGCGCCGCCTTGATCGGGCCGTAGGAGCTGGCGAGATCGGCCTGCGCCGCCGAGATCGAGGAGATGATGACGAAGGCGGCATCACCGCTTCTCTCGCCGCTGGCCTCGAGGAACGGCCGTGCCGCGTCGAATGCATGCACGGCGCCGAGCACGTCGAGCCGGAAATTCTGCTCCCATGATGCGGGATCATGGCCTTGCGCCATCGCACCCGCATTGGCGAACAGCAGGTCGACGCCGCCAAGCTCTTTTGCCGCGTCCTCGATCCACGCCTTCAGCGCGGCGCCATCGGTGACGTCAACCTTGCCGCCGGTGGCGTTGATGCCGCTCGCCTTTAATTCAGCAACGGTGGCCGCGACCTGCTCAGCATTGCGCGCGCACACCGCGACATTGCTGCCTTCACCGGCCAGCGTTGCCGCAATCGCCCGCCCGATGCCACGCGTGCCGCCGAGCACGACGGCGTTTTTCCCTTTGAGACCGAGATCCATGGTTTGGGATTCCTTTTTGTTGATCGTAGGGAGCTTAGTTGTTTGAGCAAGGATGTCGAATTGGTTCTCGGTGTCATACCCCGCGAAAGCGGGGTATCCAGCACGCCGCGGCCTCGCGGTTCGATCACAACCGCCTCTGGAATACTGGATCATCCGCTTTCGCGGATGATGACACCGTGCGAGCCGGAACAGCGCTCCCCTCACTCCGGCGCGGCCCCCACCGGTGGGCCGCCGGGCGGACGGTGCAGGAAGGTCAGCGACGCAAAGGCGCCGACCCAGGAACCGATCGCGGCGAAGGCCACATAGACGGCGTTTTCGGTGTAGCTGATCACGGCATAGGAGGAGAGCAGATACCAGATCGCGCTCCAGCTTGCGGCCGGCACGCGCTTGCGGGCGACCACGGCTGACGTAAACATCACATAGACCGCGTCGGTGGCCGCCGTTGCGACGAACACGGCGCCTGCGGTGAGGGGATCGATGGCGGCCATTGCAATCCTTTCCGTGCTAATGGGGTGATCGCAAAGCTAAAGGGAGAAAAGAGGCCATGCAAAGCCCTACCGACATTCTCAAGGACATCTGGACCTCCGCTGACGGAGAGCCTGCCGCGCTCGAACATATGCATCTGACCGGCGAGGAGCCGCAGATTCCGTCCTCGTTTCGCGTCGCCGTCGCCGGACAAACGACAATCGCCGCCGCAGGCCTTGCCGCCGCCGAGATCTGGCGGCTGCGCAGCGGCGAGGTGCAGAAGGTCAACGTCGACATGCGCCACGCCGTCGTCGAATGCCGCTCCGAGCGTTATCTGCGCCTCGACGACAAGCCTCCGCCGCCGGCCTGGGACGCCATCGCCGGCGTCTACAGGACCGGAGACAACAGCTTTGTCCGCTGCCACACCAATTTCCCGCATCACCGCGACGCCGTCTGCAAGGTGCTTGGTTGCGCCCCCGAGCGTGACAAGGTGCAGGCCGCGCTGATGCAATGGAAGGGCGAGGATTTTGAAACGGCAGCCTATGCCGCCGGCGGCGTCGTTGCGCTGATGCGCTCTTACGACGACTGGTCGGCGCTGCCGCAGGCGCGCGCGCTCGCCGAGCTGCCGCTGATCTCGATCGAGAAGATCGGCGATGCCCGGCCGAAGCAATGGCCGAAGGGCGATCGGCCGCTCGCCGGTCTCCGCGTGCTCGATCTCTCTCGCGTCATCGCAGGGCCCGTCGCCGGCCGCACGCTCGCTGCACACGGAGCGGATGTGCTCTTGGTGTCGGGGCCGGAACTGCCGGCCATTCCCTGGCTCACCATCGACACTGGCCGCGGCAAGCTCACCACCTTCATCGACCTGAAGAGCGAAGCGGGCCGGGCGCAGCTGCGCGAATTGCTCAAAGATGCCGACATCTTCTCGCAAGGCTACCGCCCGCGCGCGCTCGCCAGCCTCGGCTTCTCGCCGGAAGAGGTCGCGCACATCAATCCCGGCATCGTCTACGTCACGCTATCGGCTTACGGCCATGCCGGCCCTTGGGCCGAACGACGCGGCTTCGATTCGCTGGTGCAGACCGCGACGGGCTTCAACCATGCGGAAGGCAAGGCCGCCGGCATCGATGGTCCGAAGGAATTGCCGGCCCAGATACTCGACCACGCCACCGGCTATCTGATGGCGTTCGGCGCAATGATGGCGAAGGCGCGCCAGGCCCGCGAAGGCGGCAGCTGGCATGTGCGCGTGTCGCTGGCGCAGACCGGTCGCTGGCTGTGGAATCTCGGTCGGCTCGAAAGCGGTCTCGAGACCCCGGATCTTACGGGTGAGGTCGTACATGCAGCGTTCATGGAAACGGTGTCATCTGGCTTCGGCACGTTGCAGGCGGTGCGTCACTCGGCCGTGCTGTCGCGGACGCCGGCGCGTTGGAGCCGTCCGGCGATGCCGCTCGGCAGCCATTCGCCGCAATGGCCGCGCTGAAGCTGACGTGAAGCTGACGTGTGGTAGAATTTTAACGCAAACCGAAGGACCGCCAGCGTTTTTTAGGTTGTTTGAAATCCTAAATCGGCACTATTAGCGCGACCGATGAGGCAGTCGTCTGCCGAGATCGTCGCAGACTTGACCGGGCCCCATGGTAGCTGAAAAGACCAAGCAATTGCAGGTGCTTACAAAACGACGGGTGATCACATCCGTAGTTTTACTGGCGCTTGTCGGGGCTGGCGCCTACGGCTTCCTGTTTGCCGGCGCCAAGGACAAGAAGCACTCCGAAGTCTCCAGCCAGTCGCGCAAGAACGCGCAGAATTTCACGCCGACACCGTCCGAATGGGCGACGCTGACGATCGAGCCGGTCAACGCCAAAACCTTCCGTGCCGAGTACGTCACCGAGGGCAAGGTCGCGGTCGATGAGGACCGCTCGACGCCGGTGTTCTCGCCCTATGCAGGCCGGGTGACCAAGCTGCTTGCCAAGCCGGGCGAGAGCGTGACCCAGGGTCAACCGCTGTTCACGATCGAGGCCGCCGATACCGTGCAGGCCCAAAACGATTTCATCGCGGCGATGACGTCGCAGAACAAGGCAAGGTCTGCGCTGGAGCTTGCCGACATCCAGTACAAGCGCGCCAAGGATCTCTACGAGGGCCGCGCCATTCCGCTCAAGGATTATCAGCAGGCGGAAGCGACCCAGGTCCAGGCGCAGAACGACATGCGCTCGGCAGTGACGGCACTGGAAGCTGCGACCAACAAGCTGCGCATTCTCGGCTTCACCGACGAGACGATCAAGACGTTCCAGAACAAGGGCACCATCAACCCTGAGATCACGATCTATGCGCCGCTCTCGGGCACGGTCGTGCAGCGCAAGATCGGCCCCGGGCAATATGTCAGCGCCGGCGCCAGCGATCCTGTCTTCGTGATCGGCGATCTCTCCACGGTCTGGCTCACCGCCTTCGTGCGCGAGAGCGATGCAGCTCAAGTCAGCGTCGGACAGGACATCTCCGTCAACGTGATGGCGCTGCCGGGCCGCCCCTTGACCGCCAAGATCAACTATGTCGCCGCCGCGATCGACCCCAACACGCGCCGTCTGCTGGTGCGCGCCACCATCGACAACAAGGACGGCCTGCTCAAGCCGGAAATGTTCGCAAACGTCACGATCTATTCGGCCGGCGACCGCGCGGCGCCGGCGGTGCCGAAGCAGGCGCTGATCTACGAAGGCGACCAGGTCCGCATCTGGGTCGCGCGTGAAGACAAGTCGGTCGAGCTCCGCCAGATCAGAGTGGGGCTCATCAATGGCAACCTCGTCGAGGTCACCAGCAACCTGAAGCCCGGCGAACAGATCGTCGTCAAAGGCAGCCTGTTCATCGACCGCGCGGCGTCCGGTAGCTGATCGACGAGCCCCACGAAACTGCGAAAAACCTGAATGGACCGTCTCGTCGCCCTTGCCGTCAACCGGCGCTTCCTGATGGTCGGCATGTTCGTCGCCGTGCTCATCGGCGGCCTGATTGCGTTCAACCAGCTCAACATCGAGGCTTATCCCGATCCGACCCCGCCGATGGTCGACATCGTCACCCAGAGCCCCGGCCTGTCGGCGGAAGAGATCGAGCGCTATATCACGATCCCGATCGAGACCCAGGTCGCGGGCCTGAAGAACCTGACGACGATCCGCACCATCTCGCTGTACGGCCTGTCCGATATCAAACTGCAGTTCTCCTTCGCCTACACTTACGAAGAGGCGCTGCAGCAGGTCTTGAATCGCCTGGCGCAGCTGGCGCCGCTGCCGGGCAACGTGCAGCCGCAGATCTCGCCGCTGAGTCCGATCGGCGAAATCTTCCGCTATCGGCTGGTCGGCCCGCCGAACTACAGCGTGCTCGACCTCAAGACCATCCAGGACTGGATCCTGCAGCGCCGCTTCCGCGCCGTGCCCGGCGTGATCGACGTCACCGGCTGGGGCGGCAAGAGCAAGACCTATGAGCTCGAGGTCGACAACAACAAGCTGGTCGCCAACGGCCTGACGCTGCCGCAGCTGCTCCAGGCGGTCAGCAACTCCAACGTCAATGTCGGCGGCAACACCGTCAATATCGGCCAGCAATCGGCCGTGGTGCGCGGTGTCGGCCTGATCAAGTCGATCGACGATCTCGCCAACACCATGGTGGCCCAGACCAACGGCAATCCGGTGCTGGTGAAGGACGTCGCCACCGTCACCGTCGGCCAGAAGCCGCGGCTCGGCATCGCCGGCCTCGACGATTCCGACGACATCGTGCAGGGCATCGTGCTGATGCGGCGCGGCGAGCAGAGCACGCCGACCATCAACCGCGTCGAGCAGCTCGTCAATCAGATCAACGGCTCGACCATCCTGCCGCCGGGCGTGCGCATCGAGCGCATCTACGACCGCAAGGACCTGATCGACCTCACCACGCACACCGTGCTGCACAACATGGTGGTGGGCATCCTGCTGATCGTGCTGCTGCAGTGGATCTTTCTCGGCGATCTCAGAAGCGCGCTGATCGTCGGCGCCACGATACCGTTCGCGCTGTTCTTCGCCGTGATCATCCTGGTGCTTCGCGGGGAATCGGCCAACCTGCTCTCGGTCGGTGCCATCGATTTCGGCCTGATCGTGGATGCCACCGTCATCATGGTGGAGGCGATCTTCCGCCGCCTGACGCAGACCACGCCACCGTCGGAATCGGAGCAGATGTCGCCAGAGACGCTGTTCGGCATGAAGAGCCATGCCATCCTCAGCGCCGCCGCCGACGTCTCGCGCTCGATCTTCTTTGCCGCCGCCATCATCATCGCGGCCTTCCTGCCGCTGTTCACGCTGTCGGGCGTCGAGGGCAACATCTTCGGACCCATGGCGCGCACCTATGCCTACGCGCTCGCCGGCGGCCTGCTGGCGACCTTCACCGTCACGCCCGCGCTGTCCGCGATCATTCTGCCCGCCCATGTCGAGGAGACCGAGACCCGCGTGATGCAGGTCCTGCACCGGCTCTACATGCCGGTGCTGAACTGGGCCGTCGCCAACCGCGCCATCGTCCTCGGCGGCGCGGTCGGCCTCGTGATGATGACGGTCACCTTCGGCCGGCTGCTCGGCCTCGAATTCCTGCCCAAGCTGGAAGAGGGCAATCTCTGGATCCGCGCCACGTTGCCGCCGACCATCTCGCTGCAGGAAGGCAACACCTACGTCAACGAGATGCGCAAGCTGATCCGCGCCCGGCCCGAGGTCGAATCCGTGGTGTCGCAGCACGGCCGTCCCGACGACGGTACCGACGCCGCCGGTTTCTTCAACGCCGAGTTCTTCGCGCCGCTGAAGCCCGCGAGCCAATGGCCCGGCACGCATGACAAGGAGGAGCTGACCGCGGAGCTGCTCAAGCAGCTCGACGATCGCTTCCCCGGCGTCGAGTTCAACTTCTCGCAATATCTCCAGGACAACGTCTCCGAAGCCGTCTCCGGCGTGAAGGGCGAGAACTCGATCAAGCTGTTCGGCAACGATCTCCAGGCGCTGACCGATACCGCCAACAAGATCAAACAGGTGCTGTCGACGGTGCAAGGTGTCACCGACCTCGCCGTCTTCACCTCGCTGGGGCAGCCGACCGTGCAGATCGACATCGACCGCGCCAAGGCCGCGCGCTATGGCCTGGCGCCCGGCGACATCAATGCCACCATCAAGGTCGCGATCGGCGGCGACACCGCGGGCGATCTCTACGAGCCGGGCAGCGATCGCCACTTCCCGATCATCGTTCGCCTTGCGCCGGAGTACCGCCGCAGCGCCGAGGCGATCCAGAATATCAGGATCGGCGCGCCCGGACCGAACGGCTCCATCACCCAGATTCCACTGAGCGAGGTCGCCAATATCAGCCTCGTCTCGGGCGCAGCCTACATCTATCGCGAGCAGCAGGAGCGCTATCTGCCGATCAAGTTCTCGGTGCGTGAGCGCGACCTCGGCAGCGCCATCCGCGAAGCGCAGCAGAAGATCGCCGACCAGGTGCAATTGCCGCCCGGTTCGCACATGGAATGGGTCGGCGAGTTCGGCAATCTCCAGGACGCGATCCGGCGCCTGTCGATCGTGGTGCCGATCTCGCTGGCGCTGATCGGCATCCTGCTCTGGTTCAATTTCGGCTCGATGACCGACACCTTGCTCGCCATGAGCGTGATCCCGATGGCGATCTTCGGTGGCGTGCTGGGGCTGTTCATCTCCGGCACCGCCTTCAGCGTCTCGGCGGCGATCGGGTTCATCGCGCTGTTCGGCATCGCCGTGATGGACGGCATCATCATCCTCTCGCAGTTCAACCAGCTGATCGAAGAGGGCATGGACCGCATGAGCGCGGTGGTCCGCACCGGCGAATTGCAGCTTCGGCCGGTCCTGATGACATGCGTCGTTGCCGGCGTCGGCCTGCTCCCGGCCGCGTTGTCCGAAGGCATCGGCTCGCAGGTGCAGAAGCCGCTCGCGGTCGTGGTCGTCACCGGCATGATGCTGGCGCCCGTCGTGATCCTGGTGACGCTGCCGGTGCTGATCTCGTTCTTCTCGCGCCGGGCGCGCTGATCTCAAAAGCCGTAGAGCCGCGCGGGATTGTCGACCAGGATCTTCCTGCGAACGTCCGCATCCGGTGCCCACACTGGAAGCTGGTTGAGCAGCCGGCCGTCGTCGATCTGGTGGAACGGTGCGATGCCGGTGGCCTTGCGCCCCGCCACTTGCGCCGAATCCGGATGCGGCCAGTCGGTGCCCCAGACGATGCGATCCGGGTTCGCAGCGATCAGCGCACGCGCATACGGCGCGATGTCCTGATAATCGGGCGCCAAGTTCGACGAGCGATAGGCGCCCGAGATTTTCACGTAGGCTTTGCCTGACTTGACCAGTGCGACGAGGTCGGCAAAGCCGGGCTGCTCCAACCCGAGCGAGGCCTCGAGCCCACCGAAATGGTCGAAAACCGCAGGCACCGGCGAGGCCAGCACGAGATCCTTGATGGCGGAGATCATCGCCAGCGTGGTGTAGAGCTGCACATGCCAGCCACGTGCCGTCATGCGCTCGGCGGCAGCCGTAAAGCGAGCACGGCCGATATCGGGATTGTTGACGCCATCGGTTGCGAGGTTAATGCGGATGCCGCGAAAACCGTCCGCATGCATCGCGTCCAGTTGAGCTTCGGTGGTGTTGTCGTCGATCACGGCCACGCCGCGCGCGGTGTCGCCGCGCGCCTTCATCCCGAACAGGCTGGAGGAATTGTCGGGGCCGTAGACGCTCGGCGTGACGATCACCACGCGCTCGATGTGCAGCGCCTTGTGCAGCGCCGCCATCTCTTCAGGGCTAGCAGGTCCCGGCGTATAGACGCGCCCCGCGAAGAACGGAAACTTTTCGACGTCGCCATGGATGTGGGTGTGGCAATCGCAGGCATGTGCCGGCACGTCGAAATTGATCGACGTCGCGGGTTGCGCGGCTCGCGCGTAGATCTTGTCGGTCATGGCTGCTCCGGCGTCGCGATAGAAGCGCCGCACGATATCACATCAACCGGGCAGTTCCGCCACGTGGCTGCATAGCTGCTCGACCAGCTCCGCAACGGGCCGCGAACCGTCGACGCGGACGATCGGGCAGGGCAGGCGCGCGAGCCAGGCCTCATGCTTTGCGAGACTGCGGCCCTCGCGATCACCGGCTTCGTAATGCGAGGCCCATTCGACGAACGACTCCGTCTCCTCATGACGCCAGCCGCCCTGCGCGACGGCTTCAGTGCCGAAATGCGCAGCTTCCCGGGCGCGCAGGCGCTGCAACCGAAGGTCGGGCGGTGTGGTCACATAGACCACGAGATCGAACAGCGGCACGAGCTCGTCGCCCCATCCGGTGACGGATCCGCTCAGCACCCAATCGAGACGCGGCAGAAACATCTCGCGCATCAGGCGCAGCCGGTCTGTGGCAGGGCGAGTCGTCCGGTAGGGCGGCACCGTCGGCAGCCAGAAATAATCGTCGCTGTCGTGATGCGGCAGCGCCAGCCGGCCCGCCAGCGCGCGGCCAAGCGTCGTCACGCCGGAGCCCGAAGCTCCCATCAGATGGATGCGGCGGCTCTGCATGGGTGTCGACCGAAGGATTGAGATTACTGTCCCGACGGCGTGCGCAGTCCGTGCCAGGCGTCGCGGACCTGGTGGTAGTGCACCTCGGGCAAATAGTCCGGCGTGTTCAGACTGAGCGTCTTGACGTCGAGATGGCCGACGGCGCTGAGCAGGGTGTAGGAGGCGATGACGCGGTCGCGCAGTGCGCCGATCAGCCGGGCTCTCGCCTGGATCAGATCGGCCTGCGAGTTGAGAACATCGACGGTGGTCCGCTGTCCGCCGGCGGCCTCGCGCTGCACGCCCTGGAGTGCGACGGTTGCCGCCTTCACCTCCGACTCCGAGGCCGAGACCGCGATCTTGGCGCCCTCATTGGCGACCCAGGCGCTGACCGCGGCCGTACGGGCCTGATTGCGGACCTGGTCGAGCACCAGACGGCTCTGGGCCGTAACTTCCTTGGCCTGACGGGTCTGCGATGCCGCCTGGCCGCCGTCATAGATCGGCGCGGTGACGTTGGCGACGATCGAGGCCTGATCCGTGGCGAAGGTGCCGAGCGTCTGGTCGCTGTCGCGGCTTTTGCTGGCGCTGCCCTGGAGCGTGGCGCTGGGCAGCAGCGCGCCTTCGGCGACGCGGATATTGGTCGAGGCGACGTCGACGTCGAAGCTTGCGGCCATTACCGCCGGGTGCTCGTGGATCGCCATCGCGATCGAATCCTCGCGGGTCTTCGGCAGATAGCGATCGACGACCTCGGCGGGACGAAGCGCGGAGGGGGCATTGCCGATCACCTGCGCATAGGTTGCCTGGCTCACCGCCAGCGCAACCTCGGCGGCATTGAGATCGGCAAGGCCGCGATTGAGACGCGCCTCGGCCTGGGCGGTGTCGGTCGGCGTGACGTCGCCGGCGTTGAGGCGGCGCTGGGTGATGGAGAGCGTCTCGCGCAGGAAGGCGACGTTCGAACGCTGTGCCTCCACCAGCGACTGGTTCGCCAGCACATTGGTGTAGGCGGTGACCGCGTCAAGCAGCACGCCCTGGCCGACATTGCGTAGCGCCTCGCGACCCGATTGCACCTGGAGTTCCGCCACACGCACGCTGTTGGCGGTGCGGAAGCCGTTGAACAGGGTCTGCGACACCGTGACCCCGATGGTCCAGGGTTTCAGCGTCGCGGTCTGGATGGTGTTGTTCGGTAGCAAGTTACGCACCGCCTGCAGGCCGGCGCTGAGGCTGGCCACGAGCTGCGGCCGATAGCCGGCCAGTGCCTGCGGCACGTTCTCGTCGGTGGCGCGTTGCCTTGCGCGCTCGGCATTGAGCTGCGGATTGGTCTGGTAGGCCTTGACCAGCGCCTCCGGCAGCGCCTCTGCGGAGGCCGCGGCGGGCAGGGCAGAACAGAGCCCCAGCGTGGCCCATGCCGCCAGGACAGGACCCACGCCCGATCGTTGCCACGTCATCACGCGGCCAGCTCTGGCGGCACGCCCTATCATGTAATCCCGCAAAACCCCGGCTGTCCGCCCCCGCCGACGGCGGTTCTCTTAACTGTTTACCCAGCGCGGGTCTCGCAGGCAAACTGCCGCGGGGGAAACCCCCACGAAATCCGTGCTTGTTGCAGGTGCGTCACAGGGACTGCGGAAAAGGGGATGTAATCTTACACCAGCCTTACCGTCGGTCAGGTTCACCGGTTCTTGTTCACCGGCTTGCGCTTCTCGATGAACGCCGCCATGCCTTCGGAGCGGTCTTCGAGCGCGAAGGTCGAGTGGAACAGATTGCGCTCGACGCTCATGCCTTCCGCGAGCGTGGTCTCGAAGGCGCGGTTGACCGCTTCCTTGGCCATCGCAACGGCAGGGCGCGACATCGAGGCGATCTTCTCCGCCGCCGCAATCGCCTCGTCCATCAGCTTGTCGGCGGGCACAATGCGGCTGACGAGGCCGCTGCGCTCGGCCTCAGCCGCATCCATCATGCGGCCGGTGAGGCAGAGATCCATGGCCTTGGACTTGCCGATCGCACGGGTGAGACGCTGCGTGCCGCCGATGCCGGGGATCGTGCCGAGCGTGATCTCGGGCTGGCCGAACCTGGCGGTGTCGGCAGCGATAATGAAATCGCACATCATCGCAAGCTCGCAGCCGCCGCCCAGCGCATAACCCGCGACGGCGGCAATGGTCGGCTTGCGGCAGCGCGCGATGCGATCGCCGCCGATCGCGGCGAAGTCCTCGGAGAACATGTCGATGAAGCCCTTCGGCTGCATCTCCTTGATGTCGGCGCCGGCGGCAAAGGCCTTCTCGCTGCCGGTCACGACGATGCAGCCGATGGCGTCATCGGCTTCGAGATCGTCGACGGCTGCGGCGATCTCGCGGAAGACGCCGAAGGAGAGCGCGTTGAGCATCTTTGGCCGGTTCAGCTTGATGATGCCGACTGCGCCTTTGCTTTCGACGATGATGTGTTCGAACGTGCTCATGCTCCACCCACGCTTTTGCTGGAGCGGGCAATGTGCCCGCTGGCGCGGATGCCTTCAAGGGGCCGGAACGCGCCAATCAGGCCATGAACATGCGCGCGGCCGAGGCCAATGTCAGCAGCGTGCCAACACCAATGAATATTTTGCCGATCAGGGAGCTCTGGTCCCAGGCCGAGCTCGGCTGGCTGCTCGCCATGACCGGTGCTGGGCGCGGCTGCGCGTCGGTCGCGGCGATCACCGCTTTCTGCGCAGACGGGTTGTCCTGTTGCAGGGCGCGGTCGAGGTCGTTGGGCTGGTCGGGCGGCACGACCAGGTTCTCGGCGGCGGGCGCTGCGTTGTTATCGGCCGCGGCCTGCACATTGTCGTTGGCGCGGCCGGTCATCGCCGAGGCTGCAGCTGCAGGCGGCGTATCGCCGGCAGCGAGCTGCGCGTTGGCGTTGGCGACTTCCGGCGGCATCTGGCTCGAGGCCACGTTATTGTCGACCTTGACCTCGCCAGCCTGCGGCGTTGCGTCCGCGTTGTTGGTCTTGTCAGTCTTGTCGCCGGATTTCTGCGCTGTCTTGCTATCGCTATGGCGGCGAGAGGCGTGGTGCCGCTGCTTGTCCGCATCGGCCTGTTTGCCCGCGCTGTCCGGCTTGGCGCTGGCGGCAGAGCTCGGCGCGGCCTGTGCCGCGCCCGCGGACAGCAAAAATAGCCCGGCCAGAACAATCCATGCCGCGCGCCCGCTGGCTTTCATCATGTTGAGGATCTCCCCAATTCGCCCGTCCCGGGTGCGAACAGAGACCCCGGGGCATGACGACAGCGCGGCAAAAAATGGGAATCTTCGGGCCACAGGGGGCAAAAAGGCGGCAAACTGGCGGGCGCCGCCGCGCACCCGGATGCGAGACGGACCGATCGGTGTTATGAGCCTCCGGTCTTTTCCGGGTGGGGACCGGATTCCCTGGCTGCGCTCTGATCACGACTTCGTGATTTCAGGGTTGGCGATGTAACAAATTGAAAGAGCGGCCGAATTGCCGTGTAGGAGCGCGCGTGCGCGGACGTGAGGACGAATGGACCGACCTGATGCGGTCGGCCATGGCGGGGGATGATGCGGCGTATCATCGCCTGTTGAGAGCGGTCACGCCGGTGCTGCGCGCTGCTGCGAGGCGTGGCCTGGCGCGTGCCGGGCAGCCTCCTGACCAGGCCGAGGATATCGTGCAGGAGATTTTGTTGGCGGTGCATCTGAAGCGGCACACCTGGGACAGCGAAGCCCCCTTCGCCCCCTGGCTGTTCGCGATCGGGCGCAACAAGCTGATCGATGCGCTCAGGCGCCGCGGCCGGCGCGTCTTCGTCAATATCGACGATTTTGCCGAGACGCTGCCCGGCGAGGCGCCGCAGGAGACGGCCTCGGCCGGCGAGGTGACGGCGCAGCTCAACACGCTGCCGCAGCGCCAGCGCGACGTATTGCAGTCGATTGCGGTCGACAGTGCATCGATCAAGGATACCGCGGCGAAATACGCCATGAGCGAAGGTGCGGTGCGGGTCGCGCTGCATCGGGGGCTTGCGGCCCTGACCGCCAAACTACGGGACCATTAGTCATGGATACCGATCAACTCATTCGCACCCTCGCGGCCGACAACACCCACCGCGCCCCGCGCGTCGGCGCGCTGCTGACCACGGGACTGCTGGTCGCGGCGCCGTTCTCGATCCTGATCTTCGCGACTTTCCTGGGCGTGCGGCCGGACGTGATGACAGCGATGCACAACCCGTTCTTCGATGCGAAGTTCGCGGTGACTTTGTCGCTCGCGATTCCCGCCATCATCATCAGCCTGCATCTGTCGCGGCCCGAAGCCCTGATGCGGGGCTGGGGCTGGCTCCTGCTGCTGCCCGTCGGATTGCTTGCGCTGGCGATCGGCAGCGAGGCGATGATGGCGCCGGCGATGCCGATGACGATGCGGCTGGTCGGCAAGAATTCGCGCTGGTGCATGCTCGCGATCCCCGCGATGTCGCTGCCGCTTCTCGCGGGTGCATTGTTCGGCCTGCGCCATGGCGCGCCGTCGCGACCGGCGCAGGCCGGCGCGCTCGCCGGTCTGTTGTCGGCCGGGCTGGCCGCCACGCTCTACGCCTCGCATTGTACCGACGACTCGCCGCTGTTCGTCGCGACCTGGTACACGATCGCGACCGCGGTCGTGACAGCCATCGGCGCCGCCGTCGGATCGCGAGTCCTGAGATATTAAGCCGCGGACGTCACGTTCTGCATGCGGTGGAAGCGCAGCACCTGCTCTGCGGTGGATGAGCGCAGGGCCTCGTAGGTATCGCGCAACGCCAGCATGTCGGTCTGCGAGCTGCCCGAAAGCTTCTCGCGCATGGCGATGATGGCGCGCACGCTCGACCATTGCATGCCGGCGACCTTGGCGAGGATCATCAGGCCTTCGGTGCGGCTTTCGATCATCATGTTCTCGGCGGTCTCGACCGAAATGCCGGCGAGCGCCGCGAGCCCGGCATTGGCCTCGTCGAACTTGCCCTGCTCGGCGAAGGTCGCGACCTGGAACTCGTTGAGGCGGCCGTCCTCGTGCAGCGATTTCACCAGCGCCCGCGCCATTTCGGTCTGCCTCGTCACGGCCGCGGCGCGGACCCGCTGCGCCGCTTGCTGGACCGCGCTCGGCACTTCGCTGGCGAGCTCGGGATGGGCGGCTTCCAGCTTCCTGCGAACGCTCAGGGAAGCCTTGGCGACGAGCTTCAGGTAATGATGCCGCGGCAAATCGGGCCGCCGGCCGATGCAGGTGGCGAGGTCGTCGTCGCGCTCGGCGCGCGTGACGAGATCGGTGAGGCTGCCTTCGGAGAGCTGCGCGCCCGGATTGCTGACGGTCGATTGCACCACGTCTTCGTTGCCGCGGCTCACCAGCACGTCGGTCAGCGCCTCCGACAGCACTCGCCGCAGCGAGATCGCCTTGAGATGGGCCTGGCTCTTGCTGCGCGCGATCTCGATCAGGGTGGTCTCGTCCAGCCGTTCCGACTTCGTCAGGACGGGACCTGCGACTTCCATGACGTCGTCGAGCGCCAGCGTGCGGATGATCTGCGGCGGTGCGGCTGCGATCGGTGCGAGACGGTCGGCGAGCAAGGCTTTGGCCGAGGTCTCGATCTGCTCGATCAGGCACTGGAAGACGTCGTCGAACACGCGGATATGGTCGTGCGAATAGTCCACCGCGTTGCCCACGAACAGGTCAGTAACGCGCCGCAGCGTCTCGACCCGGCGCGCGACGGTGCCGTGCGCGAGCACCGACTGCAATTCCTCGAGCAAATTGGCGGATGATATGACGGTTTTGGATCTCATAGCCCTGTCCTGGAGCGTTCGGTCCGGCGGCGTGTTCTCACGTGCCGGCGACAAATCGATTGGTCAGCCCGTAACAATGCGGTTGCGCCCTTGCGCCTTGGCGGAATAGAGCGCGCTGTCGGCGCGCGCGAGAAACGTGTCGGCAGTATCATTGGCGCGCAGCGTCACGACGCCGGCGGAAATCGTCACGCGCATGCCGGGCGAAAATGCGCTCCAGTCGAGCTCGGCGACGATGCTGCGCAGCCGATCGAGCATGCGCAATGCAGCCTCGCTTGCGGTGCCGGGCAGCAGCAGCAGGAATTCCTCGCCACCATAGCGGCCAAAACGGTCGTCGGGCCGGATGTTGGCGAAGATGGTGATGGCAAAGGTCCGCAGCACCTCGTCGCCGATGGGATGGCCGTGGGCGTCGTTGATGCGCTTGAACCAGTCGAGGTCGATCAGCGCGATGGCGCAGGGAGCGCCCGCCTGCCGCGACTTTTCGATCTCGGCGTCGAGCAGTCCCATGATGCAGCGGCGATTGTAGGAGCCGGTCAGCTCGTCGAGCTCGGCGAGTTCCTCGATGCGCCGATAGGCGGCCTTCAGCTCGATGCTGCGCCGGTACAGGATCTTGCGCAGCGTGGCGCCGAACAGGCCGAGAAAGGCGCACTGGCCGATCACCAGCACGAAGCACAGCATCGAGGCTATCCGCTGCAACCGCGTCGCGACCGGCATGCCGATCGGCAGGTCGGAGGCGAGGAAGACGGCCGCAAGCGCGCAGGTCGCGATTGCCGAGGTCAGCATGGCCTGGACCGAGGTCATGCGCAGCGTGCCGAAGGCGAAGATCAGGAACAGCACGCTGATGAAGGCAATGCCGATCGTCGGCACCGACACCAGGAAGACGAATTGCAGCGCCATATGCGCCGAGATCTGGAAGACCGTGAGATAATGGTCGTGGTGCCTGTCGCCGAAGCCGGCCTCCGACATCACGACGAAGATGCCGATGGTCGTGACGCCGCCGATCCAGAACAACGATGGTACGTTGCTGCGGATGGCGCCGTCATAGGCATAGAGCAGCAGCACCAAGGCGCCGAGCGAATAGCTCGCGACCTGGCCGACATACATCTGCCGGCGCTGCCGCACCCGGCGCGCCAGCACTCCGGGCGCGGCGTCCTCACGCGTGAGGACGAGATCGGCGGCCTCTGCGGCACTCCTCTCAGGAAAGGACGTCGCAGCCGTGTTCATGGTCCCGCCAATGGTGGATGTCAGCCGAAAAAATCTACGTGGCAAGCCTTTAGGTTTGGTATCCTTCTGAGCCGAATCCCAACGCGACCCGCGTGCGTGAGGGCCTCGAGCGGCACGGAATTTGGCGGTCAGTTAGCCATTGCGGCCGATATCGCGGACCAAATCCTGCGCCGTGCGACATAATGTGCACGGGCCGTGATAGAGACGCTCGACCGAGCCAACCGCGCCGGCCCACGGCAAGTCCGCGAGAGAGTGTTTCTGTATTATGTTACCGTCTTGGAGCCAAACGGCCGACCGCCACGGGTGGGACAAGGAAATTGCGCGTATGTGTGGTAGATCACACAAGTCCCCATATGACTGCGGTAGATTGAAGAATTTTACCTCTCCCGTCGAACCGTCCCCCGCATCGACCCGACCAATCTTGCGAGACGTGCCTTGAGCGTGACACAGGCGGCTACGGACGAGATCCTGATCGCCCGGATCGCCCAAGGCGACCGGCTCGCCATGCAGGTGCTGTACGGGCGGCACCATGTCAGGGTGTACAGGTTCGGGCTCAGGCTCGTGCGGGACGAGCAGACGGCGGAAGACCTCATCAGCGAGGTGTTTCTCGACGTCTGGCGTCAGGCCGGCAAGTTCGAGGGCCGGTCCGCCGTTTCCACCTGGCTCTTGGCAATCACCCGATTCAAGGCCCTGTCTGCGCTTCGGCGCAGGAAGGATTTTGAGTTGGACGACGAAGCCGCCAACGCGATCGAGGATTCGTCCGACGATCCGGAAACGGTGGTGCAGAAGAAGGATACCAGTGAGGCGTTGCGGGAGTGTCTGACCGGCCTCTCGCCGGACCATCGGGAAATCGTCGACCTCGTCTACTACCACGAGAAGTCCGTGGAGGAAGTGGCCGAAATCGTCGGGATTCCGGAAAACACGGTAAAGACGCGTTTGTTCTATGCGCGCAAGAAATTGGCCGAACTGCTGAAGGCAGCCGGCGTTGAGCGAGGCTGGCCATGATGGCTTTGAGCAAGAAGATGCTGGAGCAAGAGCCCAGTGAGATCGAGTTGCTGCTGCCGTGGCATGCCGCCGGCACGCTGAACGCGCGCGATGCGCGCCGCGTCGAGGAAGCGCTCGCCAGCGATCCGGAGCTCGCAAAGCAATATGCGGTGATCCGCGGTGAATACGAAGAGACCATTCACCTGAACGAAAGCCTGGGTGCACCGTCGGCGCGCGCGATGCAGAAGCTGTTCGCCGCGATCGACGCCGAGCCGGCGCGCGCGACCAGTTCGCTGCCGCTGTCCGCACGCATCGCCACGTTCTTTGCGAGCCTGTCGCCGCGCACGCTGGCCTGGTCGGCGAGCCTGGGCGCCATCGCATTGCTGCTGCAGGCCGGCATCATCGGGGCTGTCTTGATGAAGACGCAGACCGCGACTTTCCAGACCGCATCGCTCTCGACCGGCGCGCCGATTACGCGCGAGCTCGGGGCGGCTGCGCCTTCGCGGGCGCTGGTGCGCTTCACGCCCGAGGCGCGTGTCGCCGACATCACCGCGCTGCTCGACAGCTATCAGGCCTCGATCATCGGCGATGCCAAAGGCGGCATGTTCCGCCTGCAGTTCGACAAGGCGATGAGCCAGGACGAGCTCGCAGCGCTGCTCGCCAGAATGCAGCGCGAAAAGTTCGTCAACCTCGCCGTGGCGGCGCCTTAAGCGCCTGCACCAATGATGCGCAAATCCGAGAGTAAGTTGCGAGCCGGTGCCTATGCCTCCTCGGCTGGAGCCGCGCTCCTGCTCGCCGCCTGTCTTGGCATCGGAGTGGCCCATGCCCAGGCGATCATGCGCACGCCGACGATCAGCGTTCCCACGCGCGCCCCGACGCTCTCTGTAAATGGCGCGGTCTCCGTAAATGGCGCGGCGAGAGCCGTGGGCGGCGGCGATCATGGTCCGCACATAACGCCGACGGTTCATACCATCGCGCGGATCGCGCCAAGTTCCGTCAATCCCGTGCTGCCCTACGCGCGCTACTCGCCAAATCTCTATCCGGCCTGTTCTAACGCCTATCGCGATGCCGATGGCGAATGCCTCGGCCAGCCGAAGGGGGGCGGCGACGGCTCCGGCAAGACGACCAGGAAGAGCGCCGGCAAGGGGCGTGGCAACGCTACGCCAGTCGCCATCATCTCGCGCAGTTTCGCCAATGAATTCGTGGCCGAGATCGACAGCGCGCTGTCGCCGACAGAGGCCGACGAACTCGCCCGGCGCCACGGCCTGACCCGCCTGTCATCTGAAAACTTCCCGCTGATCGGGGCCACGGTCGGCCTGTTCCGCATCACCGACGGCCGCCCTTACGAGACGGCGCGGCGCGAGTTCGCGGCCGACGCGAGCGTGCGCTCGCTTCAGCCGAACTTCCGCTACGTGTTGCAGGACCAGAGGCCTGCGGTCCCGCCCGAAGGCGATCCGGCGCAATATGCGCTGTCCAAGCTGCGCCTGCCGCAGGCGCACACGCTGGTGCACGGCGCCAATGTCACGATTGCGGTGATCGATTCAGGCATCGATGCAAAGCATCCCGAACTCGCCAATTCCATCGCCGATGTCTTTGACGCACTCGGCAGCAGCGAGGGCGCTCACGTCCATGGCACCGGCATTGCGGGCGCCATCGTGGCCCATGCGAAGCTGATGGGTAGCGCGCCGGAAGCGCGCATCATCGCCATCAGGGCCTTCGGCGGCACCGCCGGCGGTGCGGAGAGCTCGTCCTACATCATCCTGCGCTCGCTCAACTACGCCGCCGAGCACGGCGCCCAGATCGTCAATATGAGCTTTGCCGGTCCCAAGGACGCCGTGATCGAGCGAGCGATCGCGGCGACCGCCGCGCGCGGCCTGGTGCTGATCGCGGCCGCCGGCAATGCCGGCGCCAAATCGCCGCCGCTCTATCCCGCTGCCAATCCCAACGTGATCGCCGTCAGCGCGACCGACCAGCAGGACAAGCTGTTCACCGCATCCAACCGCGGCAATTACATCGCGCTGGCCGCGCCCGGCGTCGACATCTTCCTGCCGGCGCCTGACGGCAAATATCAGATCACGTCGGGCACCTCGTTCTCGGCGGCCTATGTCTCCGGCGTCGCGGCCTTGCTGCTCGAGCGCAATTACACCCTGAAGCCGGAAGCGCTGCGCATGACGCTGGCGAAGACGGCACGCGACCTCGGTTCACCCGGGCGTGATGATCTGTTCGGCGACGGCGAGCCCGATGCGTTTGCCGCGGTCATGGCCGTTCCGGCCGACAGCACGACGCCGGTCGCGGCTGCGTCGGGTACAACTAAACGTGAAGATGCCGAGAAGCGGCGCGATGACCCCAACATCCGCGCGATCGAGCAGCCTTCGCTGTCGAGCGCCGACGATAAATCCACGGTTTCTCAGGCGGATAGGCCGGCGGCACGCTAGCGCCTGCGACATCCTTTCGCGTGGGCCAGAGGTTAAAAAATCGAACACCCGGATTGAACGTTCAGCCTGCTGCCACGACCAAATAATGTGGGAGCGGTCATCCCTCCCCATCAGTCATATCAGGCGCGAGCGCCCATCCACCCCAAGCGCCCATATGGCTCGACCCGTCCGGTTGTCCCCCCGGACGGGTCTTTTCTTTTGGGGCGTCGGGTTTCTTGAGGCGCGATGCGCGATCAGCTTGCGGTTGAGGCCGCGGGCGCGTCGCTGTGATCACTCAGCGACGCTGCACGGAAGGCCCGCCATGCTTGTGCGAAGCTTGACTCCCAAACCGCTGAAAACTCCGCGTGACTACGGTGTTGTGAGACCGGAGCCGTGTCGTTGCTGGACAAGTCAAAACTTTTCCACAAGATATTCCCGTCGCTTCTAGATTGATTCGTGTGCGTTGCGTCGCGTCCGTAGTTTTCTCCTGACGGGCTGATTAATGACTCATCGCCATGACGCTGGCCGAGGCGCGTCCGGCCGTGAAATTGCGGCACGCTGGTGCGCTCTCGCAGAGCAGCGGCTGGAGCATCTCTCTGAAATGTTCGAGACCGGGCGGTGGCGCCGCTACCATTCCGAGCTCGCATTTCTCGAAAACATCCAGGAAGCCAAGCGCGCGGTCCAGACTTGGCGCGCGCTTGCGAATGGCGAGGACGTCGCCGCAGCCGCCGCGAGCGTGACCTCTGCATTCGGTTGGTCGCCGGCGACCATGCCGCGGGTGTTTCCGCGCGAACAGGCCCAGACGGTGCAGCCCAAGATCTTGCAGCCCAAGATCTTGCAGCCCAAGGCCATACACATTGCGCCAGAGAGCTCCATTCCGGTCCGGCTCGAGCCCGAGCCGGCTATCCTCGCTGACATCGTCGAGGCCCCGATTGCACCGCATGCCCCAGTAGCACCTGTCGCTCGCATGGCGCCCGCAGCTCCGCCTGCGCCAGTCGCCCGGGAGGCTACGCTGGTGGATCCGATCGCGCCTGCCGCTCCGTCGATCGCATCGTTCCTGCAGACCTTCACGCCGCCCGCCGACGACATCGTCGCGGCCCCCGAGCGCGTCGTCGAGTTCACCTTCAGCCTCGACGGCATCGAAGCCAAGTACCCGCTGCTGCGGAATACGTTCTGAGATCCGCGTTCCCGAGACGCGCCACGTCCCAATCCGTCATCCTGAGGCGCGAAGCATGGGACGCATCGCGTCCCATGGAGAGCCTCGAAGGATGCACGGCCCGGCTGTCACTGTGCACACTTATTGTCGCACGGCATTGCCGCCTACGACCACCTGGGCAAAGCGCTGCGCGCCGTCCGCGGACAGGTCCGCCGTCACGGCGCGTGCGTGGTCCAGCCCGACCACCGCGCCGCGCGGGGTTTCCGAGATCATGTTGTTGTTGACGAGCGCCGTGCCTGCGCCTGAAACGACGGAGACGCCGATGCCGGCCAGCGCCTTGCGGATCACATTGCCCGTGATCGCGACATCGCGCAGATATTTCCCCCAGCCGGCAACGATGCCGTAGGACGGTGCGTTCTCGATCACGTTGCCTGATACCGACGTGTCGGCCTCGATATAGATGCCTACGCCGGCATCATCGTCAGGCGCGGTGCCGATGGGGCGCTTAGGGATCAAATTGCGGATGATATTGCCTTGAACGACCGCAATACGCCCGCCCTCGTTGAAATTGCAGACGGAGACGCCGACGGCGGCGCCGTCGACCGTGTTGTTGGCAATCACGGCGGCCTCGAACGAAAACTCGGAATAGAGCGCGACCTCGCGCACGTCGCTGACGCTGTTGCCAGATATATGGATATTCGAGGCCGAGTTGCCGCGCACGGCGGAGTAGTCGCAATTCCTGATGCGATTGCCGCGCACGATTACGTTGCCGGCGCGGAAGGCGTTGATGGCATTGCCGAACTGCCCCGAGCCGCCCGGGCCGGCCTTGATGTCCTCGATGCGGTTGTCGGCGACAAGAGTGCCGTCATCGCCGATGGCGGTGCGCAGGATCTCGATGCCGTTGTCGCTGGTGCCGACAATGGTGTTGCGGGACACGCTGAGGCCCCTGGCGTCGAACGAGACCACCGCCGTCACGGCGATGTCAGTCAAGATGTTGCCGGAGATATCGCCCGACACCTGCTCAAGCCAGATGCCGCTGCCGCCGGATGCCGTGATCTCGCAATCGGCGATGCGCACGTCGCGGCCGCCGAGTACATGGATCAGCCCGCGCCGCGCCGGCAGCGGAATGGTCCGGCCATCGAAGGTGATACCGGTGAGGCCGATTGAATCAGAGCCCTCGCTCTGGATCACCGAGGCCCCACCGGTGAAGACAAGCTTCGTCGCGCCGCGCACGCCGATGAGTTGCGCCCCATTCGGCAGCCGTAGAAGGCCCGTGCGATAGATTCCGGGCGGCAGCGCGAGCGGCATCTGCGCCCGCGAAGCTTCGTCGATCGCGCGTTGGAGAACGCGCGTCTGGTCCTCGCTGCTGCCGGGTCGCACGCCATATTGCGTCGCGTCACGGCCGAGCATCGACATCGGCGGCGCCGCGCGCGCGGCATCTGCGGGCATGGCAAGCGCACCGGCAATGCCGGCAGTCGAAGCTCCGATGAGATGACGGCGATTGAGGTCCATGACGCGTCCTTCGGCGGACGCGGGGTGTCCGCGACAGTTAGGTAGCGCAGGGCGGGTGGGGCGGTGAGGATTGTTCGCGGTAGGGTTAAATGTTTACCCCAGCGCAGGTGCCGTAGGGTGGGTTAGTCTGGCGGCTGCGCGAAGCGCAGTCCGTCAGGCGTAACCCACCACGGTCTCTATCCGCGGGGGACAGAAGAGGTGGATTACGCTTCGCTAATCCACCCTACGAGAGCGGTGTGTTCCGTGCCTTCCTTGCCAACGCTACCGTCTCCATCAGCATCGCTTCTCCCGCATCTACCAGCTCCTCCAGCGTAATCCGCGGAGCGCCCTTGCGCCGCACGGCGCCGCTGCGGGCAAGCAGCGGAATGTGGATGAACGCGGCAAGCTTCGGCGCGCCAGCTCTGACCTTCTCGATCGCGCGCCAGCTCAAGTAGTTGCAGAGATAGGCGCCGGCATCGCGCGAGGGCCGCGCATCGATGCCGGTGAGGCGCGCGGCACGCAGCAGTCTTGCGGTATGCGGGCCGAAATTCATCGCATCGGCATGGCCGGCAATGCCGCGCTTGCTGGAGCGGGTGTTGGCGGCGTCGGGCCACAGCATGGTGACGGCGTTGCGCGCGCGGCTCTCGATGCGCAGGTAAGGCGTACGCGCCGCGAGCCCGAACATCAGCATCGCATCCGGCTTCACCTTTGCCAGCACGTCAGGCAATTGCCGGTCGACCGCGGCATAGGTCACCGGAAAGATGTGGCGCGACAGCTCGACATCATCGAGCGCGGGACGCCGCAGCTGCGCCAGCCGCGCCACCAGCAGCTGGGTCGGATTATGCGGCGCGCCGGGAAACGGGCCGAAGCCCGTGAGGAGAACGCGGAGCTTGTCGCTCATTGCAGCAACTCCAGAATCTGTTCGGCGGCGAGTGCCGGCGTGAGGTGGCCGTCGGCGACCTCGGATTCGATCTTCTTCACCCTGGCGCGCACCGACGCCTCGCTACGCAGCCGCGACAGCATGCGCTGCTCCAGCATCGACCACATCCATTTCACCTGCTGATCGCGCCGCCGCGCCGCGAATTCACCTGACGCATTCATCGCCTTGCGGTGATCCAGAACCTTCTGCCAGAGCTCGGCGATGCCGGTGCCGGCCAGCGCCGAATAGGTGATGACAGGCGGATGCCAATGCTCGGACCGCGGGCTGAGGATATGCAGCGCGCCACGATAGTCGGCGGCGGTGACGTTGGCGCGCTTGAGATTGTCGCCGTCGGCCTTGTTGATCGCGATCATGTCGGCGAGCTCGACCAGGCCCTTCTTGATGCCCTGCAGTTCGTCGCCGCCGCCCGGCAGCATCAGCGCGAGGAAGAAATCGGTCATGTCGCAGACCGCGGTCTCGGACTGGCCAATGCCGACGGTCTCGACCAGCACGACGTCGAAACCGGCGGCCTCGCACAGCAGCATGGCCTCGCGTGTCTTTGCCGCGACGCCGCCGAGCGTGCCCGAGGACGGCGAGGGGCGGATGAAGGCATCGCTGGACGCCGACAGCCGCGCCATCCGCGTCTTGTCGCCGAGGATCGAGCCGCCGCTGCGGGCCGAGGATGGATCGACCGCGAGCACGGCGACCTTGTTGCCCTGCTCGATCAGATAGGTCCCGAGCGCATCGATGGTGGTGGATTTGCCGACGCCGGGCGAGCCGGTGATGCCGACGCGAACCGCCTTGCCGGTGTCGGGCAACAGCATCTGCACCAGTTCGCGCGCCTGCGCCTGATGGTCGCTGCGCCGGCTCTCCACCAGCGTGATGGCGCGCGCGAGCGCTGCGCGATGACCGGCGCGGAGGTCGCGGGCGAGGGCGGTGATATCGAGCGAAGACTTCTTCTCAACCATGCCCTGCTTTACAACGGAGGAAGCAGGCAGGCGAGAGCCCCCTCAGGCCTTGGTAAAGCCGGCGGCCCTCATGGCTCGGCCCATCTGGCTGTCAGTCTCATCCATGAAGGTTTTGAAATCGCTTGCATCCCGCCACACGGCGCCAAAGCCGCGCCTGGTCATGAAGTCTTTGAATGCGGAAGAATCGTACACCGTCTTCAAAGCTGCGGTCAGCCTGGTCGCGATCTCCGGAGACAGGCCCCTGGGACCACCGATGCCGCGCCATGAGCTGGTGGAATAGTCGGCGCCGAGCGCCTCCTTCAGCGTTGGGACGTCAGGAAAGCTCGGGTTGCGCGCGGGCGCCATGATCGCGAGGCTCCGGGCCTGGCCGGCCTCGATGGTCGCATGTGCCTCCGGCACCGAGCAGGTGGTGAGATCGACGCTGCCCGCGACGAGGTCCTGCATGGCCGGTGCTGCACCATTCGACGCCGACCACGTGACCTGATTCGCCGGCAACCCCATCGCCTGCATCCAGCCGACCAGCGCGAGATGCCAGATGCCGCCTTGTCCGGTGCCCGATGCCTTGAACCGTCCCGGTGGCGCCAACCTGATGGCGTCCACGAGCTCCTTGACTGTCCTGTATGGCGAGGAGGCGGCAACCTGGATGCCTGGCGGATCTTCGTTCATCAGCGCCAGCGGCATGAAGCTCCGCGGCGTCAGATGCGTCATGGCCTGCCAATGCAGCATCGCGATTTCCACGGTCAGCATGCCGATGGTGTAGCCATCCGGCGGCGCCGTTGCGATCTCGGCATGGCCGACGAGCCCGGACCCGCCGGTACGGTTCACGACATGGAAAGGTTGGCCGAGCTCCTTCTCGAGAAGCGTCGCGATGAAGCGTGCGGTCGCATCCGTGCCGCCGCCCGCCCCCCAGGGCACGATCACGGTGACCGGCCGCGCCGGGTAGGCTTGCGCGCGCGCAGGCGAGAGGAGCGCGGATGTGGCTGCGGCTACTGAAGAGGCCGCGAAAACGCGGCGCGTAATTCCTGGCATTGATGTTCCCGGCATCGCCCTCGGGAATCGGGCTCGCGTCATCGCATCATGCTACGCAGCTTTGCGCGGATGTCGCAAGCGGCAGCCCCGTGTCGCCGTGCGCAACGGGTTCCGTTGCTATTGTTGTTCGTCAGCGTCGGCCTTCGGCCGTGCGCCGCCGAAGATGCGTGCGCCTTCCGCCGTGAGATAGGGCTTCAACGTCTCCCACGGAACGAAGGCGACATATGGGCCCTCGGCGTAGGGGCCGACGGCATAGGGCGGATAGTGGAAGGTCAGGCCGGAACTCTTGCCTGTCTCCGTCGATGGCGCCAGCGTCACGGCGCCGATCTTGAGCAGGCTCGGCTCAAGGCCCTTGAACCATTCCTCGGTCGCGGTCTCGCCGCTGTCGCGCTTCTTCTTCTCGATCTTCAGCGAGGCGATCACGGCTTTCACCATCGCCTTCATGGTCGCGCCGTTGTCGGCGGTTTCGATGAAGAACGGGCGGATCGAGATGCGCTTGTTCTCGGATTTGTCCCACAGGATCGTATTCACGTCCGAATTGGGATGGGCGCCATGGGTGTCCATGTAGTCGTCGCGCAGGATGCTGACGTAGCGATCGGCCACCACAGAGCGGATCGAATATTTGCGTTCGAAGTCCCAGCCGCCGTCCTTGAAGAATTGCTGGTCCTGCTTGCGCGAGGCGGCAGCGTCGCCTGCGTTCTTGTCGAGCCACTTCTTGCCTTCGGCCAGGCAATCGGTTGCGAGCGGCGCGTCGGCCTTGATCTTGTCGTCGAGGAAGACGCGTGCGTCGATGCTCCTGTTCTTGACGGCAGCATCGGGCTTGGGATCGGCGGCGAGGGCGGAAAACGCACATGTTGCGCTCAGCGCCAGGGCGACGCTCAAACCGGTCATGAACTTCAAGGATGCGCTCCTACTCCGCCGCCTCGCTATGCCCGAGCCGGGCGTTGAGCTTGCGGATCAGCTCCTCGGCCGCCTCTGCGATCACGGTGCCCGGCGGGAAGATCGCCTCGGCGCCGGCCGCATAGAGCGCCTCGTAGTCCTGCGGCGGCACCACGCCGCCGACGATGATCATGATGTCCTCTCGGCCCTGCTTCTTCAGCGCGGCCTTGAGTTCAGGCACGGCAGTGAGGTGAGCGGCTGCGAGCGAGGAGACGCCAAGGATGTGGACGTCATTCTCGACCGCCTGCCGTGCGGCCTCGTCGGCGGTGGCAAACAGCGGTCCGATGTCGACGTCGAAGCCGATATCGGCAAAGGCAGACGCTATCACCTTCTGGCCGCGGTCGTGCCCGTCCTGGCCGATCTTGGCGACGAGGATGCGCGGGCGGCGGCCTTCGGCCTCCTCGAAGGCGTCGATCAGCGCCTGAACCTTCTCGACCTGATTGCCCATGCTGGACGCCTCCCGCTTGTAGACGCCGGTGATCGATTTGATCTCGGCGCGGTGCCGGCCGAACACCTTTTCCATCGCCTCCGAAATCTCGCCGACGGTCGCCTTGGCCCGCGCGGCATCAATGGCGAGCGCGAGCAGATTGCCGTTGCCTTCGCCGGCCGAGCGCGTGATCGCGGCAAGCGCGGCGTCGACGTCCTTCTGGTTGCGCTCGGATTTCAGCCGCGTCAGCTTGTCGATCTGGAGCCGGCGCACGTTGGTGTTGTCGACCTTCAAAATCTCGATCGGCGCCTCGTCGGCCGGCTTGTACTTGTTGACGCCGATCACCGCCTGCTTGCCGGCATCGATGCGGGCTTGCGTCTTGGCGGAGGCTTCCTCGATGCGCAGCTTGGGCACGCCGGCCTCGATCGCCTTGGCCATGCCGCCGAGCTCCTCGACCTCCTGGATGTGGCCCCACGCTTTCGCCGCGAGGTCACGGGTCAGGCGCTCGACATAGTAGGAGCCGCCCCAGGGATCGATGATGCGGGTGGTGCCGCTCTCCTGCTGCAGGAAGAGCTGGGTGTTGCGGGCGATGCGCGCCGAGAAATCGGTCGGCAGCGCCAAGGCCTCATCGAGCGCATTGGTGTGCAGAGACTGGGTGTGGCCTTGGGTGGCCGCCATCGCCTCGACGGTGGTGCGCATCACGTTGTTGAAGACATCCTGCGCGGTCAGCGACCAGCCTGATGTTTGCGAATGCGTCCGCAGCGACAGCGAGCGCGGGTCCTTCGGATTGAAGGGCTTCAAGAGCTTCGCCCAGAGCAGGCGCGCGGCGCGCAGCTTGGCCACCTCCATGAAGAAGTTCATGCCGATCGCCCAGAAGAACGACAGCCGCGGCGCGAAACGGTCGACGTCGAGACCGGCGGCAAGCCCCGCGCGTAAATATTCGACGCCGTCGGCGAGCGTATAGGCAAGCTCGAGGTCCTGCGTCGCGCCGGCCTCCTGCATGTGATAGCCGGAAATGGAAATAGAGTTGTACTTCGGCATTTTCTGCGAGGTGTACGCAAAAATGTCCGAGATGATCCGCATCGAGGGCGCGGGCGGATAGATGTAGGTGTTGCGCACCATGAACTCTTTCAGAATGTCGTTCTGAATGGTGCCTGAGAGTTTTTCCGGCGGAACGCCCTGTTCCTCGGCGGCCGCGACATAGAGCGCGAGGATCGGCAGCACCGCGCCGTTCATGGTCATCGACACGCTCATCTGGTCGAGCGGAATGCCTGCGAACAGCGTGCGCATATCGTAGATGGAATCGATGGCAACGCCGGCCATGCCGACGTCGCCGCCGACGCGCGGATGATCTGAGTCATAGCCACGATGGGTGGCGAGATCGAAGGCCACCGAGAGGCCCTTCTGCCCGGCTGCGAGATTGCGGCGGTAGAACGCGTTGGAATCCTCCGCCGTGGAGAAGCCGGCATATTGCCTGATCGTCCAGGGCTGGTTGACATACATGGTCGGGTAGGGGCCGCGCAGGAACGGCGCGATGCCCGGATAGGTCTCGAGGAAGTCGAGCCCGGCGAGATCGGCCTCGCCATAAACGGTCTTTACCAGGATGCCCTCCGGCGTCAGCCACGGCTCGGCGCTGCCTGATGGCGCGGCAGCAGCGGTTCGCTCGAACGCGATATCGGCGAAATTGGGAATGCGGCTCATGGCTTCAACCATATCATCGGCGTTCAATCATGATCCGGATGCTGATGGCTGACGATGGTCGCCATCTTCTCCGGCCCGTAATTCTGCTGAGTGGTCTGGCTCGGCAGGTTGGAGATTCCGACGACCCAGCCGAGGCGGGACTCGGTTCCGTATTGTCGGGTCGGCACCAGCCGGTCAGGCCGGTCGAACGCGCCGGTCATGATCTCGATGCGCGGACCATCGATGCGACGGAAGCTCAGCGGCGTGCCGCAGGCCGCACAAAAGTCGCGCATCGCGATCGTGGAGGATTGGAACGCGGCCGGCGTGCCCTTGGTCCAGGCGAAGTCCGTGCGGTTGATGTCGGCAAAGGAAGCAAACGGCGCGCCGCTCGCCTTCTGGCACATCCGGCAGTGACAGATCGACACCTTGTTGGGTGTTGCCGAAATCGCAAAGCGCACCGCGCCGCATTGGCAGCCGCCGGTCAGAACGGGTTTGCTTGCGTCGGTCATGCCAGCTCCATCAGAACATAAGCGTCTTGCAGCGTCGCAAGCGCATCGCTCCCGGCAAATACGAACCCCGTGACACCGGCCGCGCGCAAGGTCGCCTCCGCCTCGGCCGGACGGCCTGCCAGATAGATATGTCGCGCGCCCGCCGATTGCAGGGCCTTTGCCGCGGCTTCGGCGCGTTCCGCATAGACCTTGTCGCTCGAACAAAGGCAGGCGAGCGCCGCGCCCGAAGCCCCGAAGGCCGCAGCGAGCTTGGCCGGATCGGCAAAACCTTCGCTATCGATGGCCTGGATACCGCCCGCCTCGAAGAAGCTTTTTGCGAATGTCGCACGTGCCGTAAAGTCGGCGGGGGTGCCGAGATTGGCCAGGAATACGCTGGGCCGCGATCCGCGCGCCTTCAACGCCGCGTCGGATTTGTCGCGCAGCGCCTCGAACGGCTGCGCCAGTCGGATCGGCGGCAGGGGGTCGAACTTGTATTTCTGCTCGCCGTAGGGCGCGAGCACGATGGGCGCCGCCTTCAGCACGGCCGTCTCGCTTTCATGCAGGTTCGGAAACTCGCTGGCGCCGGTCAGCACGTCGCGGCGCCTGGCGATGTTGGCCTCGCGCGCCTTGCGCGTTGCCGCGACCTTGCCCTGGAACAGGCCCTGCTGAAGTGCGGCAAAGGCGCCGCCGGCCTTCTCGCTCTCCTGAAACAGCGCCCAGGCGGCCTCGCAGAGCTGCGCCGTGAGTGTCTCGATGCCGCCGGATCCGGCCGCGGGATCGCTGACCTTGGCGAGGTTGCTTTCTTCGAGCAGCAGAAGCTGGGTATTGCGTGCGACGCGCCGCGCGAACGGATCGGGCAGCCCGAGTGCCAGCGTATGCGGCAACACCGTGATCGCATTGGCGCCGGCGAGCCCGGCTGCGAACGTCGCGATGGTCGCGCGCAGCATGTTCACATAGGGGTCGCGCTGCGTCAGCATGCGCCAGGCCGTATCGGCGGCAATGAACAGCGGCTTCGGCGTCAGGCCGCAGGCGGCCTCGACGCGCGCCCAGAGCAGTCGCAGCGCGCGGAACTTCGCCATGGTCAGGAACTGGTCGGCATCCGCGGTGAGCCGCGCGTAGACCATGCCTTGCGCCTGCTCCAGCGGGACGCCGGCCCCTTCAATCGCGCGCAGATAGGCTAATCCGCAGGCGAGCACGAAGGCCAGCTCCTGGACCTCGGAGCCGCCGGCATCATGGATCACGCGGCCATCAGCGGATGCAAATGGTCCCTTGAAGCCGATCGCTGCGAGGCCCTTGATGCCGCCGGTGACGGCAGGAGTGATCTGTTCCCATGTGTAAGGGCTGTGACCCCACACTGCGCAGGCCGCAAGCGGATCGAGCCCGAAGCGGATGTCGCAGGCGGCGGGATCGATGCCGTTGCTCTTCACATATTCCGCGACATGGATCGCAGCCATCCGCGATTCCGGGCCGACCTGAAGCTCGAGGCCGATGCCGGCGTCGAGGTGAATGTCTTTCAGCGCCTCCGCTACCGCCTCGGCCGAAGGTTCCAGGCCGAAGCCGTGACTGCCATTGCCGCTGGCGAACACCAGCGAGAGGCCCGTGGCGCCGTTCTCCAGATCGGTCAGTGCCTGCGCGTTTGCTGCAAGCGCATCGGGATGATCGATCCGCTGCATGATCTGCCAGGGCGCGGCCGCCGGCCGCCCCGCCACCGGCGCTGCCCCCCTCGCGCGCGGATAAAGCGGCTCGATCTTGAGGCCGTCATAGGTCTTGCCGACTAGCTTCTCGAACGGCGCGCCCTTCAGCACGCCGTCGACCAGCTTGCGCCAGTCCGCGTCCGTCGCCTTGGGAAAATCGGCGGCCAGCGGCAGATCGTCAGTCACGGAGGTCATACGGACAAGGGCTCCCGAACATCTCGACATGCGCAGGCGAATTTGCCACGGCGGCCCGCTCCTGCAAACGGTCGATTTTGGTTAACCGGTATCCGGAAGCTGCTCAATGCCTTGCGTCGAGACGCTGGCGAGGGCATGACGCACACGAATGCCCGAGATCACGCGCTCCGGTGCGATCTCGGCCAGCGGCACCAGCACGAAAGCGCGCTCGAACAGGTGCGGATGCGGCAGGGTCAGGTCGGGCTTGTTCATCGACACATCGTCATAGGCGATCATGTCGAGATCGAGCGTGCGCGGGCCCCAGCGCCGATCCTGGTCCCGCGTACGACCGAATTTCTGCTCGACTTTCTGCATCACGAACAGCAGCGCGTGCGGATCGAGACCGGTCTCGATCTCGACGCAGGCATTGACGAAGGGATCCTGGTTCTCGTCGCCCCAGGGCGGCGTCGCATAGTCCGAAGAGCGGGCGATCACCGTGGCCTGCGCCATGCCGCAGATATGGGCGATCGCCTTTTTGAATGTCGTGCGGACATCGCCGACATTGCCGCCGAGCGCGATCAGCACGCTTGCCATATCAAGGATGCCGCGAGCGCGTCAGCATGACGCCGACATCGTCGAAGATCGCCGCGATCGGCGCATGTGGCTTGTGCACGGTGATCTTCACCGCGCGGATGCGCGGAAAGTGCGACAGGATGGCATCGGCGACCGCACCGGCCGCGCGTTCCAGCAACTTGTAATTGGTGTTCTTGAACGCCGCCGTCGTCGTCGCCACCACGTCGGCATAGGAGACGGTATCGACCAGACGGTCGCTGCGCGAAGGCTCCGACAAATCGGTGTAGAGCTCGAGGTCGATGACAAAACGCTGACCGACTTCGGTTTCGTGATCCAGCACGCCGTGGCGCGCATGGATAGACAGGCCGGTGACGAAGATCGTATCGGTCATAGCTTGCTCTCGATTGCGTTGGCGACCCGCAGGGCCTGCAAGGTCTCGGCGACGTCATGGGTCCGGATGATCTTCGCCCCCTTCTGCGCGGCAATCAGATGTGCGGCGATCGAGCCGGCCAGCCGCTCTTTCGGCTCCGACGGCGACACCGAGGCGATGAAACGCTTGCGCGAGGCTCCGACCAGGATCGGCAGACCGAACATCTCGAGCTCGCGCAAGCGCGCCAGCGCGATCATGCTTTGCTCGGCGGTCTTGCCGAAGCCGATGCCGGGATCGAGCACGATCTTGTCCCGCGCGATGCCGGCCTTCGCGGCAATGTCCAGCGAGCGCATGAAGAACGCCTTCATATCAGCGACGATGTCGATGGCGGAATCGGCGCTCTCGCGGTTGTGCATGACGATGACAGGGACGCCTCTCGCGGCCAGCAGCGGCGCCATGCCGGCGTCGCGCTGCAGGCCCCAGACGTCGTTGGCGATGGCGACACCCTGGTCGAGCGCAAAGGCGACAACCTCCGCCTTCATGCTGTCGATCGAAACGGGCACGCCGAGTGCAACGATGTCTGCCAGCACCGGCTTCAGCCGGGCCAGCTCGTCCGCGGCCGTCACCGGCTGCGCACCCTTGTAGGGCCGGGTGGATTCGGCGCCGATATCGATGATGTCGACGCCATCGGCTATCATTGCCCGCGCCCGCGCCCGCGCCTGATCCGGCGCGATGAAATCGCCGCCATCGGAGAAGGAGTCGGGCGTCACGTTGAGCACGCCCATCACCGCCGGCAGCGGCCGGCCCACGAGCGTCCGCAGCACATCTGGCCCGGCCGAGCCGGCCGGCGGGACGGATGGGGAGGGCGAGGCATTCATGCGCGTGGCTTTGCGCGGTCGGGCAGGGGGAGTCAAGACGGGATTGGAGAGCAGCGCGCGCTGCTTTTTGACCGTCACCCTGAGGTGGCCGCTTCTTCAGCGGCCCTCGAAGGGCGACGGCCCGGCTGTCTCCGCCTAGCGGCAGCATGGCCGTGCATCCTTCGAGGCTCCCGGCGCGATGCCTCGCATCGCGCCACTCGCGCCTCAGGATGACGGGGAGAGTGTGTTGGTTAGTACGTAAGGGGGGCTAATACGTGATCTTCGGCGGCAGCTTCCTGGCCTTGGCGATGATGTCGCCGACCGACTTCTCGGTAGGCAGGATGCGGACAAGCTTCTTGCGGTCGTTGGCTTCGCGCATGCTTTGCGCCAATCTTGCCGGATTCCGATAGGCGAGCTCGCGCACCGTGGTGACACCGGCGGCGCGGACCAGTCCCACCTTGGCCCGGCCCATGCCGGGAATACGCATGTAGTCGGAGACGTTGGCCCACTCCAGCAGCAGCTGCTCGCTGATGCCGGTCTTGGCTGAGAGCGCCTTGCGGCCCTTGGCGGTGCTCGCGGCTTCCAGCAGTGCGTCGGTGGTGCGGATACCCTGCGCCTTCAACTTGTTGGCGGCAAAGGCAGGCAGGCCCTCAATCTCGGAGATCGGATATGTCATGATACTCGGTATGAAAAGCGTCGCTCAGGCGAACTGGCTGAGGCCCGGCGTCCCCGCGATGATCTTGCCCATCTGATCCGCTCCGATTTTGTCTCGGCCGAAGCGGAAAAGTTCACGGGCAATGGTCTGGATGTCGGACATGCCAAGCCCGAGGCCCATCAGGCGCGTGCCGACCGCCATCAGGCCGCCGCCCATCAGCCGCGACAGCCCGCCGCTGCTCCTGGACGCCTCGATCGCCCCTTCCGCACCAGGAATCTGGTCGATCAGGGCCTGCACGCTGTCGGAAGGACCTTCACTGCGGAGGAATCCCAGAATAATGCCGACGGTCTTTTCAGCGACAGCACTATCTATGCTGGCGTTTGTCGCCAGTCGTCCGATCAGCTCGTCCATATTGACCCGCCCCTCAGCCGGTTCACATGCCGGAGATTATTTTCGAAAAGTGATCTTGAGCCCGTGCGATGTGAAATACAAGCAATGAACGCATGCAACACTCTCGAAGACAGGAGAAGTGTTGCAGCAATGCAAGAGCGGAGACGAAATTCACGAGAAATCGCCGCGGTTCGATGCGCGCGTCCGACTTTTGGCGCCTGCCGCGCGCGGAGTCTCCGACGATGTCGCATGTCGACGGCGCCCTGAAAGGTTTCAATCGGCGTGCGACATGCGTTAAACTGCGGAACTGGCGGGTTCGAGTTTTCGATACGCGAAACCAACGATAGAACCGACAATAGAGAGTGTGATGACGGCGCAGGACAACAGGCTCGGCGATACCGACGACAAGATTTTCGTCGGCAAGGGAGACGAGCTGGCCTGGCTGACGCTGGCGCTCGCCAATCGCCACGGCCTCGTCACAGGAGCCACCGGAACCGGCAAGACGGTGACGCTGCAAGTGATGGCGGAAGGATTTGCGCGGGCCGGTGTTCCAGTGTTCGCAGCCGACATCAAGGGCGACCTCTCCGGTATCTCCGAGGTCGGGGAGGCAAAAGACTTCATCGTCAAGCGCGCCAGCGAGATGGGACTGAATTTCCAGCCCGACCAGTTCTCGACGGTGTTCTGGGACGTGTTCGGCGAGCAGGGCCATCCAGTGCGGGCCACCATTACCGAGATGGGGCCGCTGCTGCTCGCGCGCATGCTCGATCTCAACGACGTTCAGGAGGGCGTGCTCAACGTCGCCTTCCGCGTCGCGGACGACAATGGCCTTGCCCTGATCGACCTGAAGGATCTGCGGGCGTTGCTCGATGCCATCGTGCCCGACAGCGGCAAGAAGGGGCCGGACGCGGAAGAGGATCCGCTCGCGCCCATCCGGAAAGCGGCGCAAGGGTTCGGCAACGTCACCAAGGCCACCGTCGGCACCATCCAGCGCCAGCTCCTGGTGCTGGAGAACCAGGGTGGCACCAAGTTCTTCGGCGAGCCGGCGCTGACCTTGAAGGACTTCATGAAGACCGACCGCGACGGTCGCGGCATGGTCAACATCCTCGTCGCCGACAAGTTGATGCAGAGCCCACGGCTTTACGCGACATTCCTGCTGTGGATGCTGTCAGAGCTGTTCGAGGAACTGCCCGAGGCCGGCGATCTGCCCAAGCCCAAGCTGGTGTTCTTCTTCGACGAGGCGCATCTGTTGTTCAACGATGCGCCGAAGGCGCTGATGGACAAGATCGAGCAGGTGGTCCGCCTGATCCGCTCCAAAGGCGTCGGCGTCTATTTCGTCACACAGAACCCGATCGACGTGCCCGACCGTGTGCTCGGGCAGATGGGCAACCGGGTGCAGCACGCCTTGCGCGCCTTCACACCGCGCGACCAGAAGGCGGTCGCCGCTGCCGCCCAGACCTTCCGGCCCAATCCGAAGCTCGACACCGCCAAGGTCATCATGGAGCTCGGCAAGGGTGAGGCGCTGGTGTCATTCCTCGAAGGCAATGGCACGCCGGCGATGGTGGAGCGGGTCATGATCCGGCCGCCATCGGCCCGCATCGGGCCGATCACCCCGGAAGAGCGCAAGGCGATCATGGATGCAAGCCCGCTCAAGGGCAAATACGACACCGCCGTTGATGCCGAGTCGGCCTATGAGATCATCCAGAAGCGGATCGCGGGCACCGCGGCCCCGGCCGATGGTCAGGCGGGGAGCGGTGGCGGTCTCCTCGGCCAGATCGGCTCGATCGTCGGCACCGTCTTCGGCACCAATACCGGGCGTAACCGGCTGACGACCGGCCAGCGCATCGCGCGCGACGTCACGCGCACGGTCACCGACAAGGTTGTCGGCGGCGTCGTGGCCGATCTCGGCAAATCGGTCGGCGGCCAACTCGGCAGTTCGGTCGGCCGCGCGCTGGTCCGCGGCGCGCTCGGCGGACTGCTCCGACGGTAGGCAGGCAAGGACATAATTGAAGCGGATTTCTGGGCCGCTGCAGCTCCCCTCGCCGCCTGTGAGGAGAGGGACAGACTTGCGGCCTGTGTCTGGGTCGACATATATCGACACTCTCCCGGCCGCAGATTGAAGGCATTGTGACCACAGCCCATTCGCCCAACAAACCCGGCGCACTCCGAGCTCTTTCGCTACGTGCGCCGCTCGACCTGCTCTTCCTGTTCTGCTGCCTGATCCTGACCGCCGATGTCCTCGGGCCGGAGATCTTCGGTCACGGCAAGACCAAGGACTATGCCCTGTGGTACTGGGCCGGGCAGCAGGTGCTGCATGGCGGCGCGCTCTATCCCAGCGACATCCGCAACCAGTTCGAGTTCATCTATCCGCCATTGCCTGCGATCCTGCTGGCGATCCCGAGCTGGTTCGGCAAGATCCCGCTCTACGTCGTGCTGTCGATCCTGAACGCCGTGGCGTGGTGGTACACGGGGATGCTCTCCAATGCGATGACCGGGGCGGACCGCAAGCCGGGCCCGTGGCTCGAAGCGCTGCCGGCACTGGTCACCGTGACTTTCGTGTTCGACATGTTCGATCTCGGTCAGCCGAACCTCGTTCTGCTGGCGATGATGCTGTGGGGCTTCCGGTTGTTACAGCATCGGCGGTCCTGGTCTGCGGGCTTCATGTTCGCGCTCGCCACCGCCATCAAGGTGTTTCCGGTCGCGGTGCTGCCTTATCTGGTCTGGCGCCGGCAATGGGCGGCGGTCGTCAGCATGCTCGCCTTCATCGGCATCCTGCTCTACATCGTGCCGGCACCGATCCGCGGCTTCGAGCGCAATGCCGCCGAGCTCAACACCTGGTACCAGGGCATGGTCGGCTCGAGCTCGGAAAAGGGCTTTGGCCAACGCGACGAGCAGAACTGGTCGTGGGTCAACCAGTCCATCATCGCCGTGACGCATCGCCTGGTCCGGCCGATCAACTTCAATCTGGAGGATCCCAGCAAGCCGGTGCGCACGATGAATATCATCGACGTCGACTACAAGACGGCGAACTGGATCGTGCTCGCGGTATCGGTGTTGCTCGGGCTCGGCTTCATCGCAGTGATGCCGTCACAGCGGCAACGAACGCCGCGATCGGATGCCGAGGAGCTTGGCATTCTGTTCTGCCTGATGACGGTGGCCTCGCCGCTGGCACGACAATATTACTTCATGTGGCTGTTCTTCCCGCTGACTGTGCTGATGCATCGGGCCGCCTTCGACGTGAGGCCGAAGGTGCAGCTGGGAACCTGGCTTGCGCTTGGCGCGGCCGGCATCCTCATGCTGCTGTCGCTGCCGCCATTTCCCAATGCCATTCAGGCCTGGGGCAACAACCTTGCTGCCACGGCAATTCTCGCCGTTACGCTCGCCTGGCACATCGGGCATCCGCCTGATGCGGCTAGCTCCGACGCTGCGGCAGAGCTAAAATCACAGCCATCTTGAGACTCCAGCAAGCGGAACATCCGACCATGGCCAATGCGCAGCTTCAATCCGTGCTCGACCACATCGACAAGGACTTCGACAACAGCCTCGAGCGCCTGTTCTCGCTGCTGCGGATCAAGTCGATTTCCGCCGATCCGGCCTTTTCGGGGGATTGCAAGGCAGCAGCCGAGCATCTGGCCAAGGACATTGCGAGCCTCGGCGTCGCGACCGAGGTGAGGCCGACCGCCGGCCATCCCGCTGTCGTCGGCAAGGTCAAGGCGGGCGGACGGCCGCATGTAATCTTCTACGGCCATTACGACGTGCAGCCGGTCGATCCGCTCGAGCTCTGGCACCGTCCGCCGTTCGAGCCTGCAGTCACGGATCACGCGGACGGCCGCAAGATCATCGTCGCGCGCGGCGCCGAGGACGACAAGGGCCAGGTGATGACCTTTGTCGAAGCCTGCCGAGCCTGGAAGACAGTGACGGGCTCGCTGCCGATCGACGTCACATTCCTGATCGAAGGCGAGGAAGAGGTCGGCTCCAAGAACTTCGTGCCGTTCGTTGAGGCCCACAAGGACGAGTTCAAGGCCGATTACGTTCTGGTCTGCGACACCGGCATGTGGGACCCCAGCACGCCGGCGATCACCACGGCGCTGCGCGGCCTGCTCTATGAAGAGGTGAAGATCACCGCGGCCAGTCGCGATCTGCATTCCGGCGTATTCGGCGGCACCGCGATGAACCCGATCCGCGTGCTCACCAAGATCCTGGGCGGGCTGTTCGACGACGAC
The DNA here is from genome assembly GCF_019455395.1 of Bradyrhizobium sp. BR 10261. Classification (NCBI taxonomy): domain Bacteria; kingdom Pseudomonadati; phylum Pseudomonadota; class Alphaproteobacteria; order Hyphomicrobiales; family Nitrobacteraceae; genus Bradyrhizobium; species Bradyrhizobium sp. BR 10261. The sequence continues at coordinate 122,661 of NZ_JACOFQ010000014.1, forward strand.
AATCGGATCACGATTCCCGGCTTTTATGACGGCGTGAAGGATACGCCGCCGGAGATCCTGGAGCAGTGGAAGAAGCTCAACTTCACGCCCGCGACCTTTCTCAAGCCGGTCGGCCTGTCGATTCCCGCGGGCGAGAAGGGGCGCTTGATGGTCGAGCAGGCGTCCACGCGTCCGACCTGTGACGTCAACGGCATCTGGGGCGGCTATATCGGCGAGGGCTCCAAGACGGTGATCCCGTCGCATGCCTCGGCCAAGGTCTCGTTCCGACTCGTCCAGGGACAGGACCCGCAAAAGATCCGCAGGGCCTTCCGCGATTACGTCACCGCCCGGATTCCCGGCGACTGCAAGGTCGAGTTCGGCGACCATTCCGCCGCGCCCGCCGTGGCGCTCGACTGGAACATGAAGCCGCTGGCTGCGGCCAAACAAGCGCTGACCGAAGAATGGGGCAAGGAGACCGTGCTGATGGGCTCCGGCGCCTCGATCCCGATCGTCGCCGATTTCAAGCGAGCTCTTGGGCTTGACTCGCTGCTGGTCGGCTTCGGCCTCGACGATGACAACATCCACTCGCCGAACGAGAAGTACGATCTGCGCAGCTTCCAGAAGGGCATCCGCTCCTGGGCGCGGATCATCGCGGCGCTGGCGGAGGTGAAGTGACCACGTAGCGGTCGTTCCGGGGCGCCTCGGAGAGGCGAACCCGGAATCTGGAGATTGTAGCGAGTGCTGTAGGGTGGGTTAGCCATGCGACTGCGCGAAGCGCGGTTGCAGGGCGTAACCCACCAACCTGGTTCGGCGGGCGTGGATGCATGGTGGGTTACGCCTTCGGCTAATCTTACTGCGTCATGGGCGCCGACGACCATTCGATGCTGCGCGGGCGCCACAACAGGGACATCGCGGCAGAGTTTTGATGAGCGCACGGATCAGTCGGGCGCGCATGGTTGCGATCGAGTTCGTGACGTGGCGTTCAGGCCGCACGGGCGGAGCCTCTGGGTCGATAATCTTCGGGTAGATCAGGCACCGCGATTGGCGCGGTGGAACGAGGTCCTGAGGGGGGAATCGTCGCCTGCTCGGCGATCAAGAAGGCGTAGGCCGCGATGCACAGAGTGGCGTGGTGATGGAAGCCACGCCAGCCGCGTCCCTCGTAGTGGCCGAGCCCGACCTCCTGCTTGAGCTCCTGATAGTCGCGCTCGATGCGCCAACGCAGCTTGGCAAGATCGACGAGCCGCTCAAAGCTGATGGTCTCCGGCAGCGTTGCGAGCCAGTATTTGGTGGGCTCGGCTTCACCCTCCGGCCATTCGATCAGCAGCCACTCCGGCGACAGCTTTTCGGGGATCAGCTTGTTGTACCCGACACGGACGCGCACACGCGCAAAGCGCGAGGACAGCTGGTCGGCCGAGCCTTCCCGCCACGTCACCGTGCGCCAAGCCTGCTTCGGCAGAGCAAGCATCACTTCCTTGGCCGAGACCAGATCTGGCTCGTCGCGTCGACCGGTGTTGTTCATCGGCCTGTCCTTGCGCCGCGGGCCGGTGCCGGGTCGCCACATCAAGGTGTTCGGCAAGATACCGGCCACATAGAGCACGCCCAAAGCCGTCATGCCCGCGCGGAGCCGCGAGTCATTGCCATAGGCCGTATCCATCAGGCCGACGCCGCGCGGCAAGCCGGCTTCGCAAGCCCAACGTATCTGCTCCAGCGCGATCTCCGGTTTGGTCCTGAACTTGATCTCCTTCGGAACACCCGCCTTCTTCCGGCGTGCGCGATCCTTCGCCCAGGGTTCCGGCAGGTACAGCCGATAAGTCACGGGAAGACTGGCGGTATGGTTGGCAATCGACAGAGACACGGCCACCTGGCAATTGGCCTGCTTGCCGAGCTGACCGCAATATTGGTGGTGAACGCCAACCGAATGCTTGCCTTGTTTGGGGAACGACGTGTCGTCGATGATCCACGCCTCGATCGGCCCGCACTTCTCAATCGCTGGCAGAACCATCTCGCGCACCTTGGCCAACACATCCTCGTCCGACCAGGTCGCGTTGCTGACAAAACGCAGCAATGATTGGTGCTGTGCGGCCGTCCGTGCCGGCGCCGTTCGAGCCGCCATCGGCTCGACGCTCTTGCGCTCGCCCGGCAGCATCAAACCCGTGCAATAATCACGCAGGGGCCTCATCCGCGCTGCCTGACCTATTACACTTCCGAGCCCCGCTACATACGCGGCAAACCGTGCCTCGCTGTCTCCAACCCGATTGAGATCCATCTGGCCCTCCGCGTGCCAAATAATGAATCTCTTCAAATATTTGATTCTCTGCCCTTGCGGGGCGCGGCCGAATGACTCAGTAAGACTAACCCACCCTACAAAGCTCAACAAAATAAAAACGCCGCCCGTGATTGGACGGCGTTTCATTCCAGAATGTGCAGAGGTAGTTCGACAAAGACACTACCTCACATTCATGAAAATCTCAAGACCGGTAGCCCGGACTCTCGCGGTCGAGCTTGCGCAGCAGCGGCGGCCAGACGAGGTTGTTAGCGCGCAGCTCGGCGCGGTCGCGGTTGGCGAGCAGCTCGGTGTTCTTCTCGATCGCGATCTGCTCGACCGGATAGACTGGCGTCCCCAGCGCACGCGTGCGCACCTGCATCGAGCAGGCGCGCTCGAGATGGTACATGCGCTCGAAGGCGGAGGCGACCGAGCGGCCGACGGTCAGCGTGCCGTGATTGCGCAGCAGCATATGGTTGTGATCGCCGAGATCCTTCTGCAGCCGCGGCCGTTCGTCATGATCGAGCGCGATGCCTTCATAGTCGTGATAGGCGAGGTCGTGGGTGACGAGCTGCGCGGTCTGGTTGAGCGGCAACAGGCCTTCGGCGCTGCTCGACACCGCGGTGCCGTCGAGGGTGTGGAGATGCAGCACGCAGATGGCGTCCTCGCGCACCTCGTGGATCGCCGAATGGATGGTGAAGCCGGCCGGGTTGATGCTGTACTCGCTCTCCGAGAGCTGGTTGCCGTGCAAATCGACCTTGACCAGGCTCGAGGCCGTGATCTCGTCGAACATCAGCCCGTAGGGGTTGATCAGGAAGTGATGATCAGGGCCGGGCACGCGCGCGGAGATGTGGGTGTCGACCAGATCGTCCCAGCCATACAGCGCGACGAGGCGATAGCAGGCGGCGAGATTGATCCGTTGCTGCCACTCGGCCTCCGTCATATCAGACGGCACTTCCTTCAGGCGGGCTTCCGCTGGCGACATGGCAAATCTCTCCGAACCTCGTTATTGTGGAGAGGGAGCCTAGTCGCGGCTGAGGCCGGCAGCAAGGTGACGAAATCGCAGCAGCCAAGCGCAGCCCGCATGCATGTCCGCCGTAGCTCGAAGAGCGAAGGCGGAGAGCGAGACGGCCCAGGAGACGAATTTTACGGCGCCGGGATCGACAGCAGGCTGGAAATGCTGCGGCCGCGGATGTCGTAGACGCGGGCGAACACCACGTCGTCGCGCTTGATCTCGACCATCACGGGGGCGGTGAGTCCCTTGCAATAGAACTCGCCGAGCGTCATTGCGAAATCCGCCGCGTGGGAATCCCACCCGATGGTGAAATCAGGACCGAGCGCGACCTGCGCCGGGCGCTGCGGACCGCACACCGCGACCTTCCATTTGCGATTGCGCGGCGGAACTTCCTGGCGCTCGACCAGCTGCTCGCGCAGTTCGTCGGAGGCCTGCTTCAAGGCGAGGCCCCAATAGTCCAGCATGAAGCGGTCGTCGGCGGCGCGCACGGTACCGGCGATGTGGTTGAAGTGGGTGTATTGATAAGGATGCAGCCGGATCATCTCGGCCAGCGGCAGCGCGAGACCGAAGCAGAACAGTGCGAGCATGGCCGGCTGCCAGGCGCGATGGTTGGTGCGCAAGCGCTCCATGGTCCAGGCGAAGGCGACGCCGCCAAGCACCGCCATGGGCGGGATCACGAACACGAAATGGCGGATGCCATTGTAGAGCGCCGGCCGCTTCACCATCGCGATCGCGAGCGGCAGGGTCGCCGCCAGCGTCAGCATCAAAAGGATGGTCTTGCGGCGCGCCGGAACCTCGCGGCGCGGCAGCATGGCGAAGGTGCTGAACATGGCGCCGGCCATCAACACCAGCATCACTTCGGGAAGTTGCAGGGCAAACAGCGTCGGCAGATACGACCATGGCATGTCGGGCACGGACACGATCGCGCCGTCGAACATTTCCTTCCAGGGCTTCTCGAAGAAGTGCGAGAAATAGGTCAAGGCCTCGAAGGGATTGCCGGGCTCCATGATCGACCACGGCCAGATCAGGCCCATCACGAGATAGCCCAGCACAAGGCCGGGCAGCAGCACGTAGACGACATGGGCAAAACGCCTGACAGCCTCCCGGACGCCCTCGCTGCGCAGCTCCTCCAGGAACAGGGGCACGAAGCCGATCATGGCATAGACCAGCGCGAGCCCACCGAGAATGCGCGAGCCGATCGAGAGGCCTGCTCCCAGGCCGACGATCAGGATCGTGCGCGGCGAGGGCTTTGGATATTCCTCGGCGAGCCTGACGAGGCCGAGCATCAGGATGATCATCGCCACCGCGAAGGGCGCATCCTTCGGGTTCATGAACATGTGGCCGTAGAAGATCGGGCAGAGCGCCAGCAGCAGCAGCGCGGCGAGGCCGGCAAGAGGTCCGCCGATGCGACGTCCCAGCCGCCACGTCACTGCAAGGCCGATCACGCCGACAACAGCGCCGACCAGGCGTCGCGTCTCGAACAGCTCGAGCGGAATGATCTTGTGCAGCAGCGCCGCGGCCATGTCGAAGCCGCCGCCATACATATAGAGATTGGCGAAGGAGAGGGCGGAGGTGTCGCTGAAGCCGGAGCCATACATGCGCAGCAGCAGGTCGGCATATTCTGCGTGGGTGTAGTCGTCCCAACCGAGCCCGTAGTCGCGGAAGGTCAAGCCTGCGATGACGGCGACGGCAGCCAGCACCAGCATGGCAAGGTCGTCGCAAGTCCGTTCAACCGAGCGCCGCTGAGGCGTGTCGATCGCCGAAGTCGTGATGGATGTCATGGCAATTGGTGACCCGGAATCCCCTCGTGGCCCAGCTGGTGCGCGCGGGCCTCAACCCCGGACTCCCTATAGCGCAGTTCCATGACCAAGTAATTGGGCATTATGGCTAAATTCCTGATGCGACGCAGCAATTTCCAACTTGGCACCCCTTCAGAGCTAGCGGAGCATTGCTGAAGGGAATGTGAATAAGTCCCTGATATCCTTCCCTTTAGGAACAGTGGCGGCAATTTGGTCGTTGGCGTGGAACGCAGTAAGACGGTATCGTGGCGTAGCGGGTATCGCGCATGGTTGCGCGCCGGGGGTGTGTTCGATGAGTGTGGCTCTGTTGATCGCTGGGATTTTCGCCATTCTGGCGGGCCTCCTTGCGATCGCGTTTGGCTATTCCATCAGGGATTTCAGCCTCGGCAGCACGCTCATAACGAGCGGAACGATCGGCGTCTGCTCCGGTATGCTACTGATAGGCCTCTACGTCGTGCTGCTTGAGCTGCGGGCCATCGCTCGCAGGCTGGCCGGCGCAGCCGCGGCCTCGGAGGTTCGCGTCAGGCCGGTGCTGCCGCCGGGCCTGGCATCGCCCAACGGGCTCGGTGCGTCTGTGCCGGAACCCGCTCCCGCAATGCGGGTTGAGTCGCCGCCATCGCCGGCCGCGCCGCCAACTCTGGCTGCGCCGCCTTGGCAGGCCGAAGCGGCCGCGCGCCCCCGTGTCGAGCCGCCGGCCGAGCCGGAAGCACCTCCGCTACCCTCAGCAGCGCCGGAAACACCGCGCAAGCGGAACCTGCTGTTCGCCTCGAGCTCGCGCAAGGAGCGTGAGCGTGCCGAGGCGAAAGCCGCCGAGAGCGCACCGCCGCAGGCATCTCCTGCCCCCGCAGAGCCCGCCGCGCCGGATGCGCCGCATGCAAGCTTCGACGATGCCTGGCCGAAGCCGGACCGCGCGCGGCCGCCGGAGCCACCGGTGGCGCGTCGTCCACCGCCGCCGCCCCCGCCGCCCCGCCCGTCATCGACCTTCGAGCCGGCGGCGCCTCAACCCACCGCAGCTTCGCCTGCGTCCGAGCCGCCAGCCGAACAGCCGCAGGTGACGGTGCTGAAATCCGGCATCGTCGACGGCATGGCCTATTCGCTCTATTCCGACGGCTCGATCGAGGCGCAGATGCCCGAGGGCATGATGCGCTTTGCCTCGATCGACGAGCTGCGCGCCCATCTCGACCAGCGCGGTGGCTGAAGGTATCTCGCATTTCAAGTAAAGCCTCGCCGCTATTGTTGCCAGATCAGTAATCGGCTCATATTCGCCAGTCGTCGTATTTCGGCCAAACGTATTGTTGACAGAGAATACTTCATCGCCGCCAATGCAGCGCGACGGAGCCGGATTGGAGAGAGGTCGCGCCATGTCGGATGCCGCGGGCAAGAATTTCATCGAGCTGACGGCGAACATCGTCTCGGCCTATCTCAGCAATAACCCGACGCCGGCCGGCGAGATTCCGAACCTGATCAGCCAGGTGCACGGTGCGTTGACGCGGGTATCGTCGGGCCGCGTCGAGGCGCCGCTCGAACCGGCAAAGCCCGCGGTGTCGCTGAAAAAGTCGATCGCGCCGGACTATCTGGTGTGTCTGGAAGACGGCAAGCGCTTCAAGTCGCTGAAGCGCCATCTGCGCACCCAGTACAGCATGACGCCCGAGCAATATCGCGAGAAATGGGGCCTGCCGGCCGACTATCCCATGGTCGCCCCGAACTACGCGGTGGCCCGTTCGCAACTGGCAAAGAAGATGGGCCTGGGACAGCAGCAGCGGAAGAAGGGGAAGTAGGGCGGCGCCCAAGATCTCGTAGTGTGGGCAAAGGCGCACTTGCGCCGTGCCCACGAATTCTCTCCGTCACACGCAAAGGGTGGGCACGCTTCGCTTTGCCCACCCTACGGCAGCTCACAATGAGGCGCTAAGATGCCTCCGCCAGCGCCTCTCTCGCATCGGTCTTGATCCGCTCCACCATCGAGCGCAGGCCGTTGGAGCGCTGCGGCGTCAGATGATCGCGGAAGCCGAACTCATTGAACACGGAAATCGCATCGGTCTCGAGAATCTGCTGCGGCGTGCGGCCGGAATAAAGCGCGAGCACGATCGCGACGAGCCCGCGCACGATATGCGCGTCGCTGTCGCCGCGATACCGCAGGATCGGTGCACCACCGTCGGGTTCGACCAGCTTCTGGAGCCAGACCTGGCTGACGCAGCCCTGCACCTTGTTCTCGGCCGAATGTTCCGCCTCGGGCATCGGTTCCAGGGTGCGGCCGAGCTCGATGACGTACCGGTAACGGTCGTCCCAATCGTCCAGAAGCTCGAAATTCTCGCGGATATCGTCGATCGAAGTCATTGATGGCCCGTGGTTCCCGTTCAGGCCAATATAGGCACGCGAAGCGTCGAAATCGATAGGATTCGGGCCTAATTCGCCGTCGCCTCGGGGCCGCGCCATTCCAACGCAAGATCGTCCTGGGTCAGCGTGTCGCGAGGCGCCTCGCTCGCCATGGCGTCGCCTTCGCCGGCCACCGCAATCGAGCCGGTATGGTCGGGCGCCTTCTTGTCGGTCTTCTCATTCTTGTCGTTGGTGATCTGCTCCTTCTTGTCGTTGATGATCTGGTAGATCTTCTTCGCGCCGTCCTGCGCCCGCTGGCCGATGATGGTTGCGGCCTGTCCGCCGACCTCGCACGCCGCTGGCTGGCGCTTGCAGAACTGGCTCACGTCGGAGACGGCCGCCGTCGCGGCCTGCACCGCGTCGGCAGCGCCGATGTTCGGCAGCTTGCCCGATTCGGGCGTCTTGTCCCGCGGCAGGAGCACCAGCACCAGCCCGAGCCAGAATGTGATGCGAAGCAGAAAGCGCATCTTATCGACCTGTAGTTAGATCTGGCACGCGGCGATCTCCGCGCGGCGCCAGCGACCTAGCAGCTCTCGATAAATCGCAAGTGATTGCCTTGAGCTTAATTCGCGGAAAATTTACGCAAAAAACTTCGCAGGGCGGGGTCGCGTCAATTTTCGATTGATCGGCCCGTCCGTGGTGTCCGGGACCTGCACATCCACCAATTCGAAACCATGAAGGGCAAGGCGAAACCCTGTGTTCACCATCACCGATGAATGACATCGCCAAATCGCCTAAAAATCTCAACGAAAAGACGGCGTCCTGCCGCGCGCCGATCCGCCTTAGCACTCGTTTAAGGTCGCTCTGACACGGTGGCTCAACGACAAGGAGGCGTTCCGGCGCGTCTTTTGACGAGTGAGCCGAAGCGCGAGACCCGTGACAGTTTTGAGTATCATCCGCGATTGTCTCGATGCACTGCTGCATCCCTCCGCGCGTTACGATGCGCTGACGCGTGCGCGGCATCGGGCCTTCATGGCCCCGCGGCTTCTTGGAAGCCTGGCCGCTTTTGCCGCATTTCCCGTTTATCTTGTCCTGCGCGGCGCGCCGAGCGCGATCGAGGTCGCGGCCCTCGCCTGGCTGATCGCGCCGATTCTGCTGTCCTGGTTCCTGTCGCGCACCGGGCGCTATGAGGGCGCCCATGTGCTGTCGTCGCTGGCGCTTGCCGGGCTGATCATGGCAATCGCGGCCACGACCGGCGGTATCGAATCCTTCGCGGCGATCTGGCTGGTCGTGGTTCCCCTGGAAGCCGCCTTGTCGGCCTCGCGCCGTGTCGCGGCCTTTGCCTCGCTGCTCGCATTGTCCTGCGCGGCCGTCCTGATCCTACTCAGCTTGCTCGGCTGGCCGCCTTCTGGCGAGCTCAGCGGAACCCAGCGCGGCGTGATGATGGCGTTCGGCGTTGCCTCGGCGACGCTTTATGCCGCGGGCCTTGCTTTCGGCGCCGAGTCGCTTGCGCGCACCAGCGTCACGCTGCTCTCGCGCGAGGAGGAGCGCTATCGCCTGCTCGCGCGCAACATGAGCGACGTGATCTCGCGGCATCAGCGCAACGGCGCGGTGCAGTTCATCTCGCCGGCTGCGGAAGCCATGCTCGGCATGCCGGTCGCGCAACTGCTCGGCCACGGCCTGTTCGATCGCGTCCATGTCGCCGATCGTCCGGCCTATCTCACCGCGCTGTCGGACGCCGCGCGTGGCGAGGTCCGCAGCGTCGAATTCCGGCTGCGTCGCGATCCCACCGGTTCCGAGCGCGGCCAGATCGACTTCATCTGGGTCGAGATGCGCTGCCGTCCGCTCGACCAGGATCAGCGCCAGAATTCTTACAGCGACGTCACCGCCGAGCTCGAAGTCGTCGCGGTGATGCGCGACGTCACCGATCGCAAGCTGTCGGAGCAGGCGCTCGATCAGGCTCGCAGCGCGGCGGAAGCCGCCGACGCCGCCAAGACGCGCTTCCTCGCCACCATGAGTCATGAGCTGCGCACGCCGCTCAACGCCATCATCGGCTTCTCCGAGATGATCGCGCAGGAGCAGACACTGATGCTGGCCGCCAGCCAGCGCAAGGAATATGCCGAGCTCATCAACGCTTCCGGCCAGCATCTGCTGTCGGTAGTGAACGGCATCCTCGACATGTCGAAGATGGAATCGGGCAATTTCGAGATCGCCTCCGAGCCGTTCGCGCCGCGCGCAGCGCTGATGCATTGCTGCAATCTGCTCGCGCTTAAGGCGCGCGAGAGCGGCATCGACCTCATCACCGACGCGCCGCAGGATCTGCCTGTCATGACCGGCGATCCCCGCGCTTTCAAGCAGATCGTGCTCAATCTCGTCGCCAACGCCGTCAAGTTCACCGAGCGCGGCGGCCAGGTCACGGTATCAGCATCGGCATCGGCTTCGCAGCTGACCCTGCGCATCAGCGACACCGGCGTCGGCATCGCGCCCGACGATCTCAAGCGCATCGGCGCGCCGTTCTTCCAGTGCGGCAAGACCTATGAGCGCCGGCACGAAGGCACTGGCCTTGGGCTTTCGATCGTGAAGAGCCTGGTGGCGTTGCATCTCGGCGAATTGACGGTACAAAGCAAGCTCGGCGAGGGCACCGCCGTCACGGTCAAGCTGCCGCTCGTCTATACGCCGCCGCAAGCCAAGCCGGTGGCGAGCAAGATCGCGACGTTGACGCCGGTGCTGCGTCATGACGTTCAGGACCAACCTGCTCTGGTGAAGAAAAGTGCCTAAGAAGTCTGCCAACGACGAAGCCGCTCCGCGCCGCCGTGGCGCCAAGGCCAAGGCTGCGGTCATCGATGTCGAGACCGAGCGCAACCTCGTCTTGCGCGTGCTCTTGCATAGTCCCAAGGACACGCTGGCCGGCCTCGTCGCCGCCGCCACCATCAGCGCTATCGTTGCCAACGCGCTGTTCCTGCAGACCGGCCGGCATCCGGCGCCGATGTTCGGCACCGTGATCAATCTTCCTGCGCCGTCGCCGGCGTCGCTCTCAAGCCCCATGCCGCGCCCGCGCCCCGTCGGCGCCGATACCTCGCCGCTCGAGCCGAAGGCGACCGAGTTTCGCGTCGAGGCCAAGCCTGCCGAGAAGCCGCCGGAGAAACCCGCCGAGACGACCGCCTCGACGCCGCGCTCGGGCGATCCCATGACCAATCTGGTGCTCAAGGCCACGGCACCGACGCCGGCCCCGTCCTCGGTTGCCGTCGCGCGGCCACCGGCGCCGATCCCGCAGCAGAGCCCGGCGGCGCGTCGCCTCGCCGGCGTGCAGCGCGCGCTGTCCGAATACGGCTACGGCAATTTGAAGATCACGGGCACGATGAGCGGCGAGACCCAGTCGGCGATCCAGACATTCGAGCGCCAGCACAAATTGCCCGTCACCGGCCAGGTGTCGGACCGCCTGCTGCGCGAGCTCGCCGCCGCGATCGGCCATCCCGTCGAATAATCGTCGTCGCTTGTCAAAGGCTCAAGGCTGGTGCTGCTTGCAGCACTGGCCTATCGTGCGCCCATGCGTTTGAAATCGAATATCTGGGTCTCAGCCTACTTGCGCCGGTGCCAGACCGAGGGCGTGTTCGGCGCGGTGCGCCATCGCGGCGCCGAGGAGGCGGGCGCGGTGTTCGTCAAGGTGTCGCTGCTCGACGGCAACGCGATGCTTTACGTGCCGGCTCCGCAGACCTCTTATGACGACGGCCGCCCGGTCGATCGCTTCTTCGTGCCGATTGCGCCGCAGCCTGTGCCTGAGTCTGCCGTCGAAGAACGCCTGACCAAGGAGCTCCGCTTCGATCCGGATGCCTGGATCGTCGAGACCGAAGACCGCGCCGGGCGGCACTTTCTGGAATTGGCGAAGACCTGATCCATCCTCACCGTCATTGCTTCGCTGCGCTCGCAATGACGACGTGGAAAGTTTAGCGTTCTGATCCGCTAGAACCCGTGCGCACCGCCGGGCTCGATCCGGGCTGCACGCTCGGCCGCGACGGGCTGGACGCGCCGCGTGCGCGCTGCCGGTCGCTGTCATGCAGCGACGGCTGATATTTCGTGCGCGTGACGGCGAGCGTCGAGCCGCGCCAGGCTGCGAGCATCACCAGCGCCGAGCGGTCGCTGATGCGGTCATAGAGCCGCGACAGCCGATAGACCTCGTTCACGGAGGTGCCGATCGCGGGCTTGAAGAACAGCAGGATGCGCTGGAAGTTCGGGCTCGGCATGTCGAGCGCGCGCGCGGCAACCGCCAGCGCCTCGCCGCCGGCATCCTCGACGATCTCAGTTGCGACGCGCGAGGGCAGGATCAGGGTGTCGCCGAGCTCGTAGGTGAAGCTGTCGACATCGCCCGCGATCGCCGCCATCTCCAGGACCTGGATCGCGCGCTTGGCATGCACGGTCGGAATCCGCGGCGCGGCCTTCAGCGGCGTCTGCGCCAGGTTTTGCAGCATCAGCGCGCGCTGGCTCGCATCGGCGCCGAAGAACATGTCGTGGATCTCGGCCGCTTCCTTCGGCTGCATCGCCATGTTGGCGGCCATGCGCCCTTCCGTGTCCGTCGGCGTGCGGGCGGGCGAGGGGCCAAGCGCAGCTTCCGGGATTGTGCGCGCGAGCGGCACGCGGCGGCCTTCCTGCGCCGCGACCAGGCCGAGCTTTTGCAGTACGGGCACGGGCGTGTGCGGATAGATCGCAAGCTTCGCCTTGACGGCCGCGCGCGTCGCGTCGTCGACCTGATCGATCAGCCGCGTCGCAAGCTCGATGAATTGACGCTGCTCGTCCTCGGTGTGGGTGCTGGCCTGGACATAGAGATCGGTCAACACGCGCAGCAGGGTGGGGCGAACATCGACGCCCTCGCGGCGGGAGAGTGTCATCAGCCCGTCGAATCCGGGAAACAGCGACTTGGTCATGGAGGCGTACGCAACTTCGGAAGAACTGTCGTCACAGCCTATCAAGGGTTCCTTTAAAGGTTGCTTAAGGAAAACGAAATGTGAAGCAAACCCGCTCAATTTTAGCCATCTCGTCTCGCTGCGGGACGGCGGCGAGGGCAACGGTCCGTGCGGTTACGGTCCGAGAGCCGCGTTTACACCCCGTTAACCATAAACTGATCCTAATGACCCCCATGTTGCCGGGGCGCGTTCGGTCGCGCGGCAGTCGAGAGAGCTGACATGGGGACCATCATCGAATTTCCGGCCGGTCGCCGGGTGGGCTCGTCGGGGGACGTCACACCGCGCGCGGACATGGGAACGATCCTGATCCTTCCCGTCATCCGCATCGAGCGCGACAGCGACGAAACCAGCGGCGACCGTGGACCGGAGCAGGGCACCGCGCCGGGGCGCCGCCGCCGCCGCCGCTGAATTGCGGCTTTTGCAATGCCGGGCTCCATCCATCAGATCCGCACCATTCGATCGGCCATTCTGTTCGCAGCCCTGGGCACCGCGCTCGCTGGCTGCAGCGGCGGTGATTTCGGCCGCACCCGCGCCGACATGCGCAGCGACGATATGCACAGCTGGCTCGGCCTTGAGGCCACCGGCAGCCTCGGCCTGAAGTCCTCCCAATTCCAGTTGACCGACGAGGAACGCCAGCTTCGCGACCTCGCCTATCCCATGATCGAGCCGCCGCTGTCCCGGCCGGCCTGGAAGAGCGTGTTCGGCGATTACAAGGCCCTGCCGGCACCGTGGCGCCAGAAGGTGGTGTTCGACCGCACCATGTACGGCCGTACGCTGATCGACGAGCCGCATCGCTCGCACGCCTCGCGCTATGCGCAGCTGATCGAGGACGTGCGCAACGACATCACCCGCTTCGAGCCGTTCTTTGCCTGCGCGATCCGCGTCATCGATCTCGACAGGAGGCGGGACGCCAGCATGGCGCGCGTCTCCGCGCTGTCGCCACGGGAAAAGGCGGACGCCGTCGCGCGCATGCAGGAGAACTCGCTGATCGTCCAGTGGGTGCAGCAAAGCCTCGAGCAGCGCGTCTCGTCCTATCGCTGGGCGCTGGAGCGGCTGGTGATCCAGGCGCCAGACGGCATGGCCGCCGACGCCGACCGCCTGATCGGCGAACTCGCCGCGCAAACCGCCAATCCGCCTGTCATCTCGCAGCCGCCTTACGGCCGCGCGGTCGTCTCGAAGGGCTGAGCGCGGGGCCGCGGCCGCCGTCCGGGCACGAGCAGCCCGACAATCCGCGCGATCAACCCGCGCCGCCCCTGCTGGCACGTCCGCCCGGGGAACCGGTGCCCACGGCTGCCGCCACCCCTCTTAAGCATTCCGCCACCCTACCGATTGGTGATTGTCCTGTCGCGCAATAGGGGTAGGATCAGCTCGTTTCTTCAAGTGATTTCACTCAAAGGTCCTTCGCGATGAGCCTCAACGCCGCGAGTCCGGTCAAGAGCCGTCTGGAAGTTCCCCTGCCGCGAAAAGTGCTGGTCCTCGCCGTTCTCCTGGGATCGACCGGGACGGCTGCCGCGCTGACCAAGGAGGCGGCGATCGAGAATTGCAGGATGACCGTCGGCAAGCCGATCGTGCAGGCCTGCATGCATGCGGGCGGCGGTGCCGATCGGGAAGCATGCCGCGCCAAGGCCTCGCCGCAGGTCAAAGCCTGCGTGATGGCGGCGCTCAATGCCGCCAACGGCCGCGCCAATGTCGCGGTCGAGGTACCGAAGGAAGAGGCGCCCAAGCTGGCGCCGGGGACTGCGCTGCCCAAGGACTTCATCGCGCCGCCGCGCACCATCTCCGACATCACCGCGATCCTCGACAGCGAAAAGCCGAACGAGAAGCTGATTGCGGAGCTGAAGGCGGACGCGGATTCGACGCCCACGGGCAAGGAGTCCCGCGAGGATCTCGCCCAGTTCTATTTCGATCGTGCCAATGCGCGCGCCCAGCTCGGACGGCTTGCCGAAGCCATCGCTGACGCCAACAAGGCCATCGAGGTCGGACGCGGCGCCATCAGCGCAAACATGATGGGTCGGCTGACACAGCTTGCCGCCCTGCAATATTCGAACGCCGGCGATCCGAAGCGCGCATTCGAGATCATGCAGAGGCAGTTGCGCGAGGTCGCCACTGCGCCGGGCGCGAAGGGGTATCTGTTCAACGCCAATCGCTCGATCGCAGGCATTCTCATTCAAATGGGCGACATCCCGCAGGCCGAAGCCTATCTGCGCCGCAGCCTCGCCGGGATCCAGGAGGCTCGCACCAGCGGCCTTCCCGGATGGCGCGCCTCCTATGCGAAGATGGGGCAGAATTGGGAGGGTGAAATCGAGGGCACCCGCGCCATGATCTTCGAGGCGCGCGGGCAGTTCAAGGAAGCCGAAGCCTCCTATCGTCTGGCCGAGCAGCGCAAGCGCGCCGGCATGAAGGCCGTGATGGAGTCGGACAATCCTCCCGCTGAAACCGTCGTCTTGCAGACCATCGACTATCTGGTTCTGAGCCAGGCGCGCATGAAGGCGCGGCAGGGCAGGCTCGCCGAAGCCGAGGTCGACGCGCGCCGGGCGCTGTTGTCGCGCCTGAAGGACACTGGCAAGTACAATCCGGTGATGCCGCGTTATGTGATGGGATTGGCCGGCATCCTGGTCGATGAGGGCCGTTACGAGGAAGCGGAGCAGCTCGGCCGCGTCGCGCTGGAGATCAACAAGACGGTCGGCGTGCCGGAAGACTCGCAAGCGACCGTGCAGCTGCTGTCGCAGCTCGCCGGTATTCTCAACCTGCGGCGCAACAATGCCGAAGCCAGCGACATGTTTGCGCGGATCGACAAGGCGGTCGCCAATTGGGATCCGCAGCGCCGCCAGGTCATCGAGCTCAATCCGGCGCGCATCCTCGCGCTCTACAATTCCGGCCAGCTCGACGCCGGCATCGCCGCCGCCGAGCAACTGGTCAAGAAGCAGGTCGGGCGGGTCGGCGAGAACCATTTCGATGCGGCGTCGGCGCGTGGCACCCTGGCGATCGGCCTGATGCGCGCACGGCGCGATGCCGACGCCATCAGGGAGTTCAAGGCCGCCATTCCGATCATGATGGCGAACGCGAACGAGAACGCCGACGACGAGAACACGACCGTAGTGGCCGCGCGCAGCCAGCGGCTGCAGGCCATCGTCGAGAGTTACCTGCTGCTGCTGGCGCGGGCCGAGGGTACCAGCGGCGCCGTGGGCGAGGAGACGTTCAGTCTTGCCGATGCCATCCGTGGCCGCTCCGTGCAGCAGGCGCTCGCGGCCTCAAGCGCGCGTGCCGCCGCCAAGGATCCCGCGCTCGCCGAGCTCGTGCGCAAGGAGCAGGATCTGACAAAACAGGTCAACGCCCAGTTCGGCACCCTCAACAACGTCCTCGCCATTCCCTCGGCGGAGCGCGACGAGAAGGGCGCGCAGCAGATCCAGGCGTCGATCACGGCCTTGCGCGGTGAACGCGACAAGGCGCGCCAGGAGATCAAGCAGAAATTCCCTGTTTATGCCGATCTGGTTTCGCCGAAGCCGCCGAGCGTTGCCGAGATCCGCGCGACCTTGTCGGACAACGAAGCGATGTTGTCGTTCTATTTCGGCCAGAACGGCAGCTTCGTCTGGGCTGTGCCGAAATCGGGCCCGGTGGCCTTTGCCGCCGTCAATGCCAGGGGCGGCGACATCGAGACCAAGGTCCGCAAGCTGCGCGAGGCGCTGGAGCCGCAGGCGGCAATGATCTCGGACATTCCGCCATTCGACCTGAAGCTCGGTTACGAGCTCTACGAGCTGTTGCTGAAACCGGTCGAGAGCGGATGGAAGCCCGCCAAGAACCTGATCGTGGTGACCAACGGCGCCCTCGGCCTGCTGCCGCTGTCGCTGCTGCCGACCGCAGCGGCGGAGGTAGCGGCCGAGGAGGATCCGCTGTTCGTCGGCTATCGCAACGTGCCCTGGCTGGCGCGGACCCATGCCGTGTCGACGGTGCCGTCGGCTGCGGCCCTGCGCACGCTGCGGCAGCTGCCGCCCGGCAAGCCCGGCCGCGGCGATCTTGTGGCGTTCGGCGATCCCTATTTCAACAAGGATCAGCAGGCCGAGGCAGAAAGCGCCGACGGCAAGGTGCAGGTCGCCGATGTCGGCGGCAACGTCACCCGCGGCATGCCGCTGAAGCGTCGCAGCAGCCCGAAGCTCGAAGGCGTCGACAGCGCCGAGCTCGGGCTCTTGCCGCGTCTCCCTGATACGGCCGACGAGCTCAAATCGATCGCGCTGGCCCTGCAGGCAGATCCCTCGAAGGTGCTGTTCCTCGGCAAGAATGCGACCGAGAGCGCCGTGAAGACGATGAATCTCTCCGGCTTCAGGATTCTGGCGTTCGCTACCCACGGTCTCGTGCCGGGCGAGCTCAACGGTCTGACGCAGCCCGCTCTTGCCTTGTCGTCGCCGGCGGTGACGGGCGAGGGCGGAGACGGCCTCCTCACCATGGAGGAGATCCTCGGCCTGAAGCTCGACGCCGACTGGGTGATCCTGTCTGCCTGCAACACCGGCGCCGGTGCAGGCGCCGGCGCGGAGGCCGCCTCCGGCCTTGGCCGTGCATTCTTCTATGCGGGAACGCGCGCGCTGCTGGTGACCAACTGGTCGGTGCATTCGCAATCGGCCCGCCAGCTCGTGACCGATCTATTCAAGCGGCAGGCCGACGATCCAAAACTGTCGCGGAGCGAAGCGCTGCGGCAGGCAATGATGGCTCTGGTCGATGGTCCCGGTTACCTGAACGGCGAGGGCAAGACCGAGTTCGCCTACGCGCACCCGCTGTTCTGGGCGCCCTATACGATCATCGGTGATGGCGGCGTGCGATGATTGACACCGGAAGGTTGGGAAGAACAATGACGCGGAATTTCTTGCTGGGGCTGGTTGCGGCAGGTCTTTTGTTTTCGGGAGCCTCGCGGGCGACGCAATTGATCACTGAAGAGGAGGCCAAGCTGCCGCCACCGAAGGGCGCGGTCGCGGCGGACCGGCGCGGCATCCTGCGCGGTCCCAAGGTGGAGTTCGTCTCGCCCGGAGAGTCCGTCGCCTCTCCCTTGAAGCTGCAGCTGAAATTCGAGTCGTTCGGCGGCGCCAAGATCGATCCTGATTCGGTCAAGGTGATCTTCCTGCGCACGCCGAACGTCGATCTGACGCCCCGCATCAAGCCGTTCGTCCAGGCCGACGGCATCAACATACTGGACGCGGAATTGCCGCCCGGCGATTACACCATGCGGGTCGATATCAAGGACAGTGACGGGCGGCCCGGCACGGCCATCTTCACCCTCAAGGTCGCACCCAAGTGATGTGTCCCTACTGCCAGGCCGAGAATGCCGATCGCGCGCTGGTCTGTGCGTCCTGCTCGCGCGACATCGCCGTGCCCGCGACACTGATTGCCGAGCGCGACGATCTCCTGCGCAAGCGCGACCAGCTGCGCGATGAGCTGGCGCGCGCCAGAGACGAGATCGAGACCATCATGCGGCGCAGGACGTCGCGCTGACGATGGAGTGTCCATTCTGCGCCGAGACGATCAAGGACGAGGCCATCGCGTGCAAGCACTGCTCGCGCGATCTGCGCGTGGTGAGACCGACGCTGCTGGAGATCGACGACATCGTCGCCGAGCTGGACAGGCTGAGGCGCGATCTCGATCGCGTCAATGTCCGGCTCGAGCGCTACAAGAATCCGCTGCGCTATTACGGGACGCATGCCGTTCTCTACGTCGTCATTCCGTCCGTCCTGCTCACGCTCGCGCATGTTCTGGTCACCATCACCTTCAATCTGTCGCCAATTCCGCTCCGCATCGCCTCGATCGTCATCCCGCTGCTGTTCGGGTTCGCAGCCTATCCCCTGCATCGGGTCTCGACATGGGGGGCGTTCGTGCTGGCGCTGCTGCTCGCCAGCCTCAGCATCCAGGCGATGCTGACGGTGACCGGATTCCACGACGACGTTCCGATCCTGCCGACGGTGTGGGTCGAGTGGCGCGAAGTGTTCGAATACGGCGCGAGCATCCTGCTCGCCTTCGTGTCCGGAAACATATTGGGGGTCGTGATCTTTCAGGTCTTGCCGCGCGTCCTGGGCCAGGGCGGCAAGCCCAATGCGTTCGCCTTCAAGATGGCGCGCCTGCTCGGGCAGCATGTTGGCGAGGAACAGCTCCGCCGCCGCGCCCGCCTGATTCAGGACCTGATGCAGACCATCGGCCCGCTGGCCGGCGTCGCCGCGACCGCGGTGGGCTCGATCTATGCCGGCCTGAAGGGCTTGCTCGGATAGTTATTGCTGGTTGCGCCGGCGGCTGGACTGGTTGCGGGGCTTTGCGCGCCCGCGCTGCAGCTTCCCGACAAAATCCTTCAACGCGTCCGCCAGTGGCACGGATGCGCGATAGGCGAGCCCGACCTCGCGCTTGATCTTCACTTCGATCGGCCTGATGGCGACATCGGAAACGCCTTTCGCCACGCCTTCCGGGATGATGGCGACGCCGACGCCGGCCGCGACCAGCGCCATCGCCCAGTCTTCCGATTGCGCGATCGCCGCAGATTGGCGCCGCTGCGCCGCCCGGCCGAAGAACGCGCTCTGCTCGCAATGGCAGCGGTCGATCATCGGCACGTCGGCGAGATCGGCGGCGCGCAGCTTCTCCTTCAGCGTCAGCGGATGCGAGGCCGGCAGCGCCGCGACATAGCGCTCGCTCCAGAGCGGGACGAAATGCTCCTCCTCGCGCAGCATGCTTTTCGAGATGATCCGTGCATCCGCACGTTCGTCGCTGCCGACGAGTCGGAGCGCGATGTCGCTGCGCGCCGTCAGCGGCTTCAGCAGCGCGATCGTCCTGGGGACGTCGAGCGTCCGCATCAGGCCCAGCGTGACGGAGGTCTTGGTGCTGGGCTTGCGGAACAGCTTTCGCGCGGCGTCGGCCTCGTCGATGATGCGGCGGGCGACGGTGTGAAACTGCTCGGCCGAGGCCGTCGGCGCGACGCCCTTCTTGTGCCGGATGAACAGCGTGGTGCCGAGCTCGGCCTCCAGATTGGTGATCGCGGTCGAGATCGACGGCTGCGACACGAAGCAGGTGCGCGCCGCGGCCGTGAGGTTGCGTTCGCGATAGACGGCGGCGAAGTAGCGGAGCTCGCGGATGTCCATAGGATAGGCCTAGAGATACCATCAATATCAGATATTTTACCTATGGATTGGAGGATGACAAGAAGGCGCTGTCCACAACAGGCGAGCGTCATCCATGAAGATCCATCACCTCAACACCGGCACGATGTGCCCCATGGGCGGTCGGCTCGTGAACGGCACCGGCGGCCTGTTCCAGCGCGCCCGCATGGTCTGCCATTGCCTGCTGATCGAAACCAATGGCGGCCTCGCGCTGGTCGACACCGGCATCGGGCTCGGCGATATCGCCGCGCCCGAAAGGCTCGGGCGGCGTTGGCTGCGCCAGACGGCGCCGAGGCTCGATCCGGCCGAGACGGCGGTGCAGCAGGTGAGGGCACTCGGCTATTCACCCCATGATGTGCGCCACGTGCTGCTGACGCATCTCGATCGCGACCACGCCGGCGGCGTGCCCGACTTTCCCCATGCTGCGATCCACGTCCATCGCGCCGAATACGACGTGGCCGTGTTGCGCAAGCCGGCACCGCCCGAAGGGCGTTACGTCACGGGCCAATGGAGCCACGGGCCGAGCTGGAGTTTCTACGGCGAGACCGGCGAAGACTGGTTCGGCTTCAAGGGCGTGCGCGCGCTTGGCGACCGCGATGCTGATATCCTGATGATCCCGCTCGCCGGCCACACGCTTGGTCATTGCGGCATCGCGGTCCGCTCCGGCGACGCCTGGCTATTGCATGCCGGCGACAGCTATTTCCATCACGGCCAGCTCGACGCATCGCCGCGCGCGCCGCTGATGCTCCGCTATTTCCAGCGCAAGGTGGATATGGACCGCAACGCCCGCATCGCCAACCAGGCGCGCCTGCGCGAGCTGAAGCTGAACCATGGCAAGCGCGTCACGATCTTCAACAGCCACGATCCCGTGGACTACGAGAACTGCCGCTGCGGCACGAATTAGCGCAGCTCGCGCGAGGCCGGTTCCGTGCTAGTCATCAGTCACGTTGCAATCGCGAGAAGCGGAAATTGCAATGGCTCGCGCCGCCGGCCAGCGTTTGCGTCCGTTCCAGGCGGATGCCACGGGTGGCATAGGCGTCGAAATCAAGCCCGCAAATGTTGGGCAGGATCTCCCTGTCGCCATGGCGGCCTGCGAACTTGCAGAAGCCACAGGCCCGATAATTGATGCCGAATTCAAAACTGTCATTCGGGGCCGGCTCGACGAAATCGTAGACAAAATCCTCCGGAAATTCGGCCTGGTGGCTTTCTGTGACGCTTCTCGCCGCCTGCTCGCGCAGCAATATCTGGTTCTCCGCCGACATGAAGTGATCTCCCGCGGCGAGGCGTTCCGCCTCCGGTTGAGTGAGCAGCTGTGCCTTGTAGGTCTGCCGCTCGATCTCGCCGATCACGGTCACCGGCACGCCGCGCCGGCGCAGCACGCGGCTGATGGCCATGAAGCCGGTGAGGCGCATGAAGAAATCGCTCATGCGGCTGGCGGCGCCGCCGACATAGGGCATCTGGGTCAGCACGATTGCGAACTCGTCCATCACCTTCTGCCTGACAGCGTCGACGTCGGACAAATGCGCGCGCTCGCGCAGCATCGGCTCGGCCAGGTCGAGGCGCTGGCGCATTGCGGATTCCATGTCATCGCGATGGGCCTCGTAGAAGGGATGGATCTCGGCCATAAGGGACCTCCTGATGTTGCGGACCGACCGTATCCGGCGACATCACTGCGGTGCAAAGCATCATTCCTGCAGTTCAGCGCAAGAAAATCTATTGCAAGAAGTCGGCCCATCGGTGTCAAACTGATGCGCCATGACCTACGCCCTTCCGCCACTCAACGCGCTCCGCGCCTTTGAGGCCGCCGCGCGCCATCTCAGCTTCAAGCTGGCCGCGCACGAACTGCACGTGACGGCAGCCGCCGTCGGGCAGCAGGTCAAGGCGCTGGAGGCGCGCCTCGGCGTGCAGCTGTTCGAGCGGCTACATAAGCAACTCATTCTGACCGCGGCAGGTCAGGCCTATCTGCCCGGGGTGTCCGAAGGCTTTCGCCACATCGCGGACGCGACCTCGCAATTGAAGCCTGAAGGTGCGGTGCTGTTGCAGCTGGGCGTCCACGCCAGCCTTGATCTGCGCAGACTTGATCTGGCGGCATTTCGGAGTGCGCATGCGGAGATTGGCTTGCGCGTGCTGCAGCCTGCCGGCCTGCATGAGCTGGTCGAGGGCAAGGTAGATCTCTTGATCGCCCGCAGCCTCGGTCATCACCCTGGTTATCGCTGTAACAGGATCGCGGAGGGGACAGGGCTCGGCGATTGGCTGATCGCACCCGAGGGCACCGCAGATTGCCCGGAGATCGTCAGCTTTCGCGAATGGCTGCGCGCTCAGGCAGTCGAGAGGGCGCGCACAGGCTGCCCGCCGCGACTGGTCGGGGGCGTCGGGGGCTGATTCTTATCGGCGATGAGACCGGCCATAAGTACGGCAGTTCGGATTGATCAGCGCTGTCCCAGAAATGCATTGAGCGGTATTTGCGCTTCGTACTGGCGAGCCTTTTCCAGGAGAACATCGCGCAATTGTCCATCCGGCAGAAGCCGCGCCTGCGCGCGGGCTTCGCGCG
The DNA here is from genome assembly GCF_019455395.1 of Bradyrhizobium sp. BR 10261. Classification (NCBI taxonomy): domain Bacteria; kingdom Pseudomonadati; phylum Pseudomonadota; class Alphaproteobacteria; order Hyphomicrobiales; family Nitrobacteraceae; genus Bradyrhizobium; species Bradyrhizobium sp. BR 10261. Next base: position 144,660 of record NZ_JACOFQ010000014.1, read on the forward strand.
CAGCGTCAGCGAGCCTTTCGCTCAACGTCTTTTCCTGCCGTATTCTTCGTCGGACCTGGCTCATTTGGTCCGTAACGCAGGATAGGCCCTTGCGTTCCCAGGTCACAGGATTCGCAATACCGGAACGCCAGCTCCGCCCACGCGTTACCTTCCATATCGAAGGAGAACCTCAGGGGCGGTTTTGTATGAGCGCAAAGACGCACCGCGATATCCTGACGCCTCGGTCACGAACCCTTGATCATAATCAATGACTGGTTTCCCGACCCGGATATGGTACTGAGGCCGTGGTCCCGGCCCGAGAGGCACGTCGTTTTCGATGCAGTTTGTCCGTACCATGCTGGCCTTCGCTATCGCCGTATCCTTGGCGATGCTGCCGGTTGGCGCGTCCGCGTCTAGCATCGCGATGTCGTCGGACGACATGCAGACAACCATGCACATGAGCGGCGATGCCGACATGTCGATGGACGATTGCTGTCCCGACATGAAGAAAACGGGCTCTCATGCCGGCGGCGCCAAATGCGGTATGGGCTTCTGCTGCGTCGGCGGGATCATCATGCTCGCTGACATCAGGCCGGTCGCCTTTGCATATCTCGCTGCCGTCGCCGGCAAGATGGTCCTTCCTGAGGATCAGGTCGCCTCTTACCGTGGCGGCAGTCCTCCCTTTCGGCCTCCTCGAATCTGATCCCGCAAAGCCTGAGACGTGAGCGGCAAGCCTGCTTTCGATGACCGCTGCTCGCGACGATGACTGACGTGCGCGCGCCATGCGCCACGGCGGAAGATCAATTCATGAGGACAGAAGATGCTTTCGAAATTCAAGACCGCGGCTCTCGCCGCCACCGTTTCGCTTGCCGCTTCCGCCGCGACGGCGGGCGCGGGCGACTACACGTTCGAGCCCATCAAAGCGGAGATGAAGAAGGGCGACGACGTCACGCTCGCCGTTCGCCTGATCAACAAGCAGACCGGCAAACAGGTCCCAGATGCGGTCATTTTCAAGACCCGCGTCGATATGGCGCCCGACGGCATGGCCGAGATGGAGTCGGCGGTTGCGCCGCTGCCGTCGAAGGAGCCGGGCGTGTACGCCTTCAGGACGGACCTGCCGATGCCCGGCCGCTACCAGATGACGCTGTCCGCGAAGGTGCAGGGCGAAGCTGAGACCGTCACCGGCAAGGTGATCGTCACGGCGACCAAGTGAACCATCGGGCGCTGCGAGGCGGCGCCCGATAGTCCCTCTCCATTCACACGGACGCGCGCTCCCGGGTGCGCGAAAGACACGCCATGAAAACGCTGCGTCTTCTGACGGCTGTTGCGCTGGGCTCTGGCCTTGGCTTGATCGCTGAGGGCTATTCGAACGGGGAGTTTGCCGCGAGGGCATCGGCCGCGGACCGAACGCCGCTCTATTATCGCGATCCCAGCGGCGCGCCACTCTGGTCATCGGGTCCGAACAAGGATGACCGCGGGCGGGACTATCTGCCGGTCTACGACGACGATCGGACGACGGCATCGCAGGCGAAGCCGCCGCAGCAGGCGCTTTCCTCGCGGAAGATCCTCTATTACCGCAATCCCATGGGCCTGCCCGACACCTCGCCGATGCCGAAGAAGGATTCGATGGGGATGGACTACATCCCCGTCTACGAAGGCGAGGACACCGACGACGGCACCGTGAGGCTGTCGCCCGGCAAGATCCAGCGCACGGGCGTGAAGTCCGAGCCGGTCGAACGGCGCGCGATCCGCGTCTCGGTGAAGGCGCCCGGCACGATCCAGCTCGATGAGCGCCGCGTCTCGGTCATCGCGATGCGCGCCGAGAGCTTTGTGCAGAAGGTCGCCGACGTCACCACCGGCACCCGCGTCAAGGCCGGGCAGCCGCTGATGGACATCTACAGCTCGGCCGTCGCGTCGGCCGCTGCGGAATATCTTGCGACGATCACCTCCAAGGTGGTCGGCGGTGTCGAGATGTATGGCCGCGGTTCGCGCCAGCGGCTCGTCAATCTCGATGTGCCGGAGCCTGTCATCGCGGAGATGGAGAGGACGCGGACAGCGCCGGTCACCATCGGCTGGTCGGCGCCGCGCGACGGGATCGTGCTGGAACGCAACGCCGTCGAAGGTATGCGCGCCAATCCCGGCGATGTGCTGTTCCGCATCGCGGACACCTCGATGGTCTGGGCGCTGGTCGATGTGGCCGAGCGCGATCTCGGCACTATCGCCGTCGGGCAATCGGTGGCGGTCCGCGCGCGCAGCTTTCCCGGCCGGACGTTCACCGGAAAGATCGCGATCGTCTATCCGCAGGTCAATCGCGACACCCGCACCGTTCGTGTCAGGATCGAGCTTGCCAATCCCGATGCGATGCTGCTGCCGGACATGTATGTCGATGCCGACATCGACACCGCGGACGCCGCGCCCGTCCTGGCGGTGCCCGACAGTTCGGTGCTCGACACCGGCAGCCGGCAAGCCGTCCTCGTCGACAAGGGGGAGGGGCGCTTCGAGCCGCGGCAGGTCACGCTCGGCCGTCGCGGTGGCGGCTATATCGAAGTGCGGGAAGGGCTTGCGGATGGCGAGGCGGTCGTCACCTCCGCCACCTTCCTGATCGATGCGGAAAGCAATCTGAAGGCGGCGCTGAAGGGGTTTGACGCCGGCGCGATGGGAGATCGCAAATGATCGCCCGCATCATCGCCTGGTCGGCGCGCAATCTGCTGCTCGTCTTGTTCGGCACTGGTTTTGCGGTCGCCGCCGGATTCTATGCGCTGGTTCATCTTCCGCTGGATGCGATCCCCGATCTCTCCGATACGCAGGTTATCGTCTACACCGAATATCCCGGCCAGGCGCCGCAGGTGATCGAGGACCAGGTCACCTATCCGCTGACGACGGCGATGCTGACTGTGCCGAAATCGAAGGTGGTGCGCGGCTTCTCCTTCTTCGGCGTGTCGTTCGTCTACGTGATCTTCGAGGATGGCACAGACATCTATTGGGCACGCTCGCGCGTGATGGAATTCCTCAATGGCGCGTCGTCCAGGCTTCCCGCCGGCGTCACGCCGACCATCGGGCCCGATGCGACCGGCGTCGGCTGGGTCTACCAATATGCCGTGATGTCCAAGGAGCTGAACCTTGCGGACACGCGCACGATCCAGGACTGGAATTTGAAGTTTGCGCTGGCCAAGGCCGAAGGCGTTGCCGAGGTCGCCAGCATCGGCGGCTTTGTCAAGCAGTACAACGTGGTGCTCGACCCGCAGCGCATGCGCGACCGTGGCATCAGCATGGCAAAAATCCGTGAGGCGATCCGTGCCAGCAATGCCGATGTCGGCGGCCGCACCGTCGAGCTTTCCGAGTTCGAATACGTCATCCGCGGCAGGGGCTACATCAAGAGCATCAACGATCTCGGCAATATCGTCCTGAAGACCTCTGGCGGCACGCCGGTGCTGCTGCGGGACGTCGCTGCTGTCGAGCTTGGCCCCGACGAGCGGCGAGGCATCGCCGAGCTGAACGGCGAGGGCGAGGTCGCCAGCGGCATCGTGCTGCAGCGGTTCGGCGTCAACGCCCTCGACGTCATCGAAAACGTCAGGAAACGCTTCAAGGAGATCGCGAGCAGCCTGCCGAAATCGGTCGAGATCGTGCCGGTCTATGATCGGTCCAATCTGATCTATGCGGCGATCGATACGCTCAAGCACACCTTGTTCGAGGAGAGCGTCGTCGTCGCCCTGGTGTGCATCGTGTTCCTGTTGCATGTCCGCAGCGCCCTGGTCGCGATCCTGATGCTGCCCGTGGGCGTGCTGATGGCCTTCGGCGCCATGAAGCTGCTTGGACTCGGCTCCAACATCATGAGCTTGGGTGGCATCGCGATCGCGATCGGCGCGATGGTGGATGCCGCCATCGTCATGATCGAGAACGCCCACAAGCATCTCGAACGTGCCAGGCCCGATCAGCGGCGCATCCAGGTCCTGATCGACGCCGCATCCGAGGTCGGCCCGGCGCTGTTCTTCAGCCTGCTGATCATCACGGTGTCGTTCATGCCGATCTTCACCCTGGAATCGCAGGAGGGGCGGCTGTTCAGCCCGCTGGCGTTCACGAAGACCTTTTCGATGGCGGCGGCGGCGCTTCTGTCGGTGACATTGGTGCCGGCGCTGATGGTGATCTTCGTCCGCGGCCGGATTGTCCCGGAGAGCAGGAACATCATCAACCGCGTTCTGATCTGGATCTATCGCCCCGTCATCAAAGGTGTGCTGCACGCCAAGACGCTGGTGATCCTGGCTTCCGTCGCCGTTCTCGCCGTCACGATCTGGCCGGCGCGCCAGCTCGGCACCGAGTTCATGCCAAACCTGAACGAGGGCACGCTGCTCTACATGCCGACGACGCTGCCCGGCATCTCCGTCACCAAGGCGGCCGAGCTGATGCAGATGCAGGATCGCATCATCAAATCGTTTCCCGAGGTCGCTTCGGTCTACGGCAAGGCGGGACGCGCTGCGACTGCGACCGACCCGGCGCCGACCGAGATGTTCGAGACCGTCGTCAATCTGAAGCCGAAGCAGCAATGGCGCGCCGGCGTCACCGTCGACGGCCTGATCGCCGAGATGGACAAGGCCCTGCAGTTTCCCGGCGTCTCCAACGCCTGGACCATGCCGATCAAGGCGCGCATCGACATGCTCTCCACCGGCATCCGCACGCCTGTCGGCATCAAGGTGATGGGCACTGATCTCGCCGAGATCGACCGGCTGGCCAAGCAGATCGAACGCGTCATCAAGACCGTATCAGGCACGTCGTCCGCCTACGCCGAGCGCGGCATTGGCGGCTATTATCTCGAGATCGTCCCCGACCGCGAGGCACTCGCCCGTTACGGCCTCCTGATCCAGGACGTCCAGGACACCATCGCGGCTGCGCTCGGCGGTCAGACGGTCACCACCACGGTGGAGGGACGGCAGCGCTTCACGGTGAACATGCGCTATCCGCGCGACCTCAGAGACAACCCGAAAGCCATCGCCAGCGATATCCTGGTGCCCATGCAAGCGGGCGGCGCCGTGCCGCTCGGCGAGGTGGCCAATGTCGAGCCCGCGCGCGGTCCGACCTCGATCCGGACCGAGAACGGTCAGCTCGCGACCTACATCTATGTCGACATCAGGGATCGCGACATCGGCAGCTACGTCGCTGACGCGCAGCGCGCCGTGACGGAAAGCATCCGGTTTCCCGCCGGCTATTACGTGGTCTGGAGCGGGCAATATGAATATCTCCAGCGCGCCGCGGCCCGGCTCAGAATCGTGGTGCCGGTGACGCTGACGATCATCTTCCTGCTGCTCTACCTGAATTTCCGCGCCATGACCGAGACCCTGATCGTGATGCTGTCGCTGCCGTTCGCGCTGGTCGGCGGCATCTGGATGATGTGGTGGCTCGGCTTCAATTTGTCAGTCGCCGTCGCTGTCGGTTTCATCGCGCTCGCCGGCGTTGCCGCCGAGACCGGGGTCGTGATGCTGATCTATCTCGATCATGCGCTGGAAGAGGTGAAGGCCGCGTGCAGCACCGAGGGAAGGCCGTTGACGCGCCACGATCTCCATGAGGCCATCATGGTGGGCGCGGTCGAACGGGTGCGGCCCAAGATGATGACGGTGGTCGCCATCATGGCCGGTCTGCTGCCGATCATGTGGAGCACCGGGGCCGGATCGGAAATCATGCAACGCATTGCGGTGCCGATGATCGGCGGTATGATGTCGTCGACGCTGCTGACGCTCGTTGTGATCCCCGCCATCTTCGGCCTGGTGAAAGGGCGGGGGCTTCCTCCGGGGGAGCGGCCGGCTCTTCATGACGATCGTCCCGTGCAGGCCGCGCAGGCGGCCGAATAGACCTATCCCTCGAGCATGATCCGGAAAAGTGTGAAACGGTTTTCCCTCGCGACATCAGCGGAACGCGTTTGCGCGGGGATCATGCTCAAATAAAGAGCTAAAGCGCGATGACGAGTCACCCCAATCTCATCGCGCTTTAGGTCACGGCGATGTCGCCACTGCGTCAGTTGTCCACACCCACGATAGGCAGTGGCGGCCTCCGGATCCGACCTACCAGCAATCGATAATTTGCCAACGCGCGTTCACATTGCTTTGATCGCGGCATGAGCACCAAATCACGTGAGGTCATCTGGAGCGGCCGCATCATGGGGGCGGAGATTTCCGCCAAGCATGCGCGCGCGGAGGCGAAGAAGGCGGTGCGCGAGGCCGATCGTGCCGAGGCCGAAGCCTGGTCGGTGCGCATGGAAGGTTACGGCGGTCCCGCGCAGCCCTCGCCGACCATCGGGCAGTGCCTCAACGGCGGCATGGGCTGGCTCGAGGTCGAGTGCGTCAGGTGCAAGTCGCGCGCGAGCCTGCCGCTCGATGCGATCCGCCGTCCCCGCGATACGCCGATCTGGAAGCTGGAGGCTTCGCTGAAGTGCCGCTCATGTTGCAAGGGCCGGTCGGCGCCGCGCGTCCACATGATCAAGCTCACGCAAACGCGGAGCATCACGCCGTACAAATGGGTGCATCCGACCGAGGAGCGGTAGGATGAGACGAAGCAGAGGCTTATCTGTACAGCAGGGATCCGAGGCACATGATGAGCATCGCGGTGCTCAGTGCGATCGTCACGAGGGCTCGCTCTGCCTTGCTGGATAGATCGTCTTCTGACATTACGCGCCCCGCTGCGATGGCGCGAGGTCAACTTAACAAATGTCAAGTTGTTCCTCAGCGGTATCATTCTATCGGTTATCGAGGCCTCCCGGGGGCAGAAGAGCCCGCAGAAATCCGGGAACTCGTCAGCCCGCGGCGAAGGCAGAGCCGGAACACAGTTCCTAACGGACCGCCATCCAGATCGCCATCGCCACCATCATCAGGTTCTCGGTGAGCGAGACGAAGCCGAGGGGCACGCTGCTGCTGCCTCCGACACAGGCGCATTTGAGCTCGCGCCGGTCGATATAAACTGCCTTGAAGACCGAGATGGCTCCGATTCCGCCGATGAAGAGTGCGATCGGGATCGCGATCCACTTGAAAGGACCGCCCGCGATCATGAACACGCCTGAAATCGCTTCGCCGAACGGATAGAGATAGGCATAGCGGACGACGCGCTGCGCCAGGAGGTCGTAGCCGAGAAACATGTTCGAGAACGTGTCCAGATTCTGCAGTTTCAGGATCGCGAGAATGCACATGCTGAAGGCGATGAACCATTCCCCTGCGCGAACCGTCATCACTGTGCCCATGGCTGCCCAGCTCGCCGCCAGTGCCATCGCGAGTGCCGTGGCGAAGACCGCGATCACAGGCTGGTAGCTCGTCGCGTTGGGATCGGCCACGGGTTTATGGAAGTATCGGCGCAGGTCGTCGTAGCCGCCGACGCGACGGCCATCGATGAATGTCTGCGGCGTCGTATCGACGTGCTGAGATGCCATGAAGGCGTCTGTTTCGGCTCTGCTCTTCAGTTGATGGTCCTCGACCGCGAAGCCCTCCCGCTGCAGCAGATCGAGCGATTTGAGGCCGAAGGGGCAAATGTGCTCGGGCGTCACCATGCGGTAGAGCGCCGCGGTCTTGGGAAGTGGCTGATCCATGTTGCCTGTTTCCTTGATAGGAACCGAAGCTGCAGATGTCTGCCATGAGGAGCGCCATATAGACCCGCGTCTCGCTGAAGCGCAGACAGGACCTCGGCCCCCCAGAGCAGACGCATTGACCTTCGTGCGGTTCCTCGGCAGGTGTTCATTGACGGCACCGCGGTTCATGATCATGCCGACCGTGACGCGGACCATCGCGCCCTACAAAGGGAAGCCACCGGGATGAAGAGCGCTAGGAATCGTTGCGGGCTCTTTCACGGATCCGAATTCGCGCGTCCCGTCGGCCGCAACGAAGGCTCTGGACCCGGATGCCGCACCATGGCGGTGCGTGCAACGCTCATGCAGCCCTCGCGCGGACGTCAAATTTGAGTCGAGTGATTGGCTACGATCGACCGGTGATGCGATAGACTCGTGCGTTACCTTCCACGCCGCGCAGTGGCGCATCGAACTCCTCGACGTCGTGTCCCGTCAGCAGCTGGCGGACATCAGGCGCCGTGTAGAGCGCTTCCGTCAGACAGATTTCACCGGCATCCGCGAACGACTGCACCCGCGCCGCTATGTTCACCGTTTGGCCGAAATAGTCGAGATTTTCATTGAGGGTCACCGCGATGGATGGCCCGCAATGTGCGCCCATTTTGAGGATGATGGCGGGCTGGTCTCGCTCGAAGTTGAACTGGCCGATTCCTTGCAGCATTTGGAGCGCCGCTGCGACTGCGTCTGCCGGCCGGGAGAACGCAGCCATGACGGCATCTCCAATGGTCTTCACGATAGCGCCAGCATGCCGTTGGGCGACTGCGTCGAGCAGAGCGAAATGTTCCCTGACCAGCGCATAGGCGTTGAGATCTCCGAGATGCTCGTAAAGAGCGGTCGAGCCCTTCAGGTCGGTGAACAGGAGGGTCACCTGCCGGACGCCGAGGCCTTCCTCCTCGTCCACCCGCTCGGAGCGGAAGAGCTTGCGGAAAGTCTGCCGCGTCAGCAGCATGCCGCCAGACACGTAGGGGTCAAACTCGAGTGTCGGCTTCTCTGGCATAGCTACGATCTCAGGTGGCCAGTTAATCAGGAGCACCGAGCCGCGCTTCGTGCCCGTATTGCTGATCTCGAAGACGGCACGTCCCGACGGCACAGCCGAAACAGCGGATGTGAAGCGTTGCCCATCGTAGGTGATGCGAATGACTGTCGGAGTGCCGGGCGGGGGTACCGAGGAGTCCGCGACTGGAAGTGCAAAGCCAGCCTGCGTCTGGACGTTAACGCCTGAGAGGGCGCCGGGGTTAATCTCGGTCTGCAGGGTCGTGGTCACGCCTGGTGGCAGATATGTCATGCCGCGCACGAGGGTGCGCAGAACATCAACAAATCGGGTTTGTCCGCCGGGCAGCCGCCCGCTGTCGGCAAATTTCAGCTTCCAATGCAGGTCTTCGATCGAGAGGTTGTCAACGTCGTGCAATGCGAGGCGCCGTACTTGCGGCGAGACGCAGAAGGAAGCTTGGATAAAGTCGTCGAGGTCCGTCTGACCGTCGATATCGCACAGCCCGCAGACGAAATGACTCCGGAGTGCTCGCAGCTTGCCGAAGCTTTCCAGCACCAGCCCGGAATGGGGGCATAGAATGTCCCAATGCAGGTCGACCAGTCCGGCGCGAGCGGCGTGGAGGAACAGGTCGATCGCTTCCGGCTCAGCCACGCCGCGATCCCGAGCGAACGCCAAGGGGTTAGCGCGGAAGATGCTGACCTCGTCGCCGCTCCGGATCAGGGTTTCAAACTTGGAAATGACCCGCGGACTCCAGGCCCTGGCCTGCTCGATCTGGGTCATCTTGCTTTCGAGAAGCCGTTCGTCAATGGATGTCATCGACAGCTCCTGACGGTGCCGATCTAGCAAAAGATATCAACCTCGCAGCGCGGGCGATCCGGCTGGCGATCCAAGCATAACACAATGGCAGTCCGTTGCTGTGCACTAATCCGGTCGGACAGGGCCGTCTTCGTCGCTAGAGCATGATCCGGAAAAGTGCGAAACGTTTTTCCCTCGCGACAAACGCGGAACGCGTTTGCGCGGAGATCATGCTCAAACAAAGAGCTAAAGCGAGATGACGATTCAACCCAATCTCATGGCGCTTTAGTCCGACGCGAGCTTCGATCTTCCAAGCAAATAGTCTTGATTGAACTCCGCAATGAATTCCAGCTCTGCACGCTCCAGCAATTCCAGCGTTTGGCTTTGCCAGTCGATCAAGCGCCGACGTCGTAGTTCCTGGATTGTGCGATTGACGTGCACGGTCGAAAGGCCGCAAGCATCGGCAAAGTCAGCTTGTGTGAATGGCAAGTTCATTCTGCCACCGGTTGCCAAGCCGACCTGCTGCAGTCGCGTTGCAAGTTCGCAGAGTAAATGGGCAACGCGCGGAAGGGCAGCGCGTGCCCCGAGGTTCTCCACCCAGTTTCGATAGATTGCCGCTTGGATAACGGTCTCTCCCCAGAGAGCGTAGGCGAGTGCAGGGAAATCCCGTAAGACCTGCCTCAGCGCAAGGTGGCTTACGGTGGCGATCGTCGACGGGCCCGTGCTGCACAGATCGTGATCCATGATCGGTACATGCAAACTGTGAAGATCCGGGATATCGCCGGGCACGTAAAATGCCGATATCTGATTTCGTTCTGAAATGACCCGTTGCCGCGACAGGAAGCCGGTCATTAATACGGTGCAGCAGGAGGCGCGATCACCCTGATGCACTGCAATGTCTCCGTCGGCCAGATCGCGCACGGCGTACGGCAAACCAACCAGCGCTTTCTGCTCGCCATTCGACAGTCTGCTGACTGCAAGCAAACGCTCAATGAGTTTTTGGTGCGGCATTGGCTGCGCTCCCCGTTGCAGCTGCAGGCGGGAGCACGCTCGGTCTCTCAGCCACCGACGCCTACGGCAAAGCCTGGCCGGTGGTACCGGTAAAGTAGCGCAAGTCGTACTGGTTCAAAGGACTTTCGACGGCGGCAAGGACAGCGGCGAGGCGCTCAACTTACTCATTTGGGTAAGAATACACCAAGTGCTCAAGTCGCTGTTGGGTCGAAGGCTGCCTTTGTGCAATCTGCCCCGATTTGTCGGCTTAGCGTCTCAGAGCGACGTCGTCCAAAGCCCGCGGTGGCGTCGACCGCAGGCCAGAAGCAGGTCAAGCTAGCCCGTTCGCGGTAACGCTGCTGACCTTGGGTTCATGCGCTCGAATGACTAAGCCATCGAATTCCGAGCAGTCGATATCAGGCTGAGCGCGGAGCGACCGATCCATGCGCAGGCGAACGACAACGCGCCGAGAACGAACAAGTGATAGTTTTCTGTCGCATCAGCGACAGGAACGTCGCTGACGCGAAGAGCGCCAGCAGACACCTGAAATAGATCACTCCACTTCGAATGTCGCCCGCGACCTACGGTATTTCGAATATTCTAGAAATACAGTTGACAGCCAGTCTGGACGGGCGCATGATGGTCGTCATGAAGATCGACGACGCAGCGGCGCGCTTGGAAGCTTTGGGTAACCGGACCCGGCTGCAGATTTATCGTGTCCTGGTTCGGGCAGGACACTCCGGCATGCCTGTCGGCCGCTTGCAGGACAAGCTGAAGATCCCGGCATCGACGCTGTCCCACCACATCAAGTCTCTGGTTGCGGTCGGGCTCGTCAGCCAGATCAGGGAATCCACGACCCTCGTTTGTCACGCGAACTTCGACGCGATGCGCGGGCTGGTGGATTTCCTGGCGGCGGAGTGCTGTGCGGACGAAATCGGATGCGGAGGCTCTCAATCGGCGGCCTGATTTTTTTGGTCGCTTGTTCGATGATTCTAGAATGATGGGAGTAAGGAAATGCGCCAAGCAAAGACGATTGCGATCATCGGGGCCGGGCCTGTCGGCCTCGCCGCGGCCGCGCACGTGCTGGAGCGCGGCATGTCGCCGATCGTGCTGGAGGCCGGACCGGAGGCGGGACACGCCATCCGCCAGTGGCAACACGTCCAGCTGTTTTCGCCCTGGGAATACAATGTCGACAAGGCCGCAGTGCGTTTGCTCGCGCCGACGGGCTGGAATTCGCCTGACCCCCAGGCTTATCCGACCGGCGGCGAACTGCTTGAGGGATATCTCAAGCCGCTCGCGACGAGAACGCCATTGCGCGAGGTGATCCGCACCTCGAGCCAGGTCTCGGCCGTCAGCCGCGTCGGCTTCGACAAGGCGAAGACGAAGGGCAGGGAGCAGGCGCCTTTCGAAATCCGCTACCAGAACGGCAAGGGGCCCGAGGTTCTGCGCGCTGATGCCGTGATCGATACGTCAGGCACATGGTTCTCTCCCAATCCGGCCGGCAGCAACGGCCTGCCGGCGATCGGCGAGGCGGAGTGCGCCAGCCGCGTTGCCTATGGCATGCCCGACGTGCGAGGTATCAATCGTTCCAGATATGCCGGAAAGAAAGTTGCTGTGCTCGGCGCCGGCCACTCCGCGGTCGGCACGTTGATCGATCTTGCTCGACTCGCCGAGGAGGTGCCGGAAACGCAGCCTGTCTGGCTGTTGCGCGGCGCTGACCCGGCAAAGGCCTTCGGCGGCGGTCGCAACGACAAGCTTGCCGCGCGCGGTGAGCTTGGCAGTGCCTTTGCCGCGCTCGTGACGTCAGGAAAGATCAGGGTCGAGAGCGAGTTCGGCGTCACGCATCTCTCGGAGTCCGAGGGCCGCCTGAAGGTCTCGGCCGGCGCCGGCTGCGCTGCGCGAAGCGTGGTCGTGGACGAGCTGATCGTATCGACCGGCTTCCGTCCCGACTTTTCGTTTCTGTCCGAGCTGCGCCTGCGGCTCCATCCGGCCATCGAGGCGCCGGTCGCACTGGCGCCGCTCATAGATCCCAACGAGCATAGCTGCGGCACCGTGCGCCCGCATGGCGCGCGCGAGCTCTCCCATGATGAGCCGGGCTTCTACCTCGCCGGCATGAAGTCGTATGGCCGCGCGCCGACCTTCCTGATGATGACCGGCTATGAGCAGGTGCGCTCGATTGCGGCCGACATCGCCGGCGACAAGAAGGCCGCGGCGAGAGTCGAGCTTGTGCTGCCGGAAACCGGTGTCTGCACCCGCGGCGGCGTCGAGACGACGAGTGCCGCGGGATGCTGCGGCGGGCCGGCGAAGCAAGAGGCGTCGGCCTGCTGTGCCGCCGATGAAACGGCAAAGAAGGCCGGCGCATCCGGTTGTGGTTGCGCATGAGCCATGCCAGTTGGGACGCCGTCGTCTTGGTCGTAAGAGGGGGAAGCTATTCATAGTCTGAGCGGTCGGTCTCTGATCGCGGTAATGTGCATCGGCCAGGTCGGCAATTTGCTGCCGCATGTCACGTTGTCCGCGAATCTGGCGCAGCATCTGATGCCGGCGTGGGGACTCTCCGCCGCCGAAGGTGGATTGATGGCGAGCGGTTATGCCTTCGGCTACATGCTCGCGGTGCCCTTGCTGACAACGTTGACCGACCGCATCGATGCGCGGCTTGTGCTGCTCTGGGGCTCGATCGCGAGCGGGCTTGCGACCGTGGCGTTTGGCATCTTCGCGCAAGGATTCTGGTCGGGCGCGGCGATCTGGTCCCTCGCAGGACTCGGATTTGCTGGCGCCTACATGCCGGGTTTGAAGGCGTTGACGGACCGGCTGCCAGCCGGCGACACCTCGCGGGCCGTCACGTTGTACACGTCGAGCTTTTCGGTCGGCGTCGGCCTGTCGTTCCTGGCGGCGCAGCTGATCGCCGATCGTTGGGGATGGCGGACCGCCTTTGTGGTGACCGGGCTCGGTCCGGTCGCGATGGTCGTGGCGTGCCTTTTTTTGCTGCGGGAGCAGCAACCCGCCCCGAAGGCAGGGCGATTGCTCAACTTCGTGCCCGTCTTCGCCAACCGCGAGGCGCTCGGTTACATCTTCGGCTACGGCGCGCATTGTTTCGAGCTCTACGGCATCCGCACCTGGCTGGTTGGCTTCTGGACCTTCGTCGTTGCGCGTCAAAGCGCACCCTCGTGGTTGACGCCCGTGCTGATGAGCTTTTGCTTTGCTGTGATCTCGATGCCGGCCAGCATCCTCGGCAACGAGGCCGCATTGAAATTCGGACGACATCGCGCCATCACGATCGTGATGCTTGCGTCGGCCTGCGTCGCGATCATCATCGGTTTCAACGCGTCCGCGCCGGCGTGGGTGGTTGCGTTGTTGCTGATGATCTATGGCCTGACGGTCCCGGCGGATTCCGGCGCGTTGACGGCCGGCATGTCCGCTGCGGCCGTGTCCGAGCATCGTGGCGCCACGCTGGCCCTGCATTCCACCGTCGGCTTCGGACTCTCTGCCCTCGGTGCCTGGGGGACAGGCGTCGCGCTCGACGCCGCAGGCGGCCCGCAGAGTGCGCGTGGCTGGCTGCTGGTTTTCGTCGTTCTTGCTGCTGGAATTCTGCTCGGACCATTGGCGCTGCTGTGGGCGCGAATGGCTCGCCGGGAAAAGCAGCCATCGTGAGTGCGGGGCTCTGAAATGAAGACACCCGCGACGGACTTCTCCGCGCGGGTGTCAAAATCTTTCGATGATGCCATTCTGCCAGTGTTTTGCCCGACGTGTCAAAGCGGAAAAATGCGGCGGGCAGGGCGATGCGCCGACCCTGCAAGCGCCTGCCCGGCGCGAGGTCGAAATTGCCAATCGCTTCAATGTCCCCGCTACTGTGCATGGGGTTGTTTTCGAAAGTCTGGCGTCGAGGGCGTCTCAACGCCCGCGCGTCAGCGCCGGCCGCGCGGCGTCTCTGCCTTGGTCGGCGCCTCGGTCTGCGGCGCGCAGGTCGCAGCGGCAAGAGTCGCCTGCGCCTGCGGCATCAGGCCGGGCTCGGCGGCCAGCGCCTTCATCAGGATCAGGCCCGTCGTGCTGGGAGAGTCGATGATCAGGCGGTCGGCCGCGGTGATCTCTTCGTCCTCGGGCAATGCATCGTGCTGCGCCTGCGTCATCAAATCGAGCTCGATCACCTTCTTGCCGGCCGAGCGGTCGTTGATGGCGTAATAGGCGATCTCGTTGCGGGTGTAGAACGACACCGACGTGTAGGCCTGGCTCACCGGCACGGTGAGCTTGATCGGCCCGCCCGAAAGATCATAGCGGCAGATCGCGAGCGCGAAGGCCGGGTCCATGAACGGCATCGGCGAGGTCTGCGGATCGGCCAGCGGCAGCTGGGTCACGCCGTTGAGCTTGGTCATCGGCGTCAGGCGCGAATAGGCGTCCTGCGTCGCGATCCGCGGCAGCGCCAGCACGCTGACGAGATGGACCACGAGGCCCAGCACCACGCCGGCAATAATGGTGAACGCGAGGCGGATCATGAGCAGCCCACCGTGGCGATGCTGGGCATCGGCGCATCGCGCTGGGTGCGCGTCGCAACGCCAACCGGCGTGTCGTAGAGGCGGAACATCAGCGCGTAGCGCTCGATGCCGCCGGTCGGCAGCCAGTTGCCGGCGCGCGAGCGTGCGGCGATGTGGATCTCGAACGAGCCGTCGGAGGCGCGCACGATCTCCTGGCTGGTGAAGCCGTAGCGGGCAAGCGAGTTGGCGACGAGATGGCCCTTGCGATCGTACAGCGTCAGCGTCCAGAACCGCGCCGGCGGGGTCACGCCCGACACGACGACGTCGCAGCGGCCGTCGAGCGACTTCTTCTTGTCGTCGGTCGTTGCGGTGAAGGCGACGCCGTCGCCGGTGCCGATCGGCAGCTCGCCGTTGCGCACGATGGTGGCGCGCGAATAGGGATCGACGTCGGCGGTGCCGGTGCGCGGACGCGCGGTCCAGGCGCCGATGGTCAGCGCGCCGATCTCGGTGCCGCGCGTCGTCGTCATCCAGGTCGCACCCAAGCCGACCACGGTCGCGAGCAGCAGGGCCGTCAATGTGATCAGGAGCAGCCGCACGGGATCAGATCAGTTCTTGCGCGGGGTGGATGCGCCCGCGTTCTCCTCCGCCGCATAATTCTGCGGGAAGGCAAGCGCGCTCGTCGACGATGCCGGCTTGGCCGGCTGGCTGGTGTTGTCGGTTGATTTGGTCGCGGTCTTGGCCGCGTCGTCGAGCAGCTTCTCGACGCGCACCAGGATGTCGGCGCCGCGCTTGGTCAGCACCGGCGGCGGACCGGGCTTGGTCTCGAGCACCTTCGGTCCTGCATTGGCCTGCGCGTTCGCAATCTGCTGCGGCGGCAGCTTCTGGCCCATGCCGATGCCGGGGATCTCCCTGACCTCGACGCCCTGATGCGCGGCGACCATGATGTCGTGCCAGGTCTGCGCCGGCAGCGAGCCGCCGGTCATGCGGTTGGTCGGCGAGTAGTCGTCATTGCCGTACCAGACTGCGCAGGTGAAATTGCCGGTGTAGCCGACGAACCAGGCGTCGCGATACGCGTTGGTCGTGCCGGTCTTGCCTGCGGTCGGAATGCCGTCGAGCGCGGCGCGGCGCGCGGTGCCTTCGCTGACGACATGGCTCATCATGCCGGCCATGTCGGCGGCGATATTGGCGGGAATGGCCTGCTTCGGCTTCGGACCATCGCGGTCCCAGCGCCAGACGAGATCGCCAGCGCCAGTGCGCACTTCCAGCACCGAATGCGGCGTCACCGACTTGCCGCGGTTCGGGAAGGTCGCATAGGCCACCGCGTGCTCGACCACGGTGACTTCGTCCGAGCCGATCGGCAGCGACGGCGTGTCGGGCAGGGGCGCCTTGATGCCGAAGCGGCGCGCCACCTCGACGATCTTGGCGCGGCCGATCTTGGCCGGGTTCGGCGCCTTCGGCTGCTCCTTCTGGCCGATCGCGATCGACAGCTTCACCGGCACGACGTTGATCGAGCGGGTGATCGCCTGCGTCAGCGTCACCGCGCCGGAATAGGAATGGCCATAGTTCTGCGGACACCAATTGCCGATGCAAACAGGGCCGTCGACTACGACCGAGTTCGGCGTGAAGCCGTTCAGGAGCGCGGTGGTGTAGACGTAAGGCTTGAACGACGAGCCAGGCTGGCGATAGGCGTCGGTGGCGCGGTTGAACTGGCTCGCGCCATAATCGCGGCCGCCGACCATGGCGCGGATGCCGCCGTCGAGATCGGCGACGACGGTCGCGGCCTGCGTTGCGTGGTAATCGCGGCCGAACTGGCGCAGCTGGTTCTCGATCGCGTCTTCCGCCGCCTTTTGCACGTTGGTGTCGATGGCGAGGCGCACGACGAAGACGCGCTCGGTGTAGGATTTCGGGAAGGTGTCGACCAGCTTGCGCATCTCGTCGAAGGCGTAGTCGAGATAATAGTTCGGCGAAGCCTCGTCGCGGCGGTCGACGGCGAAGGCGGGGTTGCGGCGGGCGCCGAACACCTGGCCCTCGGTCATGAAGCCGGCATCGACGAGGTTGTCGAGCACGACGTTGGCGCGGGCGCGCGCGGCGGGCAGGTTGATGTGGGGCGCGTATTTCGTCGGCGCCTTGAACAGGCCGGCGAGCATTGCCGCCTCGGCCAGCGTCACGTCGCGCGCCGACTTGTTGAAGTAGAAATGCGCAGCGCCGTCGACGCCGAACGTGCCGCCGCCCATATAGGCGCGATCGAGATAGAGCTTGAGGATCTCGTTCTTGGTCAGGCGCCATTCCAGCCAGACCGCGAGGAAGGCCTCGTTGATCTTGCGCTCGATGGTGCGCTCATTGCTCAGGAACAGGTTCTTGGCGAGCTGCTGGGTGATCGAGGAGCCGCCCTGGCGGACGCCGCCGGCTTGCGCGTTGGTGACGAGCGCGCGCGCGGTGCCGGCGATGTCGATGCCGAAATGCTCGTAGAAGCGGCGGTCTTCGGTCGCCAGCGTCGCCTTGATCAGGACGTCAGGAAAATCTTCCAGCGGGATCGAATCGTTGTGCTTGATGCCCCGGCTGCCGATCGGATTGCCGTAGCGGTCGAGGAACGTCACGGCGAGGTCCGACTTCTTCAGCCAGTCCTCGTCTGCGGTCTCGCGGAAGGCGGGGATAGCGAGGATCAGCATCAGCACCATGCCGCCGAGGCCGATGGTTGCGGCTTCCGACAGCGGCTCGACGAACACCCAGCGCTTCCACCGCCCGACATAGAAGCGGTCCATGAAGGTCGAGTAGCGCTCGTAGAGCTCGCGGATGCCCTTCGCCGAGGAGAACAGCGAGGAGTCGATGCGTGCATCGAGGTCCAGGAAGAAGTTCCTGATACGACTCTTCCAGTTGGATGGTGTGTTCTGGACCACCTAGAACCCTTGAGGCTCGGTTCGAAAGCGTTCAAGCACCCGGCCGGGGCGGCATCGAGACGTCTTGCGGAATTGTTGCGGCAAACCCAAGGCGCCCGGTTTCGCGCACCAAAGGGGACTTGCTGTTCTTCTAGCCGAGCGGGGCCTATAAACCAATGGTCAGGCTCGCAATTTTGAACAACAGGCCTAATTGAACCCCGGTTCAATACGGGCCCCGCAAGGGTGTTCCTTGCAGTCTCACGGCCGCGCGCCCTACATGGCGCTCGCCCCAGCTCTTTGGATCAGTATCAGTCGCATGACCGCAGCACGTAAACCACCTTCGGACCAGGATGGATTCTTCTGGAAAACCAAGAAGATGGAGGAGATGTCGACGGCCGAATGGGAGAGCCTGTGCGACGGCTGCGGCCGCTGCTGCCTGAACAAGCTCGAAGACGAGGATACCGGAGATATCTATTTCACCGATGTCAGCTGCAAGATGCTCGATTCCTGCACGGCGGGCTGCAAGGACTACGCGAATCGCTTCGACTTCGTGCCGGACTGCGTTGTCATGACGCCGGAAAAGGTCCGAACCTTGTCCTGGCTGCCGCCGAGCTGCGGCTACAGGCTGGTCGCGCAAGGCCGCGATCTCTACTGGTGGCACCCGCTGATTTCAGGCGATCCCAATACGGTGCACGAGGCCGGCGTCTCCGTGCGCGGCCGCGTCGCGGGCACCGAGGACGAGATTCCGGACACCGAGCTCGAGCACTATTTGGTGCAATGGCCGGGGCAGGTGCCGAAGCGGGCACGCCTGAAGCGACGCCCCAAGGACTGATCAGGCCCGGCCCACTCTCATCACGTGTTCGGGATGGCCGCGACGCGGGATGCACCCATGCGCCGCGATGCCTGCCTGAGGAGAAGTTTGCTGTTTAGATTGTTCTGATAGAACGAATCCTTCGCGGCATTGCACCGCAACACGCCCGATCCGACAGCCCGAGATGAACCAGTTCACACGGCAAAGCAGCCAGGCTGCCGATATCCAGACGTTGCCCGACGACATCGCCGAGGAACTGGCCCGTCTTCCGGGCGAGGTCATCAGCATCAGCGAGGCGCCCCCGATCTCGCCGCCGGCGCCGCTGACCTCTGATGAGGTTCGCACCATCGTCATCAGCCTGATGCTGACGATGTTCCTGGCCGCCCTCGACCAGACCATCGTCGCAACCGCGCTGCCGACCATCGGGCGCCAGTTCCAGGACGTCTCGAACCTGTCCTGGGTGATCACCGCCTATCTGCTCGCCTCGACCGCGGTTGCGCCGGTATTCGGCACGCTGAGCGACATCTACGGCCGCAAGGCCATGATCATCGTGTCGCTGAGCCTGTTCGTCGCCGGCTCGATTCTGTGCGCGATCGCGCCGAGCATGCCGATGCTGATTCTCGCGCGCGGTCTTCAGGGACTGGGCGGCGGTGGCATCATGCCTGTCGTGCAAACCGTGATCTCCGACGTCGTCTCCCCGCGTGAGCGCGGCCAGTACCAGGCCTATTTCTCCAGCGTCTGGATGGTGGGCGGCATTTTGGGCCCCGTCATCGGCGGCGTGTTCGCCGAGCATCTGCACTGGTCGATGATCTTCTGGATCAATCTGCCGCTCGCAGCCGCAGCGCTCGCGCTCCTGCTGCCGAAGATGAAGAAGATCCCGGTGTTCCACCGCAAGCGCAAGGTCGATTGGCTCGGCGGCGTGCTGCTGATGGCCTCCGCTGTCGTCTTCATGCTGGTGCTGACCTGGGGCGGCACGCGCTATAAGTGGTTGTCGCCGACCGTGCTGTCGATGGTGGGCGGCGCAATCGCGCTCGCGTTCACCTTCGTCTGGCACGCGCGCCGCGCCGACGAGCCGTTCCTGCCGTTGCCGTTGCTGAGTGGATCGGTTGCGCCCTTTGCGCTGACCGCAGGCGGCTGCGGCCTCGGCGCCATCACCGGCCTCACCGTGCAGTTGCCGCTTTATTACGAGTCGGTCTATCACCTCAGCGCCAGCGAGGCCGGCCTTGCGCTGATTCCGCTCGCTGCGGTTTCGACCATAGGTGCGGCGGTTGCCGGTCGCACCATGGCGCGCGCCAAGCACTACAAGCGCGTCGCCATCATCGGCACGTCCTGGGCCGCGATCTGCGCACTCGGCCTCACGCTGACGACCTTGCCGTTGTGGGGCCTCTTGACGCTGATGGCCGCGTTCGCGCTCGGCCTCGGCACGACATTTCCGGTCTGCGTGGTCTCGCTGCAGAACTCCGTCGCCCGTCCGCTGGTCGGCACCATCACCGGCGCGATGAATTTCTTCCGCTCGCTGATGTCGTCCTTCACGGTCGCAGCCTTCGCCGCCATCCTGCTGATCGCGCTCGGCGCCGACATTCCGCTGGCCGGCGAGCATCACGCCGCAGGCAGCATCCCGGCGATCCCGGCCGACGACATGCGGCATGCGTTCCGGTACGTCTTCGCCGCTGCGACCGCGCTGATGGCCACCGCCTCGCTCTGCCTGATCCTGATGGAGGAGCGGCCGCTGGCCGGTCCCTCCAAGGCGCAACCGGTGGAGATGGCGGAGTAGGGCGCTTTATCCGCCGCGATCGGGATCGTCGCCAGGTGCCTGTCGTGCTCGGGCAGCAAGATGGCTCTTGAGCTTCGCCAGCGCCTCAGCCGACCAATCATTGACATCAGTGACCGCGACCCAGGCATCGACGTAATGCTCGGGCGCGTAGACATGGCCAAAGCCCATCGGGGTGTGCGTTGCGACCGCCATGTCGAGCGCGAGCTGCAGCATGGTGACGATGGGATACCATCGCAGCTCCGGTGCCACGTCGGGCCCGCGCGGCGCGTTCATCCAGGCAGGCGCCCGATAGGCGTCGCGGTAGGCGAAGAACGTGATCGCGTCGCTGGCATATTGCAGATAGACGACCCGCATCGCTCCCCAGGGCCTATCCGGCGGCACCGTCGGCCCGTTCTGGTTCATGAAGCGCACGAAGCGGCTGTCGCGGAATTCCGGCAGCCAGGCCGGCGTATCAGGATTGCGGTTGTCGGTGATCGAGCGCCAGATGCGGCTCTCGAACGGCGCGCCGCTCCACAGCGCGCCGGCAATGGGATCGCCGATCGTCTCGAACAGCTCTGCTGATTTCTCCGAGTTCATGGCGCCGAGGCTGAGCCCATGCAGATACAGCTTCGGCCGCTGGTCCTTCGGCAGCGTCGTCCAGTAGCCGTAGATTTCGGCGAACAGGGCACGCGCGGCTGCTGCGCCGTATTCGGGCTGAAACAGCAGCGACAGCGGACTATTGAGATAGGAGTATTGCATGGCGACGCTCGCGACATCGCCATGATGGAGATACTCGACCGTATCCATCGCCGCCGGATCGATCCAGCCCGTGCCGGTCGGCGTGATGACGATCAGGATCTTGCGTTCAAAACCGCGCTGGCGCTTGAGTTCGTCGAGCGCAAGCCGCGCGCGTGCCTGCGCCGTCTCGCGGGCCGCGAGGCCGACATAGACGCGCACCGGCTCCTGCGCGGGATGCTCCGTGACGGTGCTGATCTCGGCTGCGGTCGGACCCGAGGCAATGAACCGGCGCCCCATGCGCCCGAGCTCCGTCCACTTCACCAGGGATGCCGGGCTTCCTGTCTTGCCGGCCGCGGTCGGCTGCGCCCGCTCGGGCTCAAACAGGACGTCGAGCTCGCGGAAGGAGGAATCGAGGGCATTGAAGGCGGTGCGGATCAGGAGATTGTTCGCGATCGACCAGAACAGCAGGCCTGCGACGATCACGCCGATGACAGTGGCGACCTTGCGCGGAATGATACGCCGCGCGCCGACAGCGAGGATGTAGGCCAGAAGTGCGAACAACCGCCCCAGCACCAGCAGCACGACGAACGTGATCAGCGCGATGAGGCACACTTTGAGCGGATGCGCGGTTTCGACCGGCGCCATCTTCATCACGCCGCGGATCGCGTTCTGCCATGCGGTCGTGCGCCAGAGCGCGGCGACGACGACGAGCAGGCAGCCGGAGGCGACAAGCGCGTTCGCGACGGACCTTGCGCGCGCCGACGGCTCGGGCAGTTCGAGATAATGCCACAGCCGGCGCCACAGCACGCCGGCGAAATAGCCGATCGCAAAGCAGCCGCCGGCCAGCGCTCCTTGCGTGAGATAGCTGCGCGGGATCAGCGTCGGCGTCAGCGCTGCTGCGAAGAACAGCGCGCCCAGCATGAGGCCGACGCCGGACAGCGAGAGCAGTTGTCGCCGAACCGTCAGCGCCAGATTCACCAGAGCCCTCCCGGGCGACGCTATCCCGCCTGCGCGAACCGCGCGTCGATCTCCTCGCGCAGCAGAGCGAAGTCGATCGGCTTGGTCAACAGCCCGCTTGCGCCGCGGGCCAGCGCCCTGCCGCGCGTGTCGGCATCGCCATAGGCCGTGATCATGATGACGGGCACGTCGGGGCGCATCTCCTTCACCTTCGGCAGCATGTCGATCACCGTCACGGCTAGCCTCTGGTCTCGTGAAAATTACTTTTGCGCGGCAATCGGATCGTGAACTCGGTAAATTCGCCCGGCAGGGTTTCGACGTCGATTGTGCCACCATGCTGTTTCACGATGATGTCGTGGCTCATGGACAGGCCAAGCCCGGTTCCCTCGCCGGCAGGCTTGGTGGTGAAGAAGGGGGTGAACATCTTCTTGCGGACGTCTGGAGGAATGCCGGCGCCGTTGTCGCGAATGCGGATTTCGACATGGCTGCCGTGCCCGCGCGTCTGCGCGATCAGGGCCGGCTCGTAATCCCCCGTTCCGTTCTCGGACTTGCGCTTGACCACCGCGTAAAACCCGTTGGAGATCAGGTTCAGCAGCACGCGGGTGATCTCCTGCGGGAACACTTCGATCGTGCCGGCCGCGGGATCGAGGTCGCGCTCGATCGTGACGTTGAACTGCGACTTCTCGGCGCGGGCGCCGTGATAGGCGAGGTTGAGGCTCTCCTCGACCAGCGTGTTGACGTCGGTCGGCCGGTGCTCGCCGCTGCCTTCGCGCGAATGCAGCAGCATGTTCTTGACGATGGAATCGGCGCGCTTGCCGTGCTGGACGACCTTTTGGAGATTGTCCTTCAGCAAATGCGTCAGCTCGTCGACCTCCTCCCTGGTTTTGTCGTTGAGTGCGGTGGCCTGCAGCAGCTCGTTCAGCTCGTCGATCAGCTCGCTCGACAGCGCCGCGAAATTGTTGACGAAGTTGAGCGGGTTCTTGATCTCGTGGGCGATGCCGGCCGTGAGCTGGCCGAGCGAGGCCAGCTTTTCGGTCTGGACCAGGCGGTCTTGCGTGGCGCGCAAATCTTCGAGCGATTTCGACAGCTCGGCCGTGCGCTGCTGGACCTCGTCGAACAGCCGCGCGTTCTCGATGGCGATCACGGCCTGGTCGGCAAATGTCGAGACGAGTTCGATCTGACTGTCGGAAAACGGCCGGATGACTGACCGGGTCAAGGTCAGGGCGCCGATCGGCGTCCCCTCGCGCAGCAACGGCACCCCGAGAAAGGTGCGGGGATTGCCACTAAGCTGCTGCCCTTCGAAATCATACTCGGGATCGGCGAGGACGTCGTGCACGTGAACGATGCGTCCCTCCAGCAGCGTCCTCCCGGTGATGGTACGACGTTCGGGATTGACGGGCGTTGACCTGGCGTATTCGACGAATTCATGCGGGAAGCCGTACGAGCCGGCTCTGTAGAAGACCTCGCCACTTTTCCGGGTGATGGCGGCCATATCGGCTTCGCAGAGACGCGCCGCGGATTCGACAAGCGTATCCAACACGGCCTGCAGGTCGAACGCCGACCGGCTGATCACCTTGAGCACGTCGGCAGTGGCGGTCTGCTGCTGGAGTGATTCCCGCAGATCGTCCGTGCTTGTGCGCAGTTCGCGAAGCAGTCGCGTGTTCTCGATGGCGATGACGGCTTGCGCAGCAAACTGCTTGAGCAGCGAAATCTGCTTGTCTGAAAAGCGCCGGTTCTCCTGCCGGAAGATCATGACGTTGCCGACCACGCGCTCGTCCTTGACGAGCGGGACGGCCAGCACCGCCCGCGCGCCGCCGAGATCGACCAGCGCGCGACGGTTGGGTTCGCCCGTGCGATAGGCCTCCGAATCCATGAGGTCGACCAGTTCCACGTAGGGCTCGCCTTGCAGCAGGCGCACCGGCGCGGTACCCGGGCCATAATCGAGGGGGCGGCTCCCGCGGTATTCGTCGTAAGCGGGCGGAAGCCCACGGGTGGCGGCAGTTTCAAAGCGCTCGCCATCAAACGTGTTGAGGACGCCAAAGTCCGCACCGCACAGCTGCATGGCCTTGCCGAGCATGGTGTCGAACACCGGCGCGAGGTCGCCGCCGGAACTGCTGATGATGCGCAGGACTTCCGACGAGGCGGTCTGTTGCTCCAGCGCTTCCCGCGCTTCGTTGGAGAGCCGCGCATTGGCTGCCGTACTCGCCTGCAATTGCTGCTCGAGCTCGGCAATCCTGGCTTTGAGCTCGGCCACCACGTTCTGCACGAGGGCGGTCATCCGGAAATCCATCGGGCCGACTCCAGCGGGGCCCCATTCGCTGAAAGCCGGATTATTCCATTCCCGCACCGTCTCGACCAGCCCTGTCGCAGTGCATATCGAAAGCAGCCCCCTGGAACCGCTCACGTGCCCGGCCGCGACACCTCGGTCTCCTTGCTGGTGATGAACTCCAGCAGCACCGGCACGCCTTCCCTGGTCTTCTGGATACCGCGCTTGATCGCGGGGATGATGTCCTCGGGCCTCGTCACGCGCTCGCCATGGCCGCCAAAGGCGCGCGCCATCGCGGCGTAGTCGCCGGAGATGTCGGTCGAGCGATATTTCTCGGTCGAGATCGGCATCACCTTGAGCTCGATCGCCATCGAGAAATTGTTGAGCAGGATCGACATGATCGGGATGCGCTCGCGCACTGCGGTCTCGAAATCCATGCCCGTGAAACCAATGGCCGCATCGCCCCAGACGTTGATGCAGAGCTTGTCGGGCCTTGCCAGCTTTGCACCCATCGCAAGGCCAAGGCCGTAGCCGAGCTGCGTCGTCTTGCCCCAGCCAAGATAGGAGAGCGGCGTCACCGCTTTCCAGAACGGCGAGAGCTGGTCGCGCGGGCTGCCGGCATCATGGGTGATGATGGTGTTGTCGATGTCGACGGTATGTTGCAGATCCCACAGCACGCGATAGGGATTGAGCGGCGCGTCATTGCTGGCGAGCTTTGGCATCCATTTGGCCAGCCACTCCCTGTGCGAAGCTGCGATCTCGGCCGCGACCGCCGAGGCATCGCGGTCCGTCGTGATGGTCTTGCCGATCTCCTCCAGCAATGCATCGAGCACGAGGCCGGCATCGCCGACGAGGCCGATCCTGGCTTCGACATCCTTGTTGAGATGGTTCGGATCGAGCGTCGAATGGATGATGGTCTTGCCCTTTGGCATCGAGATGCCAAAGCTGGTCTCGGTGAAGGAGCAGCCGATGCCGAAGATGACGTCGGCTTCAGTAAGGAATTTGGGCACCGCGCGCGGCATGGCGAGGCCACTGGAGCCGAGCGAGAGCGGATGAGTCTCGGGGAATGACGATTTGCCCCCCAGGCTGGTGGTGACAGGAATGGCCAGCCGTTCCGCCAATCGCTTCAGTTGCGGCCACGCCTGCGCGTAATGCACGCCCTGGCCGGCATAGATCACCGGACGCTTGGCATTGAGCAGCAGGCTTGCTGCTTCCTTCACATGCACGGGGTCGGCGCCGCAGCGGGTGCGCAGCACCGGCGTGTAGTTCAGCGGCTCCGGCACCTCCTCATTCCACATGTCGGCCGGAATTTCGACGATGACGGGACCGCCGCGGCCGTTCTTCAATTTGGTGAAGGCGCGACGAAAAATGTTGGCGACTTCGGCGGCCAGGATGATCGGCTCGGAGGATTTCGCGAACGGCTTCATCGCCTCGCTGGAATTGAAGTTCGGCTCGATATGCGCAAGCCGGCGCTGATAGCCCATCGGCAGCACCAGCACGGGAACAGATTCGCCGAAGCACTGCGCCACGCCGCCCATTGCATTCTCCGCGCCGGGGCCGTGCTGCATGCAGAACGCGCCGATCATACGCCCCGACGTCACGCGTGAGATGGCATCCGCCATGTGCACGCCGACGCGTTCCTGCCGCACCATCACGGGCCGGATCTCGGCGTTGGCCGCGTGCTCGATCAGATGATTGACGGGATACCCGCAGAGGATCTCGATCCCCTCGCGCCGCATGATTTCCGCAATGGCGGTGCCGAGCTTCATGGCGTCTCTCTCCCTGGGCCTGGCCGGTTGCTCCGGCTGTTGGGGAGAGAGGATCAGGAAATGCCGGGAGGGTAAAGCGGAGGCGGGGGACGTTCGCGGTAGGTCAGCCATGCAGTGCGCTGCTGTAGCCCGGATGGAGCGCAGCGTAATCCGGGACGGCTGCGCCCGCCAGCTCCCCGGATTTCGCTTCGCTCCATCCGGGCTACAAGTTTGGCGACCGGTCCTATTTGCAGTTCTTGCAAATCGTCAGCTTGCGCTTCAACGCCTCGTCTTCCTGATCGACCAACGACTGCGCGTCGAGGCCGTTTGCCGCCCGCGACCTCGCAGGCGGCGTCACCTGGCTCGGTGCGTCGCGGTCGTCAGTACCGACGCTGAAGCCGTCGTAGTCGGCGGCGGCTGCAGGGCTCGGCAGTTGCGGAAGCCCGCTGGTCGGAGGCGTCGACGGCACGCCGGCGGACGTTCGCGGCGAATTCTTCGTCCCCGCATGCGGCGCCGACGCATTGGGCGGAGCCAACGAAACCGGCGGCGTGGCCGAGTTCTGTCCTGTCGCGCGATCTTGTGACCAGGCGCCGATCAAGATGAGGCTGAGAGCCAGGAGCAAATTGCGTCTCGTCTGCATCTTTCAAATAGCCTTGGTTCAGCGATTGAGGGGTTCATCGAGCCGCGCCGGGAAGAATAACAGCCGTGACATGCGCGTCAAACTTGACGGAAATGGGAGCGACCCGAACGGGATGTCGCTTGTCGCGCGGAACGTTTGACCCACGTCAAGCCGGTGGCTGGTTGCGGCATGGCAAGATGACGGTGGTGATGCGGATGACACGTCCTCATCGAGCAAGGACTCTGGGAACTTCAATGAAACCGCCGGCGATGCAGGGGCTGACCGCGTCCGAAGCACAGGCCCGGCTGACGGCCGACGGCTTCAACGAGCTGCCGCGCACGGGCCGGCGGACGATCCTGCGTCTCATCGTCGAGGTGCTGCGCGAGCCGATGCTGCTGTTGCTGCTGGCCGGCGGCCTGATCTATTTCGTTCTGGGTGATCTTGCCGAGGCGTTGCTGCTTCTTGCCTTCGCATCGATCTCGATCGTCATCACCATCGTGCAGGAGGCCCGCACCGAGCGTGTGCTCGACTCGCTACGCGATCTGACCAGCCCGCGCGCACTGGTCATCCGGGGCGGCGAGCGTATCCGGATTCCCGGTCGTGAGGTCGTTCGCGGTGACCTGATCGTACTCTCCGAGGGGGATCGCGTGGCCGCCGACGCCACGGTCGTTCAAACCACCGATCTCCTGCTGGATGAATCGCTGCTGACGGGGGAATCGGTTCCAGTCAGAAAACAGGCCTTGCCGTCCCCCGAAACATCGATAGCGCCGCACGCCGGCGGCGATGACCAGCCATTCGTGTTCTCCGGCACGCTTGTGGTTCGCGGCAGCGGGGTGGCCGAAGTGACCTCGACCGGCGTCCTGAGCGAGATCGGCAAGATCGGGCAATCGCTGCATTCGCTGGCGACAGAAGCGCCCCGCCTGCAACAACAGACCACGCGGCTGGTGGCGACATTCGCCGTCGCCAGCGCCTTCGTGATCGGGTTGACCGTTCTCCTGTATGGGCTTTATCGCGGCGGCTGGCTGGAGGGCGTACTGGCCGGCATTGCGCTCGGCATGTCGATGCTCCCGGAGGAATTCCCTGTTGTCCTGACGGTGTTCCTCGCCATGGGTGCCTGGCGCATCTCCCAGGCGCGCGTGTTGACGCGGCGCGCCTCGGCCATTGAATCGCTGGGCGCCGCGACCGTGCTCTGCACCGACAAGACCGGCACGCTGACGGAAAACCGCATGACCGTTGCGCGCCTGGTGCTGCCCGACGGCACGCAATATACGCCTGAAACCGCGGTCCGCGCGGCGCCCGCGCTCGACCAGTTAATCGAGACCGGCGTGCTGGCCTGTGTCCGGGAGCCATTTGATCCGATGGAGAAGGCGTTGCATGCGCTGGCCTCCGACGCCGGCGCGGGCCGGCGGCTCGTGCAGAGCTATGGCTTGCGTCCCGATCTGCTCGCCATGTCGAACGTGTGGAGCGAGAGCGGCGATGGCTGCGTTGTCGCGGCGAAGGGCGCGCCCGAGACGATCGGCATGCTCTGCGGAATGAGTGCGGAAGAGTTGGCTGAATTGCGCTCGCGCATCGACGCGCTGGCGCGGGAAGGGCTCCGTGTGCTCGGCGTGGCGCGGGCGGACTGGACGGAGACCGATCTTCCCGAGACGCAACACGGCTTCCCTTTTCGCTTTTGCGGCTTGATCGCCTTTGCCGATCCGTTGCGGTTGCAAGTCAAGGACGCCATGGCCGAATGCCGCTCCGCAGGCATCCACGTGGTCATGATCACGGGCGATTATCCCGCAACCGCGTCGGCAATCGCGATACGGGCGGGCCTCGATCCCGAACGTGTCGTGACTGGAGCGGATGTCGAAGCCATGGGCGAGGCCGAACTCGCCGGCGCGGCGCGGGGACGGGCCGTCTTCGCGCGAATAGCACCGGCCCAGAAGCTGCGCATCGTCAATGCGCTCAAGGACGCCGGCGAGATCGTCGCCATGACGGGAGACGGCGTCAACGACGCCCCCTCGTTGAAGGCTGCCCATATCGGCATCGCCATGGGTGGTCGTGGCACCGACGTGGCGCGCGAGGCGTCCTCGATCGTTCTGCTCGACGACGATTTCGGCTCGATCGTGAAGGCGATCCGGCTTGGCCGCCGGATCTACGACAATCTGCGCAAGGCGATGAGCTTCATTCTCGCGGTCCACGTTCCGATCGCAGGACTTGCGCTGTTGCCGCTGCTCACGGGGATGCCGCTGCTGTTCGGCCCCGTTCACATCGCGTTTCTCGAGATGATCATCGATCCCGTCTGCTCTCTGGTCTTCGAAGCCGAGACCGAGGAGAGCGACGTGATGCGGCGGCCGCCGCGTTCGCCTGACGAGCCGCTCTTGCCAAGGTCGCTGCTGGTCTGGTCGGCGTTGCAGGGCGGCCTGGCGCTGGCCCTCACCGGCGGCGTGATGGTGACGGTAAACCGCTACGGCATGTCGGCGAACGAGGTCCGTGCGCTGACGTTCTTCTCGCTGGTGCTGGTGATCGTCAGCCTGATCTTCGTCAACCGCTCGTTCTCGACCTCGCTGGTCGAGGCGTTCACCCGGCCGAACCGCACGCTCGTCGTCATCGTCACCTTCGTGACGTCGGTGCTTGCCCTGAGCCTGGTGTGGCCGGCCGCGGCGGACCTGTTCCGCTTTGGTCCCCTTCATGCGGATGATCTCGCCGTCACGGCCGCGGTCGCGCTCGTCTGCCTCGTGTTGCTGGAACTATCGAAATATCCATTGCGTCGACGCGTGCCGAGTTCAGGGGCGGGCCCGCTTATGCCTTCTCGTCCAGGGCGCGGCGGAGCCGCCGGATGATGACGCCGCGGGCGCGGTCGTCGGCGGCTGCTGCCAGCCTGTCGTTGATGTCGAGCATGAGCTCCGACATCTCGTTGTGCCAGTCGAGGCGGGTCACGGCCTCGGGCGCGAGCCGCCGGCGGTGATCGACGTCGATCACGCGCGGTTCGGGGGCGGCGAGTTCATAGATGTCGTCCAGCATCGGCTGGTAGACCTTCGCCGCCGGAATGATGCGTTCGCCTACGCGCTCGGCCAGGCCCGCGATGGCGCTTTCCTCGCCGTGGACCAGGAACAGCCCGCGGGAAATGGGGCGGCGTGCCGCGATCCAGCCAGCCATGCCGGCGCCGTCGGCATGACCCGAATATTCGTCGATCATGCGGATCCGTGCCGCAACCCGGATTTCCTCGCCCTGGATGCGCACGGCCTTGGCGCCGTTCTGCAGGAAGCGGCCGAGCGTGCCGCTGGCCTGGAAGCCGGCGAGCAACACGGTCGCGCGTTCGTTCCAGAGCCACCGCTTCAGATGATGGCGGATGCGTCCGGCATCGCACATGCCGCTTGCCGCGATGATGATGTGAAATCCGCTGAGCCGCATGATCGCCTTGCTCTCATCGGCGGTCTCGGTGAATTTGAGATGCGGCGAGTTGAGCAGGCGGTCGGCGTCGACGCTCGGGTCGAGGCTCGCGGCGTGCCGGCGGAAGACTTCGGTGGCCCGGATCGCCAGCGGAGAATCGAGGAAGATCGGCGCGGTCGGAATCTCGCCGTGCTCCATCAGGTCGACGAGGTCGACGATCAGCTCCTGGGTGCGTTCGACCGCGAAGGCGGGGATCAGCAGTGCGCCTCCACCGGCCGCCGCCTCGCGCACCTCGGCGGCGAGATGCTGCCGGCGGAGCGCAGGTGTCGTGGCAGCTCGCACGCGGTCGCCATAGGTGGATTCCGAGATGACATAGTCGAGCTCAACAGGCGCTTCGGGATCGGGCTGCAGCAGCTTGGCCTCGGGCCCGACGTCGCCGGAGAGCAGCACGCGAAGCGGGCGTGGCGAGCCTTGCTCGGCGATTTCGAGCTCGATCGAGGCGGAGCCGAGCAAATGGCCGGCGTTCCAGTAGCGTGCGCGGACCCCTGGGATCACACTGGTCCAGTGTTCATAATCGACCGCGCGAAACGATTGCAGCGATGCGACCGCGTCGGCCTGTGTGTAGATCGGCTCGACTTCCTTACGGCCGCGAGCCTTGTTGCGCCGGTTCAGCTGCGCGACTTCGGACTCCTGGATATTGCCGGCGTCCGGCAGCATATAGGAGCAGAGGTCGATCGTGCCGCGCGTCGCCAGGATCTGCCCCGCAAAGCCTTCGCGCACGAGCTTCGGCAGCAGGCCGCTGTGGTCGATATGGGCGTGCGTGAGCAGGACTGTCCGGATATCGGCGGGACGAAACGGGAAGACGCCGTAATTGAGCTCCTTGAGCGTCTTCTGTCCCTGGAACAGGCCGCAATCGACCAGGAAGCCGCCGGCGGCGGTCTGGAACAGATAGCTGGAGCCGGTGACGGTGCGGGCAGCCCCGCAGAAGCGAATAGTGATGCTCATCTCGTCGTCTCCCGCGAGCGTGTCGTGCCGAGTTCGGACCGCAAGGCGGCGGCGAGAACCTCGTCGAGCGCGATCGCATTGGTCGGATGCGGCACGCTGTCGGTCGAACGGATCGACCGGATGCCGGCGTCGGTGAATGCGGTGGCCATCGCGGCCGGAAACAGCGCGTGCGTCACGACCGCATCGACGGCGGTTGCGCCCATCGCGCGCAGCGCACGCGCTGCGACCATCAATGTCGTTCCCGAGGAGACGATGTCGTCGACCATCAGCGCCGGTCGTCCTGCGAGCAGCGTCGGATCGGCAAAATCGATCTGGACGGAGCGATCGCCATGCCGCCTCTTGCGGGCCACCGTGTGCTGCAGCCGCAGCCGGCTCGCCAGATCGCTCACCCAGGGCTCGGACTCGGCGTCGGGACCGATCACGACCGTCGCCGGTTCGATGCCATCGGCGGCGAGGGCATCCGCGATCGCCGGCATCGCGGACAGGTTCTCCGCCTCGATATCTGGAAATACGGACCTGATGGCGGACGTGCGATGCAAGTGAGCGTCCACGGTGACGACGCGGTCCACCAGCGTTGCGAGCAGGCGGCCCATGGCGCGCTGGCTGATGGCCTCGCCCGGATGAAAAGCGATGTCCTGCCGCATGTAGCAGAGGTAGGGCGCGACCAGCACCAGCCGCCTGGCGCCATCGCGCCGCAGCGCCTCCGCGGCGAACAGCAGGGCGATGAGCTTGTCATTGGGCTGATCGAGCGGGGCAAAAAGGATGGTGGTGTCTGCTGCCGGCGCGACCGTGACGCGTAGCTCGCCGTCCGGAAAGCGGTGCAGGGCGATTTCGTCGCAGCCAAGCCCAGACCCGGAGTCAAGCCGCGCCGCAAGCCGTTTTGCCGCGCCGGTGCCGGAGGGCAGCGCTTGAAGCGCGATCGTGCTCACGACGGCGTCCTGCTCTGGAGAGGCTCATGACCGTT
The DNA here is from genome assembly GCF_019455395.1 of Bradyrhizobium sp. BR 10261. Taxonomy (NCBI): domain Bacteria; kingdom Pseudomonadati; phylum Pseudomonadota; class Alphaproteobacteria; order Hyphomicrobiales; family Nitrobacteraceae; genus Bradyrhizobium; species Bradyrhizobium sp. BR 10261. The sequence continues at coordinate 176,587 of NZ_JACOFQ010000014.1, forward strand.
GAGAATGTACCCGGTCTCCTGCCGGGCGGCCGAGGCGGCCAGATCATGCTCGGGTCCGTCGAACGTGTAGACGCGATAGAGCGGCTCGCCCTGTTCGACACGGTCGCCGATCTTCTTGAACAGGCGAATGCCGGCCCCCTTGTCGAGCGGCGCACCCGCGGTGCGGGCGAGACGATTCAGGCGCAGGCAGTCGATCGCGGACACCGCGCCGTCATGTGCCGCCTTGACGTCGAAGCTGATGGGTCCGAGCTCGGTGCTGCATTTCGAGGGGCCCTGGGCGTCGATGATCTTCTGCATCTGCTTGAGCGCGGCGCCGCTTTCCAGCAGTTCGCGCGCACGTGCATAGCCGGCGCCGCCACGCAGCTTCGGATCGTATTCCAGCAGATGGGCGGCGAGACGCAGCGATTTCTCGCGCAGATCGTGCGGCGCATCCGCATCGTTGCCGAGCACCGCCATCACGTCGTTGGCTTCGAGCACCGGGCCGATGCCGTTGCCGATCGGCTGGCGGCCGTCGGTCGTGATCACCTCGACCGAGCGGCCGAACCGGTCGCCGACGAATTCGAACAGCTTTCGCAGCCGCATCGCGTCGATGGCGCTGGTGACCTTCGCGGTCGGCCCGACCGGAATGTCGATCAACAGATGCGTCGATCCCGCCGCGATCTTCTTGGACATGATGGAGGCGACCATCTGTTCGCGGGTGTCGAGGCTCAGCGGCCGTTCGACCGAGATCAGCACGTCGTCGGCCGGCGAAAGGTTCACGTGCCCGCCCCAGATCAGACATCCGTTGCAGGAGGAGACGATCGACTTCATTTCCTCGACGCCGACATTCACCCGCGCCAGCACTTCCATCGTGTCGGCCGTTCCGGCCGGCGAGGTGATGGCGCGCGAGGAGGTCTTCGGAATCGGCAGGCCGTGGGCCGCGACGATCGGCACCACCACCATCGAGGTGCGGTTGCCGGGAATGCCGCCGATGCAGTGCTTGTCGACCACGATCGGGTCCGGCCACACCAGCTGCGTGCCGACCTGGGCCATGGCGCCGGTGAGGGCCAGCAGTTCGTCACTCGTGATGAAGCTCGCCGAACCGATCAGGAAGGCGGCGATCTCCATGTCGGAATAGCGAAAATGGGCAAGGTCGTTGATGATCGCGCTGATCTCCGCCTGATCGAGCGTTCGACCGCGGATCTTGGCGCGCACCGCCTCGAGGCTTTCCGGCGGCGCGGCCGGCGCCACCGTGACCAAGGTGCCGACCGGCTTGCCGAAGCGGTGGAACGCAGGCTCGGAAAGACCGATTTCGTCCTGGGCTGCCAACGCGTCATCATCGGTGATCAGCAGCGTCGCGAGCAGCGTCTTGTCGTCCAGCCGAAGCTCGACGCGGCTGAAGCCGCGAAATATATCGGCACGCAGCGCCTTTGACCGCCTGGAAATGACGACGATGTTTTCGCGGCCCGTATCGAGATGGACACGGCGTATCTTGAGCGGGAGAGGTGACAGATCAGGTTTCATGGACGGACCGCAAAGCTGGGTCCGTCATGCTTAGCTGCCGCTGTCTCGGCGGGCTTGACTCAGATCATGGTCCGCGAGATCGGCTGCCCATTGCGAGCCTACTTCGTGGCCGCGCTGATCGAGTTGAATTTGTTGCTCAGGAGGACGCTGCCGGTGTTGGTCACGATGGTGACGATGGCGAGCGCGATGCCGGCGGCGATCAGGCCATACTCGATCGCGGTGGCGGCACTTTCATCGGCAAGAAAAGACCTGAGCACAATCATCGCCAACTCCTGTTCATCCGGTCCAATGTAGCCGCGCGTCGTTATCAAACTGGTAAATCGATCGAAGAGGCGCTGTTCGCGCGTCAAATTCGCGGGTCCGGCCGACCAGCCTGCCGTGTCTTAACGCGGCAGCCGTTAAACGAAGGTTTCATTATCCGCTGCAAATGAGCGGAAGCGGCCAGCCTCAATTGCTGGTGGTGTGTCCCGGCGCGCCCTTGCGCGGACGTCCCAGCGCTGCCGCGAGGCGTCCGAACAGATCGCGCATGACAAGCGGCCGCGCCCGCAGCACCGTGTCGGCGATGCGCTCTTCCTCGGCCTCACTCACGATGCCGATGTAGTTCTTCCTGGCGTCCTGTTGCGGCACGGTGGTGCGAACCCTGGCTCAATCGATGGAACCATGGTGCGCGCAAAGGCAATCAGCGGTTAATTTTTTGTCCCGTAGGAATACCCGGTGCGGCAAGTTGGCATCGTCGTGCCAAAATAGACCCGGCCGCTTAAGGGATTGTTGAGGCTGTTCGTCAACCGACCGGCAAGCATGCCGATCATGGCCTCAATCGCGCCGGCCGTTCCCATTCAACGCGCGCAACATGCCGATGCGGGCGAACAGCAGCCAGCCACCGCCGCTCTCCGCCGCGTTGATCAGCATCTCGATTGCGGTCTGCCAGCGCGGCTCCTGCTGCTCCTCCTCAGGCAGTCGCATGATGAAGTCAGCGGCCTCTTGCAGCGTGCGCAGGCTGCGTCCGCCGCGCAAGCCGATCGGATCGGCGAACGGCGTCGACCAGGGCATGTCAGTCCGCTCGATCGGAAAGGGAAGACGTCACGGCGCGGCCGGCGGTGTGATGCGGTCAGCCGGCCTTCTTGGTCCGTGTCGTCGTCGCGCGCACCGGCTTGTCGGCCTTCTTCGGCGCGGCTTCCTTGGCTGCGGCCTCCTTGCCGCCCTTGCCGGAGATCGGCAGCAGCATCTCGCGCTGACCCTCGACGCGCTTCTTCGGCTTCTTGGCCTTTGCAGTTTCCTTCGCAGTTTCCTTGGCAGTCTCCTTGGCGACCTTCGCCGCGGGCGCCGCGTCCTTCTCGTTTGCGAGGCTCTTCTTCAGCGCGTCCATCAGATTGATGACGTTGCCGCCGCTCTTCGGCGTGGCCTTCGCCGCGATCGGCGTGCCGGCGCGCTTCTTGTTGATGAGATCGATCAGCGCGGTCTCGTAGTGATCCTCGAACAGCTCGGGCTCGAACGCGCCGGACTTCTTCTCGACGATATGCTTGGCGAGGTCGAGCATATCCTTCGTCAGCTTCACGTCCTGGATGTCGTCAAAATATTCCTTTTCGCTGCGCACTTCGTAGGGGTAGCGCAGCAGCGTGCCCATCAGTCCGCTCTCAAGCGGCTCCAGCGCAATGATGTGCTCGCGGTTGGTCAGCACCACGCGGCCGATCGCCACCTTGTCCATGCTGCGGATGGTCTCGCGGATCACCGCATAGGCGTCGTGGCCGACCTTGCCGTCGGGCACGAGGTAATAGGGGCGTATCAGGTAGCGGTTGTCGATGTCGGCCTTCGGCACGAACTCGTCGATCTCGATCGTATGGGTCGAATCCAGCGCGATGTCGTCGAGCTCGTCCTTGGTGACCTCGATATAGGTGTCGGTATCGACCTTGTAGCCCTTGACGATGTCCTCGGAGGTCACCTCGTCGCCGGTCTCGGCGTCGACCTTCAGATATTTGATCCGGTGGCCCGTCTTGCGATTGATCTGGTTGAACGAGACCTTCTCGGTATCCGACGTGGCCGGATACAGCGCAACCGGGCAGGTCACGAGCGAGAGACGCAGAAAACCCTTCCAATTGGCGCGGGGGGCCATGGGCTACTCCAAACGCAACAGGGACAGACCTATGAGGATACCATCGGGGAACACCGAATCATACAGAGGTTCGGTCGGAATCTTGCAACTGCGTTAACCAGTCGCTCGCCACGGCGGTCCGACCGATCCAGTCCCAAATGCCGGAACATCAAATCGGATCGGGCGTTGGCTCGGGACAGAGGGCCGTAAGGAGGTCGCGGCCATCGGAGACGACATCCAAGATTGAGGTCACCATGGCAACCACGCGCGAGGACCGTCAGATCGTCGAAACAGCGACCGAGGCACGCCAGGGCGAACCTGGGCCGTCGGTGGCCGCGCTGCTCGCCATTTCGACCGGGCTTGCGATCCTGATCCTCGCCGTCGTCTGGTTCGTGTTCTTCCGGACCTGACGGCGACGTCGAAGGCAAATTGACAGGAAGGGCGGACCTTCCGAATAGCCGCAAGACGCGGCAGATTGCGCCCGTCATGCCGCCGGCTCGCCCGGCCGCCTGACGGGCGCAGTCGCATTGACTGAGACCATCGGTATATGACCAAAAAGTAACGCGGCGGGTTCCCGGCGTTCATATTCAGTTCACGCCGGAATTGCTCATCTGGTGCGGTGTTGATGCGGCCTAATTCTGGAGAGAAGCGTGCGCCTGCTTGTTGTTGAGGACGACCCTGATCTCAATCGCCAGCTCACCAAGGCGCTGACGGACGCCGGCTATGTCGTCGATCGCGCCTTCGACGGAGAGGAGGGGCACTATCTCGGCGACAACGAACCGTACGACGCCGTGGTGCTCGATATCGGCCTGCCCAAGAAGGACGGCATCTCGGTGCTGGAGGCCTGGCGCCGCAACGGCCGCACCATGCCGGTTTTGATCCTCACCGCTCGCGATCGCTGGAGCGACAAGGTACAGGGCTTCGATGCCGGCGCCGATGATTACGTGCCAAAGCCGTTCCACCTCGAGGAGGTGCTGGCGCGCATCCGCGCGCTGCTGCGCCGCTCCACCGGCCATGCCCAGAGCGAACTCTCTTGCGGACCCGTCACGCTCGACACCCGCACTGGCCGGGTCAGCGTCTCCGGCAATCCCGTGAAGATGACCTCGCACGAATATCGGCTTCTGGCCTACCTCATGCACCATTCGGGGCGCGTGGTGTCGCGCACGGAGCTGGTCGAGCACCTCTACGACCAGGATTTCGACCGCGACTCCAACACGATTGAGGTCTTTGTCGGCCGCATCCGCAAGAAGCTCGACGTCGACATCATCCAGACCGTCCGTGGCCTCGGCTATCTCCTGACCCCGCCGCCGGCCCCCGGCGCCTGAGCAGTGCAGGCTTGACGGGCGGCCCGAGGCGGGCCTTGGTCCTGATATGACCGCCGACGCCATGCCACCACCTCGCGCCACCGGGATCATCCCGATGCCCGCCAGCTCGCTTGCGAACCGCCTGTTTCTGTCGGCGACCGCCTGGCTCGTGGTGATCCTGGCCATCACGGGCGTGGTGCTGTCGTCGGTCTACAAGAACGCGACCGAGCGGGCCTTCGACCGCCGTCTCAACCTCTATCTGCGCACCCTCATTGCAGAGGTCGCCACCCCCGACGAGCCGCCGGACCGCCAGTTCCAGTCGCTCGGCGAGCCCCTGTTCGAGCTGCCGCTGTCCGGCTGGTACTGGCAGATCACGCGCACCGACACCGAGAAGCCGGAGCTGCGCTCCTCGCGCTCGCTGTGGGACAAGAAGCTGCCGAAGCTGGAAGATCAGGGCGTCGAGCTCACGGCCGCTGGAATTCGCCTGGCCTATGTCGACGGGCCGGAAGGGCAGAACCTGCGCATGGTCGAGCGTCCGGTCGATCTCGGCGCCGACGGCAAATACCTCGTCAGCGTCGCCGGCGATTCCACCGAGATCTTCGATGAGACCCGCAGCTTCGACTATTACCTCGGCGGCACCTTCACCGCGCTCGGCATCGTGCTGCTGCTGACCACCGTATTCCAGGTCCGCTTCGGTCTCGCACCGCTCAAGCGTATCTCGGAAGCCATCGCCGACATTCGTTCCGGCAGGGCCGAGCGGCTCGAGGGCGAATTTCCGGTCGAGATTGCGCCGCTGGCGCGCGAGACCAACGCGCTGATCGACGCCAACAGGGAGATCGTCGAGCGGGCGCGCACCCATGTCGGCAATCTCGCCCATGCGATCAAGACGCCGCTGTCCGTGATCGTCAACGAGGCCGGAACGCACGCGGCCGATCCGTTCGCGGCCAAGGTGATGGAGCAGGCGGACGTCATGCGTAGCCAGCTCGCGCATCATCTGGAGCGCGCCCGCATCGCGGCGAGGGTCTCGATCGTCGGCACCGTGACGGAGGTCGCCCCCGCCATCGAGGCGCTGCGGCGGACCATGGAGAAGATCTATCGCGGCCGCGGCGTCGCGGTCGAGGCCAAGGCCGAACCGTCGGCGAAATTCCGGGGCGAGCGCCAGGATCTGGAGGAGATGGTCGGAAATCTCGTCGACAATGCCTGCAAATGGGCGGCTTCGCGGGTCTTCATCGAGGTCTTGGTCGAGCCACCCGCTCAGGCGGGCGCCGGGCCCCGGCTACGGGTGATCGTCGATGATGACGGGCGCGGCCTCTCGGAGGCCGAGCGCGCCCAGGTCTCCCGGCGCGGCCAGCGGCTCGACGAATCGAAGCCGGGCTCAGGGCTCGGGCTCTCGATCGTGACTGACCTTGCCGCGCTCTACGGCGGCAGCCTCTCGCTCGGCAGCGCCCCGATCGGGGGCCTGCGGGCCGAGCTGGTGCTGCCGGGAATTTAATCCTCTGATCTCGCTCGATTATTTGGGCTTCCGGTGCAAACCGGATGGTTTCGGAACAGCTTCCTCAACGGCTTCTTAAGGCGCGCCCACCTATGATCAGGGCGGACGCATCCCACGTCTGCCATTTTACCATGCATCACCCGGGCGCATGAGCCAGACATCGATCGAGCGGCTGAGGGAATATCTCGCACAGCTCCCGCCGCAGGCGCAGGCGCTGCTGATGCGGGAGTTCGAACGCGCACTCGAGCGCGGCCAGGACACGGCTGTCGCGACCCTCGTGCTCGAGCAGTTGCGCAAGATCGTGCGCAAGACCGAAGCCGACGAAGCTGCGCCGCCGCGTACCGATGATCTGTCACGGCTGCTGTTCCAGGTGCTGGAACCGTTCCTGGTGGAGGCCGGAGCCCCGATCCGGGTCGGCCAGATCCGCCGCTCCTCGCTGCATCCGATCTGGCAATGGCTTGGCCGCGACGGTGCTCCCGACAAGATCAGCGAATTCGAGGCGGCGCTGGCGCGCATGCAGGCGACAGACAATTCGGGGCAGGTCGAGGCGCTGACGCTCAAGCTTCAGGCCGTAGCCGCGGACGCCATCTTCGAGCTGACGGGACCGGGCGGCGGCGACAAGTCGCGTGCGCTCGCCCGGGTCGGTCCGCCCAGCGTGATCGAGGACCTCTATTCGATCGGTGCGGTGCTCGCCGTTCGCGAGGCCCTCGGCACGCTCAATGAAAAGCTGCCGCGCTTCCTGCGCCAGTTCGGCGATCCCCAGATCGCCTCGGTGACCGCGGCGCTCAACATTCCCGTGCTGCAGACGCCGCAAATGCTGCCCTTTGCGTTGTCCGTGGTGGTTCAGCGCATGACCGCGCCCTGGCAGATCATTCGTCTCGCCATCAAGATCGCCGCGTCCGACGACGAGATTCGCGTCGCGGCGACCCCGTATGGCGTCGCCGTCACGATGGCGCTGCACGATCTGTCTCGCGTTGCCGCCAATCTGCGCATGGACATCAAGCGCGGCCATTTCGAGACCGTCGCCGACAATCTGAAAGCGCTGCATGATGGCGTGCGCGGCCTGCGCACCGAACTCGACCTGCGCAACGATTCGGCCTGGGGCAAGCAGCTGACCGCAATCCGGGCCGACATCTCCAATGCCCTGCAATCGGAAATCGACAGCGTTCCCGGCCGGGTTCGCCGTATCCTGCGCCAGCGCCCCGAAAAGGACATTCCACCCGGGGCACGGATCGACACCACCGACGTCGAGGAAACCGTGGCGCTGATCGACTTCGTCGCGACCTGCCGCAACTATGCCAGCGAACTCGCCATCAACGAGGTGACGCTGCGCACCTATTCCGACCTCCAGCAATATGTCGAACGCTCGACCGAGCAGGCGGTGCAGTCGCTGCGCGGCGCAGATCACAAGGTCCGCGCCTACCGGCAGCAGCAGGTGCAGGCCGCAATCCGCTTCTGCCAGGTGCTGTTCGGCGACGATTACGCCTCCCTGATGAGCCGCGCCGCGGAGAACGCCGCGACCGGCGAACGCAAATCGACGCGCGCAAGCTGATTCAAGCGCATCTCTTCGCAATCACAATTTGTGGTTGACGGTGTGGCTTATGAGCCCTACGCTCGCCGTGCAAGTTCTTGGAATTCTATTTGTCGGCGCATGAAACCCATTATCAGCTCGATCGAAATTGAGAACCGCGTCATTGTTGCCAAATATCGGAGGCTGATGGTCGGCGCGAAGATGGTGCTGGTCGATAAGGCGAGCGGTCGGCAGCTGGCTGAGACGGTCACCCGGGTGGCATCGCCTGTTCCGGTCGGAGCCTTGCGGATCAGACTGCCTGAGGCCATCGAGCCGGGAACATACTTCCTGAGGGCCTTCAACGGGCATGGCGAGGACGCCGCTCGGAGCGCGGACTTCGATATCGGCTAAGCCGTTGGATCTTCACTGTTTCGGGACGGTGTGGGCTCGCGCTGAATTGACAATTGTCAATTGCCGCATCATCCGGCCGTGGTGTAAAGCCACGTACGGGCGCGGTTCGCGCGCTGCCGGAAGCTTGCCTGATGACGCTATGGTTCGTGTTCGCGCTGATGACGGTCGCGGCGATATTCGCCGTGCTCTGGCCGCTCGGCCGTGGCGGGCGTCCTGACAATCAAGGCAGCGAGGTCGCGGTCTACAAGGACCAGCTGGCTGAGATCGAGCGCGACCTTGCCGCTGGACTGATCGCGGCGCCGGAAGCCGAGGCGGCGCGAATCGAGATCAGCCGCAGGCTGCTCGCCGCTGCTGGCAGCGAGCCCTTGCCCGCGCCGGATTCCAGCCTGAAATGGCGCCGTGCGGCATCCGTTCTCGCGCTTGTCGGCCTGCCCTTGGTGGCGGTCGCGATCTACGTCCCGCTCGGCTCGCCTGCGCTTCGTGATTTCCCGCTGGCGCAGCGACAGCGCGGCGCGGGGCCAGGCATGGCACAGTCGCTCGAGAACCTGGTCGCGCAGGTTCAGCAGCACCTGGAGAAGAATCCGACCGACGGCCGCGGCTGGAACGTGCTTGCGCCGGTGCTGGAGCGGCTCGGCCGTTTCGAAGAGGCGGTGCGCGCCTATCGCAATTCCATCACCTACAATGGCGAAAGCCCGGAGCGCCGCGCCGATCTCGGTGAGGCGATCACGGCCGCTGCGGGCGGCGTGGTGACGGCGGAGGCCAAGGCAGAATTCGAGCGCGCGCATGCGCTGAGCGCTGACGATCCCAAGGCGAACTATTTCCTGGGGCTCGCCGCCGAGCAGGACGGCCGCAAGGAGGACGCGGCCAATATCTGGCGCGCGCTGCTGGCGAAGGCGCCGGCGGATGCGCCGTGGCGGCCGCTGGTGCAGAGCTCGCTCGCGCGCCTTGCCGGTGGTGGCGTGACGATGCCGGCGCTGTCCGACGAGACCATCGCGGCCTCCAAGGAGATGAACGACGGTGATCGCAACGCCATGATCCGCGGCATGGTCGAACGTCTCGCCACGCGTCTCAAGCAGAACGGCGACGACGTCGAGGGCTGGCTGCGCCTGGTTCGTGCTTATCTTGTGATGGGTGACCGCGACAAGGCGCTTGGTGCGACGACCGATGCCCGCCAGGCGGTCGCCAGGGATGCCGAGCGGCTGCGCCAGCTCAATGAAGGCCTCAAGAATCTCGGGCTCGACGGATGATTGTCGCCGCGAAAGACGAGCGGAGAACGGATACGCCATGACGCGCAAGCAGCGACGTATGACCATCATCGGCGGCTCGCTCGCCGTGCTCGCGCTCGCGGCCGCGCTGGTGCTCAACGCCTTGCGCGACTCCATCGTGTTCTTCTCGACCCCGACCATGGTGGCCGAGAAGCATGTCGCCCCCGGCAAGCGCTTTCGCCTCGGCGGACTGGTGCAGCCCGGTTCGCTCCAGCGCGGCGACAATCTCGCCGTGACGTTTGAGGTCGCCGACGGCGGCGCCAAGCTGCCCGTCGCCTACAAGGGCATCCTGCCAGATCTGTTCCGCGAAGGGCAGGGCGTCGTCGCCGAGGGCGCGCTCGATGCCTTTGGCGTGTTCAAGGCCGACACCGTGCTCGCCAAGCACGACGAGACTTACATGCCCAAGGACGTCGCCGATGCCCTGAAGAAGCAGGGCCATTGGAAGGATGATTACGCTGGAAAGCCCGCGGCGACGACGGCGCAGGGCAATTCGCAGGGAGCGGTGCGGTGATCGCGGAAGCCGGACATTACGCGCTGGTGCTGGCGCTCGCGCTGGCGCTGATCCAGTCCTTCGTGCCTGTCATCGGCGCGCGCCTGCGCGATCCCGCGCTGATGAACGTCGCGCGCTCCACCGCGCTGGCGCAGCTGCTGTTCGTCGCTGCCGCGTTCGTCGCGCTGGTGACGTTGCACGTGAACTCGGATTTCTCGGTCGCCAATGTCTACGAGAATTCCCACTCAATGAAGCCGCTGATCTACAAGATCACCGGCGTGTGGGGAAACCATGAAGGCTCGATGCTGCTCTGGGTGTCGATCCTCGCGCTGTTCGGCGGACTGGTCGCGGCCTTCGGCAACAATCTGCCGCTGTCGCTGCGTGCGCATGTGCTCGCCGTCCAGGCCTGGATCGCCAGCGCCTTCTATCTCTTCATCCTGATCACCTCGAACCCGTTCCTGCGCATCGCCAATCCGCCGATCGAGGGGCGCGACCTCAATCCGGTGCTTCAGGACATCGGCCTCGCCGTGCATCCGCCGATGCTCTATCTCGGCTATGTCGGTTTCTCGATCTCGTTCTCCTTCGCGATCGCAGCGCTGCTCGAGGGGCGGATCGACGCGGCCTGGGCGCGTTGGGTGCGGCCGTGGACGCTGGTGGCCTGGATCTTCCTGACGCTCGGCATCGCGATGGGCTCCTACTGGGCCTATTACGAGCTCGGCTGGGGCGGCTGGTGGTTCTGGGACCCGGTCGAGAACGCCTCGCTGATGCCGTGGCTCGCAGGCACTGCGCTCTTGCATTCGGCGCTGGTGATGGAAAAGCGCAACGCGCTGAAGGTCTGGACCATTCTTCTATCAATCCTGACCTTCTCGCTGTCGTTGCTCGGTACCTTCCTGGTGCGGTCGGGCGTCATCACCTCCGTGCATGCCTTCGCCAATGATCCGACCCGCGGGGTCTTCATCCTGCTGATCCTCTGCCTGTTCATCGGCGGCAGCCTGTCGCTGTTCGCGGGCCGCGCCACCTCGCTGAAGCAGGGCGGCCTGTTTGCGCCGATCTCGCGCGAGGGCGCGCTGGTGCTGAACAATCTGCTGCTGACGGTGGCCTGCGCGGTCGTGCTGTTCGGAACGCTCTATCCATTGGCGATGGAAGTGCTCGCGGACTTCAAGATGTCGGTGGGCGCCCCGTTCTACAATCTGACCTTCGTGCCGCTGTTCGCGCTGCTGCTGCTTGCGGTCCCGTTCGGACCGATGCTGGCCTGGAAGCGCGGCGACCTGCTCGGCGTCACCCAGCGTCTGCTGGCGGCCGGGGTCGCCGGCCTTGTCGTGGTCGCGATTGTCTGGGCCTGGACGCGCGGCGGCAGCGCGCTGGCGCCGCTCGCGATCGGGCTTGGGGTCTTTGTCATCGCCGGCGCCGTCACCGATATGGCTGAGCGAACCGGCCTGTTTCGCCTCCCGTTCGCGACGACATTGCAACGTGCCCGCGGCCTGCCGCGCTCGGCCTGGGGCACGGCGTTTGCCCATGCCGGCCTTGGCGTCGCGTTGATCGGGATCGTCTGCGAGACCACCTGGAACAGCGAATATATCGCGACGATGAAGCCGAACGACGTCGCAGAGGTCGCCGGTTATGAGTTGAAGCTCGACGGCCTGCTCGAGCGCCAGGGGCCGAACTATCGCGAGATGGTCGCCCAGTTCAACGTTAGCAGCGGCGGCGAAGCGCTCAGCCTCATGACGCCCTCGAAGCGCAGCTTCACGACGCGCGGCTCCTCGACCACCGAGGCCGCGCTTTTGACCCGCGGCGCGAGCCAGCTCTACATCTCGCTCGGTGACGTCACCACTGAGGGCGCCATCGCGGTCCGCATCTATCACAAGCCGTTCGTGCTGCTGATCTGGTGGGGCCCGGTGCTGATGGCGTTCGGCGGCATGCTGTCGCTGTCCGACCGGCGCTTGCGCGTCGGCGCGCCGAAGCCGGCGCGGGCCAAGCAGCGCCTGCAACCGGCGGAGTGATCGATGCGCCGGATGATGTCCGCGATCGTAGCGCTGATGCTGCTGGCCGCGCCTGCGGTGCACGCCGTGCAGCCCGACGAGATCATGGCGGATCCCATCAAGGAGGCGCGTGCGCGCGAATTGTCGCGCGAGCTGCGCTGCATGGTCTGCCAGAACCAGTCGATCGACGATTCAGATGCGCCGCTCGCGCGCGACCTGCGACTGCTCGTGCGGGAGCGGATCGCGGCCGGCGACAGCAATTCGCAGGTCCTCGATTTCCTGGTCGCGCGCTACGGCGAGTTCGTGCTGCTGAGGCCGCGTTTCGAACGGCAGACCATGCTGCTCTGGTTGCTCGCGCCGCTGCTGCTCGCCGGGGGCGGCTTTGCACTGTGGCGGCAGAACCGCCGTCGTGCGCGGGAAGGTGCAAATGTACCGACGCCGCCGCTGACACCGGACGAGGAGGCGAAGCTCGCCGCGTTGATGTCCGAGGACGCAAAGTCCTCTTGAGCCCACAGTGATACGTAAGGTCGCGGGCGCAGCGCGTTTCATGCTCTGCTGACCTTTGTCGTCGACGAATTCATCGCCAGCGTCCGGGCCAGCTGAAGGCGCTTGGCGCCGGTCGCCGGAACCGCGTTAAGTTCCTGTCAGATCACGATTTTCGGCCTGCGCTAAACTGCCGCATGCCGGCATGGTCTTTATTACAAAAGTTTAACCCGCCAGCCAGCGCGCGGTAAGGCGCAAGTCCCCATGTTCAGGTCCGCAAAGGTGCCGCTATCAGGCACCGCATGGATTTCAAGGCGCTGGAGACCTCTGCATGACCGACCGTTCCGATCTCACCAACCTTCCGTCATACCGGCAACCCCGCCGCTCGGTGTTATCAGCCCGCAGGATCGCGCTGATGGCCTCGGTGGTCGCCGGACTCGGCATCGCCGTCCACGGCTTCAGCCCGTCGACGTCGCCCGCGGACCTGTTCTCGAGCCCGGCGCACGCGCAGGTCAACAACGAGGTCAAGAAGGTCGAGCGTCCGATCGGTTTCGCCGACATCGTCGAGCGCGTGAAGCCCTCGGTGATCTCGGTCAAGGTCAACATCAAGGAGAAAACTGCGAGCAACGACGACGGCGATGATTCCGCCTCGCCGTTCCAGCCGGGTTCGCCGATGGAGCGCTTCTTCCGCCGCTTCGGAGGTCCGGATGGCATCCCCGGTCTGAAGGGCGGTGGTCGTGGCCGCGTCGTGCAGGGCCAGGGCTCCGGCTTCTTCATCTCGGCTGACGGTTATGCCGTGACCAACAACCACGTGGTCGACGGCGCCGACAAGGTCGAGGTCACCACCGACGACGGCAAGACCTACAGCGCCAAGGTGATCGGCACCGACCAGCGTACCGATCTGGCTCTGATCAAGGTCGAGGGCGGCTCGAACTTCCCGTTCGCCAAGCTCGCGGACAGCAAGCCGCGGATCGGCGACTGGGTGCTCGCGGTCGGCAACCCCTTCGGCCTCGGCGGCACCGTCACCGCGGGCATCGTCTCGGCCAGCGGCCGCGACATCGGCAACGGCCCCTATGACGATTTCATTCAGATCGACGCGCCCGTGAACAAGGGCAATTCCGGCGGTCCGGCGTTCGACACCAACGGTGAGGTGATGGGTGTCAACACCGCGATCTACTCGCCCTCCGGCGGCAGCGTCGGCATCGCGTTCTCGATCCCCGCCGCGACGGTGAAGAGCGTCGTCGCCCAGCTGAAGGACAAGGGCTCGGTCAGCCGCGGCTGGATCGGCGTGCAGATCCAGCCCGTTACCTCTGATATCGCCGACAGCCTCGGCATGAAGAAGGCCGAAGGCGCGCTGGTGGCGGAGCCGCAGAAGGATGGTCCGGCCGCGAAAGCGGGCATCGAATCCGGCGACGTGATCACATCGGTCAACGGCGAAGCCGTCAAGGATGCGCGCGAGCTCGCCCGCACCATCGGCGGCATGGCGCCCGGCGCGTCCGTGAAGCTCAACGTGCTGCACAAGGGCCAGGACAAGGTTGTGACCCTGACCCTCGGCCAGCTGCCGAACACGGTCGAGGCCAAGGCCGACATCGATAACGACAGCGGCAAGGGCGCCAGCAAGGGCACTGACGTGCCGAAGCTCGGCATGACCGTTGCGCCCGCCAACTCCGTGGCCGGCGCCGGCAAGGACGGCGTCGTGGTCACCGAAGTCGATCCGAAGAGCGCCGCGGCCGAACGCGGCTTCAAGGAAGGCGACGTGATCCTCGAAGTCGGCGGCAAGAGCGTGAGCACCGCCGGCGACGTCCGCGACGCCATCAACACGGCGCGGACCGACAACAAGAACAGCGTCCTGATGC
>NZ_JACOFQ010000015.1:0-190139 GCF_019455395.1 Bradyrhizobium sp. BR 10261
GGCGCAAGTGCGCCTTTGCCCACCCTACGAGACTTCGCTCGCCGAGACATCCGGCACGACAACGCGCAGGCTCAACGCTCAGTGAGCCCCCGCAAAAATCTGGACACACCCGATCACGACTTCGATCACGATCAGCACCACCACCGCGATTTCGAGCCGCAGTGAGCGTTGCGTGTCGATGATGTCGGTCAGCGCGTCGGCGGTCTCGGAAATAACCGTGAGCTTGCGCTCCAGCGTGTCGAGGCGCTCCTTCAGCTCGTACTCATCTTCGAGACGCGCATAGAGCCGGTCGAGCTGGGGTTTTTCCCAGAGCGCATCGGGCTTCTCGGCGACCGCGACGCGGCCGGCGACGCGCTGCTGCACCAGCAGCGCATTGCCGATCAATTGCAGGATGCCCTTGCGTCGCCGCGACGTCCGGCCCTTCTCGGCAAGCTCCCGCGCAAAGGGCTCGATGACATCGAAGACCGCAGCGACACGACGTTCGTCCCGCGCCAGTGACGTGCTCTTGGCGAGCGCGTCCGCGATCAGCAGCAGTCGCTCGTCGGAGAACTTGGAGAGGCAGATCGGCCCGCCCGGCTGGATCGCCTCGGCGCTTTCGTCCTTGCACAGCTGCGCCTGGGCGATCTCCTCCTCGATCGGGCTGAGCTCGCCGGTCACGCGGGACTTCAGGCTGTCGAGCAGCACCTTCTCCTCCGAAGGGAGGAGGCCGATCAGCACCACGACGCCGTAGCGGAAGATCACGGCGAGGCCGCCATGGACGCGAAACGCCGCCGGCGTCGAGGACACGAGGGTGCCGAGTTCGAGGTTCGAGGCGTTGATGCGTTCGCCGAGCATCACGGCGCGGATCCGCAAGGTCGGCGCGGGGTCCGGCTTCGGCGATGTTGACAGCGCACCAACGGGAAGTTGATCGACGGTCATTGGACATCTCGCTCTGCGCGGCGGCACTTGAACTTTTTTCCCACTTGAACTTTTTTCTCATCAGCAAGGTTCGTGTCAGACTACCGATGCACGATGGCTCGCGCGACGACATCGACCGAGAAAACCCGCGCTGAAGGTCACGAACCCGTCACTCGCCGAAATATTCGGCAATATGACCACCCTGCGCGCGACACATTCGGCTGCGGTGGACCGGCGGTGTTTACCATCGCACGACCAAACGCCGCCGAAAGTTGCACTCGGCATCGCTGCGTGTTTATGACAGTATCATAACGAGTTACGCTTCTCCCGAAGTGCTGATATCGAAGCCTCAATCATGCTGAGCGTCATCATAGCAACTGAAGGCGTCGAGCAGACGGCGGTCGCAACTCTGGCCGCGCTGGTCCCCGGCGCCGCAGCGGGCATCATCAAGGAAGTTTTGCTGGTCGACGGCGCCCGCAACGGCGTCATCGAGCGCGTTGCCGACGTCGCCGGCTGCCGTTTCATCGGCTACGAGGGAACTTCGCAGGGCGCAGCGCTGGCCGCCGGCGCGCTCCAGGCCCGTTCGCCGTGGCTGATGTTCCTCCCAGCCGGCGCGGTGCTGGACACCGGCTGGATCGAGGAAACAACCCAATTCATCCAGGCCGTCGCGGCCAGTGGCCGGGACCGCGCGGCCGTGTTTCGCTACGCGCGTTCGCCCTACGCAAATACCGGTTTTCGCGACCTGCTGTGGTTTGTGGCGCGCAAGCTGGTCGGCCCGCTCGGCGATCAGGGGCTTTTGATCGCGCGCGACCATTACGACCGGATCGGCGGCTATCCACCCCAGGCCCGCCGTTCCGAGGCCCGGCTGCTGCGGCGGCTCGGCCGTTCCTCCCGGACGTTGCTGCGCAGCCGGATCGTCATGGTCGGGTGAGGCCATCACATACTTGCCAAAGTCAAATAATTATTTGACAATGGCAATTATTGAGGTGTCCCATGCCAATCAGTTCCATGGCTATCAACGGTGTCGACGACCAGATCGCAGCGGTGCGCGCTTTCAACCGCTTCTATACCCGCAAGCTCGGGGTGCTCGACCAGCACCTCGGCAAGAGCCCGTTCTCGCTGAGCGAGGCCCGCGTGCTCTATGAGCTCGCGCATCGCGACGACGCTTCGGCGAAGGAGATTGGCAACGAGCTCGGCCTCGACCCCGGCTATCTCAGCCGCATCGTCCAGAGCTTCGACGAACAGGGGCTGATCACGCGCACGCCCCTGCCCGCGGATCGCAGGCAGTACCAGCTCAGCCTCACCACCAAGGGCCGCCAGGCCTTCGCCAAGCTGAACCTGGGCTCGCAAAACGAGGTTGCCGCCATGCTGGCCCGGCTCTCGGCCGGCGATGCAGCGCGGCTTACCCAGGCGATGGCGACCGTCCAGGCCGTCCTCGAGCAACGCCAGAGCCAGCCCGCATCCGTCGTGCTGCGCAGCCACCGCGTCGGTGACATGGGCTGGGTCATCTCCAAGCAAGGCGCCGCCTATGCCGCGGACTACGGCTGGGACATCAGCTACGAGGCGCTGGTCGCCGAGATCTGCGCACAGTTCATCAAGTCTTACGACGCCGCACGCGAGCATTGCTGGATCGCCGAATTGGATGGCGAGCCGGTCGGCTCGGTCTTCCTGGTCAAGGCCACCGACGAGCTCGCCAAGCTGCGCCTGTTGCAAGTGGAGAAGAAAGCGCGCGGCCTCGGTGTCGGCCGCGCGCTGGTCGAGCAATGCATCCAGGGCGCGCGCGAGCGAGGCTACAAAAGGATGACGCTGTGGACGCAGAGCATCCTGGTCGCCGCCCGCGGCATCTACAAGAGCGCCGGCTTCGAGCTGGTCGCAACCAAGCCGCATCACAGTTTTGGGCATGATCTTGTGGGCGAGACCTGGGAGATGGATCTGTAGCGATATCGCCACAACCGAGGTCTCGTGGGGTGGGTTAGGCGAAGCCGTAACCCGCCACGCTTCCGAAGATGCCGATCGAAGATGGTGGGTTACGCTCAACGCCTGCGCTTTGCGCAGCCGCTGAGCTAACCCACCCTACGAACCTGGAAAAAATCTCCGGCGAGTCTGGTCTCGTAGGGCGGGCAAACGCGCACTTGCGCCGTGCCCACGGACCCAGCATTACGGAAAGAGATCGTGGGCACGCTATCGCTTTGCCCACCCTACGATGCCTTTGGCTTGGCTTGCGAACGGGCTTGCGCGCCGGCGCAGCTACACCGTCGCGCCCTGCGCTTTCGGCCGGCGCAGGTGCTCGTCCAGCCGCGGCATGATTTCGACGAAATTGCAGGGGCGTGTGCGGTAGTCGAGCTGGCTTGCGAGGATGCCGTCCCAGCCATCGCGGCAGGCGCCGGGCGATCCGGGTAAGCAGAAGATGTAGGTCGCACCCGCAACGCCTGCGGTGGCGCGGCTCTGGATTGTCGAGGTGCCGATCTTGGCATGGCTCAGCATGTGGAAGGCGATCGAGAAACCATCCATGCGCTTTTCGAACAGCGGCTCGATCGCCTCCGGCGTGACGTCGCGCCCGGTGAAGCCGGTGCCGCCGGTGGTGATGACGACATCGACGCTGCTATCTGCGATCCAGCGGCGGATGACGGCGCGGATGGCCTCGACATCGTCGGTGACGATCTCGCGCGCGGCGAGATGATGGCCGGCTGCTGTAAGCCGGTCGACGAGCGTCTGTCCGGATTTGTCATCGGCCAGCGCGCGCGTGTCGGAGACGGTGAGCACCGCGATGTTGAGCGGGATGAACTGCTTGGATTCGTCGATGGAGGCCACAATTTTGCTCCTGCTTCCTCAAGCACTGCCGTCATCCCGGGACGAACGCACTTGCGTTCGCCCTCGAGGAGCGAACCTTGCGATGCAGCGCATCGCAAGGTGAAGCCTCGAAGGATGGCTTACGGGCTCCGCCCTCCTTCGAGGCTCGCCGAAGAGGCGAGCACCTCAGGATGACGCCACTAATAGCCGTGCTACGGCCCGCCGCCGCCGAACGTGTTGCATGCCTGCAGCGTGCCCTGCTGATAGCCGGTCATGAACCATTGCTTGCGCTGCGCGGCCGAGCCGTGGGTGAAGGAGTCAGGCACCACACGCCCCGTCGCCTGGCGCTGCAGCGTATCGTCGCCGATCGCGCTCGCCGTGGTCAGCGCGGCGTCGATGTCGCCGGCCTCGAGGAAGTTCGGACGCTTCTTCGCTTCGCGATTGACCCAGATGCCGGACAGACAATCGGCCTGGAGCTCGACCTTCACCTGCAGCGCGTTCGACTCGGCCTTGCTGCTGGCCTGCTGCTGCAGCCGCGTCACCTTGGGGATGATGCCGAGCAGGTTCTGGATGTGATGTCCGGCCTCATGCGCGATGATGTAGGCGGTGGTGAAGTTGCACGCCGACTTGCCGGAGCAGCCGCGGAAGCGCGTCTCGACCTCGCGGAAGAACGAGGTGTCGAGGAAGATGGTGCGATCCGGCGGGCAGTAGAACGGCCCCATCGCCGACTCGGCCCGGCCGCAGCGGCCGCCATTGGTGGCGTTGCGGAACAGCACGACCTTCGGACCGGTGTAGGACTGGCCGCTCGCCTGGAAGATCTCGCTCCAGCGATCGTCGATCTCGCCGAGGATGCCCGAGATCATGCTGCCCATCTCGTCGGTCGGCGCGCCGCGCTTGGCCTGACTGGACGGACGGTCGCTCTGGTAGCTCGGCGCCTGGCCGCCACCGGTGAGGATCTCGGCGCCGCCGATCAGGATGCGCGGGTCGATGCCGAAGGCGTAGCCGACCAGACCAAGCACGATGATGGTGCCGATGCCGAGCCCGCCACCGCCCATCGGCAGACCGAACCCGCCGCCTCCGCCGCCGAATCCTCCACCACCGTCGTCGCGACGATCCTCGATATCGTCGCTGCGGCGGAAATCATCGTAACGCATGGCGGGCTTCCCTTAGGTCGGCGATCATACGGCGCGGGCACGCGGAAATGCGAAAACCTTAACGCGCCACATACCTAAAATTTCCATTGCGTTAATCAATATCCCGCTCGGCAATTATTGCCTAGTGCGACAGCCTGCGACGCCAGCAATTTTTTCCGAGGGCCGAGCATTTTTTTCCGAGAGGAATTTGAGAGTCTTTTGCAGATCCAGCCACCCCCGCAACGCGAAGAAACGCGAAACACACTATAAAACACGGCAATTGCGCGCGGCTTCTCGCATGCAACAGGCGATGCGGGGCCTGCTCACGAAAGCGGCGGGTTAAGTCGATTTTTACTTTGCCGCTCCATTGTAACGGCCAGTCGGTTGTTTGGTCCCGCGTCGCCGACAGCGTCGCCTGAGTCAGAGTTCTTGAGTCATGGTAGTGTCGCGTCGCGGGGCGTCTGCAAAGGCGCCCCGCACAAATTTTGAGTCCGCTTCGCACAGCATCATTGTCGGCGATTGCGTCGCCGAGATGTCGAAGCTTCAGGCCGGCTCGGTCGATCTCGTGTTCGCCGATCCGCCCTACAATCTGCAGCTCAAGGGCGATCTCAAACGCCCCGACGAATCCCATGTCGATGCCGTCAACGACGACTGGGACAAGTTCGATTCATTCTCCGCCTATGACGATTTCACCCGCGCCTGGCTGCTCGCCGCGCGCCGCGCGATGAAGCCGTCGGCGACGATCTGGGTGATCGGCTCCTATCACAACATCTTCCGCGTCGGCGCGATCATGCAGGACCTCGGCTTCTGGCTCCTGAACGACATCGTCTGGCGCAAGACCAATCCGATGCCGAATTTCCGCGGCCGCCGCTTCACCAACGCGCACGAGACCATGATCTGGGCCGCGCGTGACGAAAAGGCCAAGGGCTACACCTTCAATTACGAGGCGCTGAAGGCGGCCAATGAGGACGTGCAGGCACGCTCCGACTGGCTGATCCCGCTCTGCACCGGCGAGGAACGCCTCAAGGGCGCCGACGGCAAGAAAGTGCATCCGACGCAAAAGCCGGAAGGCCTGCTCGCGCGCGTGCTGCTGTCCTCGTCCAAGCCCGGCGACCTCGTGGTCGATCCCTTCAACGGCACCGGCACCACCGGCGCGGTCGCCAAACGCCTCGGCCGTTCCTATATCGGCTTCGAGCGCGACAAGACCTATGCCAAGGCCGCAGAGGCGCGCATCGCCGCGGTCGAGCCGCTGCCGGAAGAGAGCCTTGCCCCGTTCATGACCGCGCGCGAGGCGCCGCGCGTGGCGTTCTCCGAATTGATCGAGCGCGGCATGATCATGCCCGGCACAAAACTGTTCGACGCCAAGAAGAAGCTGGGTGCGCTGGTGCGTGCCGACGGCGCCATCATGCTCGGCGACAAGGTCGGCTCGATCCACCGCATCGGCGCGGTGGCGCAAGGCGCGCAGGCCTGCAACGGCTGGACCTTCTGGCATGTCGAGACCAAGAAGGGTCTCAAGCTGATCGACGAGCTGCGCGCCGAGATCCGCGCCGGCATGGTGGCGGAGTAGTATCCTCCGCGCGCGTAGGGTGGGCAAAGCGAAGCGTGCCCACGTCCTGCCCGATTGATGCGAAGACGTGGGCACGGCGCTTCGCGCCTTTGCCCACCCTACGGCACTGCGGCCCAATGGATTCCGGGCTCGCGCCAAGCGGCGCGCCCCGGAATGACATAGTGTTGATTGGACGCTGTCGCCATCAGGATTACCTTTGAGCCATCAAACCGTCATGACGGTCCGGCTCCCATGCGACGACAGTCCGAGACCTTGCTGCTGGTGCCGCTGCTGCCGATCTTCCTGGTCGGCATGTTTCCGATGTTCCTGATCGCCCTGCTCGGCTTTTTCGGCCTCGCTTTGTTCGGCGTGCTCGTGATCTGCGTCGGGCTCGCGAGCAGCAACGAGGCGCACGACAATTTCAATCACGATGTCATCGTGCACGGCTACGCACGGGGCTCGGAGCGCAAGGCGCGCGTCTCCGACATGCATCTCGCGGCCAAGCTCGGGCTTCGCCTGGAAGCGGTCGGCGCCGCGATGATCGTCGCGGCCGGCATCGGCTTCGTCTATGCCGGCTGATCTGCGCACCACGCAGACACCGCCCGGCAAACCCGCTGTCGCTCTCCCCGGCCACGCTCAGGCACCTTAGGCAGCCTTGACCGACGCGATGAACTTTGCGACCTCGGTCTTCAATCGGTTGCTGTCTGTCGACAACGAGCGCGCCGCCGACAGGACCTGCGACGAGGCCGAGCCGGTGTCGGCCGCGCCGCGCTCGACGTCGCGGATATTGGTCGAGACGCGCTGGGTGCCGTGCGCGGCCTGCTGGATGTTGCGGGAGATCTCCTGCGTCGCTGCGCCCTGCTCTTCCACGGCAGCGGCGACCGCCGAGGAGATTTCCGACAGCCGCTCGATGGTGCCGCTGATCTCCCTGATGGAGCCGACCGACTCTTCGGTCGCGGTCTGGATGCCGGAGACCTGCTGGGCGATCTCGCCGGTCGCCTTTGCGGTCTGCTCGGCCAGCGCCTTGACCTCGGAGGCGACCACGGCAAAGCCGCGGCCGGCCTCGCCCGCGCGCGCGGCCTCGATGGTGGCGTTGAGCGCCAGCAGATTGGTCTGGCCGGCGATGGTGCTGATCAGCTCGACCACGTCGCCGATGCGGGCAGCCGCCTTGGAGAGCTCGCTGACGCGGGCGTTGGTCTTGCTTGCCTGCTCCACCGCCTCGCCGGCGATGCGGGCGGAGTCCTGGACCTGACGGGCGATCTCGCTCACCGAGGACGAGAGCTCCTCGGTCGCCGAGGCGACGGCCTGGACGTTGGCCGAGGCTTCCTGCGATGCGGAGGCGACTTCCGTCGACAGGTCCTGGGCGCGCGTCGCCGTCGTCGTCAGCGTGCCGGCCGAGGCCTCGAGCTCGCTGGAGGCCGACGACACGGTGTCGACGATCTCGCCGATCGCCTGCTCGAACTGGTCGGCGAGGCGGACCATGTCCTTCTTGCGATCCTGGGCCTGCCGCGCCTCGCTCTCGGCCTGCTCGTGGCGCAGGCGCTCGGTGTCGATCATGCTGTCCTTGAACACCTGGATCGCCTTGGCCATGTCGCCGATCTCGTCGGTCTTGCCGCGCGAGGGGATATCGACCGCGAGGTCGCCGCCGGCGAGCCGGCCCATCGCGCGCGTCATCGAGGTCAGCGGACCGACGATGCTGCGGGCGATCAGGAAGGCGACGATCACGCTGAATACGACCGCAAGGCCACCTGCGGCCGCCTGAATCCACGTCGTGCTGGCGATGACGCCTGCGGCGATCGCTCGCGTCTTCTGGGAGTCGGCCGTGAGCTCGGCATCCGCGACCTTGAGCTTGTCGATGCTTCCGGCGATCAAGGGCGCAATGTTGTTGCGGTAGGTCTCCTCCGCCACGAGGATTGCGGCGGACGTCGCCTCGAACGCCGCCTGGTAGGACGAAAGCGAGGCCTTGACGGGCGCGAGCGCAGACTTGACCTGCTCCGGCAGGGTGGCGTCCTGGAGCGCCGTGATCCGTTGCTGCGCCCTCTCGGTATTGGCTCTGAAGGTCGAGGACGCCTTGGAATCGCGCATGGCGAGGAAGCGCCAGCTCGCCAGACGCGCCTGCAGGATCTTGGACTCGAGGTCGGCGACGGGCGCGGTGATCTCGGGATCGTGGGTGCCATGCGCCGCAATGACCAGCTTGCCGGCATAGGTGTTCAGTTCCTCGCCACCGGGTAGCAGGGCGGCCTTGCCTTTCGTCGTCTCCTTGACCGCTGCGCCCATGCGCTGGCGCAGCGCCTGCAGCTTGTCGATATCGCCGATGAGGCCGTCGTAGATCTTGCGCCCCTCCTCGGTGAAGGACGCCGCCGAGGCCGCTTTCAGCAACTCGACCGCCGCCGCCTCCCGCTCCGCGGCCTCCTTGAAGGCGGGTTCGTTGGCGTCATAGATGTAGCGCAGATTGGCCCGTTGCAGCGCCTGGAGATGGACCGATATCTCCCGAACGCGCGCTGCATTGTCCGAGAAGGCGGACATTTTCGCGACCTGGTCCTGGACCGTCCGGAGGTTCCAGACGGCAACCACGGTCATGATCAGGCCCACGGCGGCAAGAGCCGTGAACCCGGCGTAAAGACGTCCCCGGATTCTCAAACGAATGCCCCGCATGATGCCACCCCCCGGATTCGAGCAGCCGAACGTCCTAACGGCGTTTCTCGCTGCGCGGCGACACAATGAGGCACACTTGTTAATTGTGTCCTTCCTGCTCGGGCGGAGGCGCCGAGGAGCGGGCGCCTGCCAAGCAACCGCCCGCCGCAGCCGGATCAGCCAGCGGCCCCGATTGCTGCTTGCGGGAACCGGCCCAGCACCTTCTCGGTCAGCACGGAGTCGCAGTACTCGCGGATCTCCTTGATCTTGCCGTCCTCGAACCGAAACACCAGGCAATAGTCGTTGTCGTAGCGCACGCCCTCCGGCGTGACGTTGTCGCCCTTGGCCTCGACCACGACGATGTCGCCATCGGCAATGAAGCGCTCGGCGACCGTGCGCGTGCGCTCGCGCAGGCGGGAGCGCACATAGCCGTGCAGATCCCTGAGGATCGCGTCCCTGCCAGTGAAGGTGCGCGACCAGGAATACTGTCCGGTGACGATCCATTTGGCGTCGTCGGCAAGGCTTGCGCTGAACAGCGACCGGTCGCGGACATCAGCGTCGGGGCTGGCGACGGCGGCGAAAATATCCTGCATCAGTTTCTTGTTGGCGGCAGCGCTCATGGCGGCATCTCCTTGTCATGGCAACACGGAGAACCTTGCCGCCGTGCTGAGAATTCTTCAAATCGATAGCGAATATGATATCTATTCGCCTCATGAATTTGAACTCGCTCGATCTCAACCTCCTGACCGCACTCGACGCGCTGCTGGGCGAGGCCAATGTCAGCCGCGCCGCCATGCGCATCGGGCTGTCACAGCCGGCCACCAGCCACGCCCTGCAGCGGCTGCGCGATATCTTCGCCGACCCGCTGCTGGTGCGAACCGGCGCACGGATGGAGCTGACGCCGCGGGCGCAAGCCCTGCGCGCGCCGCTGGCGCAGGCGCTGGACCAGGTGCGCGGGCTGTTCGTGCCCGAGGAATTCGACGCCGCGCGCAGCGAGCGGCAGTTCCGCCTGATGATGCCTGATCTCGCGGTCGAGCTATTGATGCCGCCCTTGATGGAGAAGGTCACGCGCCTTGCGCCCAATGTCCGCATCGACGTCGTGCCGTGGCGGGGACCGGCGATCTTTCACGCCGAATTCGCCCGCACCATCGACCTCGTGATCTCGATCGGCAACGCCTTCAAGGGTTTTCATCGCCAGCTGCTCTACACCGACAGCGATGCGCTGGCGGTGCGGCGCGGCCACCCGCTTGCGCCAAAGCTGAAGCGGCGCGAGGCGTTCCTCGCCGCGCGCCATCTCGGCGTGATCATCCGCGGCCAGCCCGAGGACCTGATCGACACCTGGCTGCGCAGCAAAGGCATCGAGCGGCACATATCGCTGGTGGTCTCGGGCTATCTCGAGGCCCTGCACGTCGCCGCCCGGACCGACCTCGTCGCCTTCGTGCCGCGGCGGCTGATCGCCGCGCTGTCGAAGCAGCTCGGCCTCGTCACAGTCGCGCCGCCGCTCGATCCCGGGATCGACGAGCAGTTCATGTTCTATCCGACCCGGGCGCAGATGGACCCGGGCTCGATCTGGCTGCGACGCTTGATGCTGGAGACGGGGCGGGAGTTGGAGAAGAAAGCTTCGTAGGGTGGGTTAGACCTGCGGCTGCGCAAAGCGCAGTCCGCTGGGCGTAACCCACCACTTCTGTTTCCGCCGATAGTGAAGAGGTGGGTTACGCCGAGCAGATGCGCTTCGCGCATCTGCAGGGCTAACCCACCCTACGAGACTTCACGCCTTCTGCGCGTCCATCACCTTGCGCACGGCGGGGCGGTCCGACATGCGCTTGAAATGGTCGGCGATCTTCGGCGTGGCGTTGATGTCGACGCTGTCGCCTTCGAGCCAGTGCGAGAGCGTGTGGAGATAGGGATCGCAGACCGTGAACTGATCGCCCATCACCCAGGGCCCTTTGAACATCCTCTGCTCGATCAGCTTGAAGCAGGCGCCCATGGTCTGCGGCACCATCGCCTTCATGTCGGCGAACGAGCTCTCCTGCGTCGCCCAACGCGCGCCGCGCAGCTTGTGGGCGTGATTGATGTGCACGGTCGAGCACAGATAGGAGTTGAAAGACTGCACCTGGGCGAAGTCGAAGGGATCGTCGAGCGGCGCGAGTTTCGCCTTCGGGAAGGTTTGCGCGATATAGGCCAGCATCGCCGGCGTCTCGGTGAGGACGCCGCGGTCGGTCACCAGGGCCGGGACGCGCCCCTTCGGGTTGATGGCGAGATATTCCGGGCTGTTCTGCTGATTGTCCTTCAAGCTCAGCCGTTCGGCCGTGTAGTCGGCTCCGGCCTCCTCCAGGGTCATGTAGGTGGCGAGCGCGCAGGTGCCGGGGGCGTAGTAGAGCTTGAGCATGTCGGACCTCATGGGAAAGCCGGACGTTAACGGCTGTTGCCCCCGAGGTCTAGAGCACGACATCCTCTTCGCAGTTGCCCACATCCGCCCGCCTGTGCCAAGACGCCTGCAATCGGAGGGGTTTGTCATGACGGTCCTCATCGCCGGCGGCGGCATCGGCGGGCTGACGCTCGCGCTCAGCCTGCATCAAATCGGCGTGCCGGTAAAAGTGTTCGAGAGCGTCGCGGAGCTGAAGCCGCTGGGCGTCGGCATCAACGTGCTGCCGCATGCGGTGCGCGAGCTGATCGAGCTCGGGCTGCTGGACAGGCTGGATGCCAGCGGCATGCGGACCCGCGAGCTCGTCTATTTCTCCAAGCACGGCAAGCCGATCTGGAGCGAGCCGCGCGGGCTGGAAGCCGGCTACAAATGGCCGCAGTTCTCGATCCATCGCGGCACGCTGCAGCAGATCCTGCTCGATGCCGCAATCGAGCGGCTCGGCCGCGAGAACATTTTGACCAGCCATCATCTGACCGGCTGGACCGAGACGGCCAGCGGCGTGCGTGCCGACTTCATCGACAAGGCGACCGGCAAGGCCGCAGGCACATATGAAGGCGCGATCCTGATCGCCGCCGACGGCATCCATTCCGCCGCGCGCGAAAAGCTCTATCCGAACGAAGGCCCACCGATCTGGAACGGCCGCATTCTCTGGCGCGGCGTCACCCCTTCGAAAGCCTTCCTCACCGGCCGCACCATGATCATGGCCGGCCACGAGATCCTGAAATTCGTCTGCTATCCGATCTCGAAGGAGCCGGACGCCGCAGGCAACCACCTGATCAATTGGGTCGCAGAGCGGCACATGCCGCCGACCTATCAATGGCGCCGCGAGGACTATAACCGCACCGCGCGGCTGGAGGAGTTCCTGCCCTGGTTCGAGAGCTGGACATTCGACTGGCTCGACGTGCCCGGCCTGATCAGGAATTGTCCGCACGCCTACGAGTATCCGCTGGTCGACCGCGATCCGGTCTCGCAATGGACCTTCGGCAAGGTGACGCTGATGGGCGATGCCGCGCATCCGATGTACCCGATCGGCTCGAACGGCGCCTCGCAGGCGATCCTCGATGCCCGCACCATCACCCGCGAGATCCTGGCGCATGGCCCGACGACCGCAGCTCTGCTCGCCTATGAGGCCGAGCGGCGGCCTGCGACCACCGATCTCGTGCTGCTCAACCGCAAGAACGGCCCCGAGCAGGTGATGCAGCTCGTCGAAGAACGCGCGCCTGACGGCTACAAGGTCGTCACCGACGTGCTGTCACAGAAAGAGCTGGAAGGCATCGCCGCGAACTACAAGCGCGTGGCGGGCTTCCAGGTCGAGGCGCTGAACGCCAAGCCGCCGATCGTGAGCAAGAACGCGCGGGTGGAGGTGTGAGCTCTATTCGCGCATAGCGCGGATTTTTAGGCTTCGTCATGCCCGGGCTTGTCCCGGGCATCCACGTTCTTCATTCTGCTCGGCAAGGCGTGGATGGCCGGGACAAGCCCGGCCATGACGGGGCGGATGCTTTGGCGCTCCAACACCAACATCGGATGCGGAGCTGCAGGGGATCCCTCACTTCACCACCCTCGCCGCCTCCAGCAATCGCTCGCTCGCGCTGGCCGTCGCCAGCACCGTGCCATCCCCCGTCATCAGCTTGGCCTCGACGAACGCGATGGTCTTGCCGAGCTGCGTCACCCTGGCTTCGCCGATGATCGGACCAGGCTTTGCGGGCGCGAGGAAATTCACGGTCATGCTGATGGTGGTGGTGTAGAGGCGGCCCTCGCTCATCACCAGCACCGCCGGTCCCATCGTGTCATCGAGCATTGCCGAGAGCATGCCGCCCTGAATGAAACCGGCCGGATTGCAGAATTCGGGTCTGCCCTCGAAGCCGAGCTTGATCCAACCCTCGTCGGGACGCGCGTCGAGCAGGCGCCAGCCGAGCAGCTCGGCGCAGGGCGGCCTCTTGAAGTTGTCGAGCGCGGTCTTGACCATTAGCAACCTCCGTATCGCATGCTGATAGCGCAGCGCTGCTGCCAGCGTGCTGTCAGGAAGCTGGCCCCGATGAAAGGTCCAGCGCGTGCGCGATCACCTTGCGCATGACGTTTGGCAGCGCCTCGTCGGCCAGCGTCGCGATCGGCACCCAGCGCATACCCGCTGGTGCCCGCGTGCGGGCGTCGGCCTTCGCGGTGTAGACCACCAGCTCCAGCGGAAAATGCGTGAAGACGTGGCTGACGACGCCCAGCTTGCGCTGCCAGCGTGACAATCGCTTCATAACAGGCGCCTGCTGTTTCGCGGTCGCATCGTCTTGGCCCGCCAGCCAGTCCGAGCCCGGCACCTCGGTCATGCCGCCGAGCAGGCCCTTTTCGGGCCTCGAGCGGACCAGCAGCTCATCGCCACGCGTGACGACGAAGGCAGCGCCGCGCCGCAGCGTCCCGCTCTTCTTCGGCGCCTTGCGCGGAAACGTCTCCTGCGTGCCCTGCGCGCGCGCCACACAATCCTCGTTCAACGGGCATAGTGAACAGGCCGGTTTCTTCGGCGTGCAGATCGAGGCGCCCAGATCCATCAGGGCCTGGGCACTGTCGCCGGCACGTGCGTTGGCCAGCAGCGTCGCTGCCATCCGCTGGATCAGCGGCTTGGCCTGCGGCAGCTCCTCCTCGACCGCATACAGGCGCGACACTACGCGCTCGATATTGCCGTCGACAGGCATGGTGTGGCGGTCGAACGCGATCGCGGCAATCGCCGCCGCCGTGTAGGGCCCAATCCCCGGCAGCGCCCGCAGCCCCTCCTCCGTATCGGGGAAGACGCCGCGATGCTCGCGCGTCACTGCGACCGCACAGGCATGAAGATTGCGCGCACGCGAATAATAGCCGAGCCCGGCCCACATCCGCAGCACGTCATCAAGCGAGGCGGTTCCCAAGGCCGTGACGTCAGGCCAGCGCGCGACGAATTTCTCGAAATAGGGCCCGACCGCCTTCACTGTGGTCTGCTGCAGCATGATCTCCGAGAGCCAGACGCGGTAGGGATCCGACGTCTCGCCGGGCGCGGCGCGCCAGGGCAGCCTGCGGCGGTGGCGGTCGTACCAGGCGAGCAACTCGACTGGGCGCGACACGGTCTCTGACGGTCTGGGTTCCGATGTCGCCATCCGGGCGGATTTGGTGCTCATACTCTCACAGTAGCGACAACGCACCGGCCTCTCCACGTCATGCCCGCGCTCGTCGCGGGCATCCACGTCTTTCTTCGCTGCGGGGAGTCTGCCGGTCGCACGCCGGAGTGCTATAAGGCCCCATGGCCAAATTCCCCCCCAAACCCGGGCCCATCAGCGCCAAGCCGCTCGGGATCCTGCTCAACGACGTCTTTGCCGAGGCCTATGCCAAGCAGGGATTTGCGTCGCGCGAGCTGGTGACGCGGTGGGCGCAGATCGCGGGACCCGAGATCGCCGCCCATGCCGAGCCGCTGAAGATGCAGTGGCCGCGGCCCGTGGAGGGCCAGCCGCAGGAGCCGGCGACGCTGGTGCTGCGGGTCGAGGGGCCGATGGCGCTGGAAATCCAGCACTCGGCCGACGTGATCCTGGAACGGGTCAACCGCTTCTTCGGCTGGAGCGCGGTCGGCAAGCTCGCCTTCCGCCAGGCTCCCTTGTCGCGGCGCCGGGTCCGCAAACGACCCGGCCCGCCGGACCCCAAGGCCGTCGCCAAGGTGGCGGAGAGCCTGGGCGATATCGAAGATGAGGAATTGAAGACGGCGCTGGCGCGGCTCGGAGCCGCCATCAAGCGAAATTGAGCCTCATTCCCGGGCTATTCTGGACCCGTTGCTGCCGCTCGCCATTGCCTCAAACCACGTTTCAAGCTAGCGACAGGCCGCCCGGGAACCTCGATACGCACCTCGGGCAAGACCACGCCAATTCGGGAGCCGACCTTGATCATCACCCGCCGCGCCTTCACCACGATGCTGTCGCTGACCGGTCTTGCCGCGCTCGCCGGGCTCTCGCCGCTGCGGTTCATCTCCGAAGCCTTGATCCCTGAAGCCATGGCGCAGGACGCCGCAGCCGTGGCCAAGCCCGTATCGCTGCCCGACATGGCGCTCGGCCCGAAGGACGCCGCTGTGACCATCACCGAATTCGCCTCGATGACCTGCCCACACTGCGCGGCCTTCAACGAGCAGGTGTTCCCCAAGATCAAGTCGGAGTACATCGACACCGGCAAGATCCGCTACGTCTTCCGCGAGTTCCCGCTCGACATCAAGGCCGCTGCGGGCTCGATGCTGTCGCGCTGCATCGCCAATGGCGACGCCGCGAAATACTTCGCCGTCACCGACATGCTGTTCCGCCAGCAGAACGACTGGGTGGCGAAGAACACCACGGAGACCCTGACGCGGATCGGCAAGCAGGCCGGCCTCACCCAGCAGCAGGTGGAAGCCTGCCTGAAGGACCAGGCGCTGCTCGACAAGATCGCCGCCGACCAGAAATACGCCAGCGACGTTCTCAAGGTGGATTCGACGCCGACCTTCTTCATCAACGGCGAGAAGATCAAGGGCGAGGCTTCGTTCGAGGAGTTCGCCAAGAAGATCAATCCGCTGCTGAAGAGCTGATTCGCTCGTCAAGATCCTGATTCGCATCTCGAAAGCCGTATCTTTCCCGGCATAAATCCCTTGGGAAAAGCGGCTTTCGCTGGTTGCCCTCGCGGCGCACCGCGGCCATTGTCCGCCGCATGAGGCGCCCCGCGCGACTCGCCCAGACAGCGACATTGCCTTCCATGGTATTGTCCGGGCAGGGGGATTCGCGCCTGCCAACAGAGATGCGTGCTTATGAAAATCACCCGCCTGCGCCTTCACGGCTTCAAGTCTTTCGTTGAGCCCACGGACTTCGTCATCGAGCCTGGCCTCACCGGCGTGGTCGGCCCCAACGGTTGTGGCAAGTCGAACCTCGTCGAGGCGCTGCGCTGGGCGATGGGTGAAACCTCCTACAAGAGCTTGCGCGCCGCCGACATGGACGCGGTGATCTTCGCCGGTTCCGGCAACCGTCCGGCGCGCAACCACGCCGAAGTGACGATGACGATCGACAATGCCGATCGCACCGCGCCGGCGGCGATGAACGACAGCCAGATTCTCGAAATCTCCCGCCGCATCGAGCGCGAGGCGGGCTCGGTCTATCGCATCAACGGCCGCGACGTGCGCGCCCGCGACGTGCAGATCCTGTTCGCAGATGCCGCCACCGGCGCTCGCTCGCCGGCCCTCGTCCACCAGGGCAAGATCGGCGAGATCATCCAGGCCAAGCCCGAGCAGCGCCGCCGCGTGCTGGAAGACGCCGCGGGCGTTGCCGGTCTGCACGCCCGCCGCCACGAAGCCGAGCTGCGGCTGAAGGCGGCCGAGACCAACCTTACCCGCGTCGAGGACGTGATCGGCCAGCTCGCAGGGCAAATGGAAGGCCTGAAGAAGCAGGCCCGCCAGGCCGTGCGCTATCGCGAGGTCGCGGCCAAGGTCCGCAAGGCGGAAGCGACGCTCTTCCATCTACGCTGGATCGGCGCCCATGCCGACGTCAACGAATCCGGCCAGACGCATGACCTTGCCGTGCGCGAGATGGCCGAGCGCACCCAGCATCAGGCCGAGGCCGCGCGTATCCAGGCGATCCGCGCCGCCGAAATGCCGGCGCTGCGCGATGCCGAGGCGCGCGCCGCCGCAGGCCTGCAGCGCCTGACCAATGCCCGCGAGCAGCTCGACCGCGAGGAAGAGCGCGCCAAGGAGCGCGTCGCCGAGCTCGAGCGTCGTCTCGCCCAGTTCGAAGGCGATATTTCCCGCGCTCAGCAACAAACCATGGATGCCGACGTCGCGCTGCAGCGGCTCGACACCGAAGACGCCGAGCTGAAGGAAGAAATCAAGTCGCGCGTCGAGAAGCGTTCCGGTGTCGACGAGCGTGTCGCCGAAGCCGAGGCGGTGCTGACCGAGACCGAGCAGCAGTTCGCCGAGCTCACCACCGCGCTCGCCGACCTCACCGCCAAGCGCAACCAGCTCGAGGCCAACGTCCGCACCCACCGCGACAAGCTCGCCCGCCTCGACCACGAAATCGCGAATGTTGCCGCCGAGGAGCAGAAGCTCGCTGCGGAGACCGGCGGCTTCGGCGACCTCGACGAGCTGACCGCCGCGGTCGAGAGCGCCGAGCAGACGCTGGCGGCTTCGGAAGCGGCAGCTCAAGCGAGCGAAGCCGCGCATGTCGCCGCACGCCAGACGCTGGAAGCCTCGCGCTCGCCGCTGGTCGAAGCCGACAAGCGCGTGCAGCGGCTCGACACCGAGGCGCGCACGATCTCGAAAATCGTCAACGGCGAGACCAAGAATCTGTGGCCGCCGATCATCGACGGCATCACGGTCGACAAGGGCTTTGAAAAGGCCATCGGCGCCGCGCTCGGCGACGATCTCGATGCGCCGATCGATCCCTCGGCACCGATGCGCTGGACCAATGTCGGCGTCACCGAGGGCGATCCGGAGCTGCCCGAGGGCGTCACCCCGCTCGCCAACCATGTGCAGGCGCCGGCCGAGCTGACGCGCCGCCTGGCGCAGATCGGCGTGGTGCCGCGCGAGCGCGGGGCCGAGCTGGTCGCCCAGCTCAAGACCGGCCAGCGACTGGTCTCGCCCGAGGGCGATGTCTGGCGCTGGGATGGTTTTGTCGCCGCCGCGCACGCCCCGACTGGCGCGGCACGGCGCCTCGCCGAGCGCGCCCGCCTCGTCGACATCGAGAACGAGCTGGAGCAGGCCCGCATCGACGCGCAGATCAAGCGCCAGGCGCTGGAGAATGCCGAGTCCGAGCTGCAGATGGCGGCGAGCACCGAAGGCGCCAGCCGCGAAGCCATGCGTGCCGCGCAGCGCGAGCTGAACGTCGCGCGCGAGCGCCATGCCGCCGCCGAGCGCGAGATCAGCCGCCATGCCGCGCGCAAGGCGACACTGTCGGAAGCGCATAGCCGTCTTGCCGCCGACCGCGCCGAGGCTGAAGCTGCCTACGAATACGCCGAAGCCGGCATCAGCGAGCTGCCGTCGAGCGAGGACACCGAGACGCGTCTCGCCGCGGTGCGGAGCGACATCGAAAACCACCGCCGCATCGCCGCTCAGGTCCGCGCCGAGGCGCAGGCCCTGGCGCGCGAGGCTGAGCTGGCCGACCGCCGCGTCCAGGCGATCCTCGCCGAACGTACCGAGTGGCAGAACCGCAAGGAAAGCGCGGCTTCCCACATCGACACCATCCAGGCCCGTATTGCCGAACTCACGATCGAGCGCAGCGAGCTCGAAAACGCGCCCGCATTGTTCGCCGAGAAGCGCAGCGCGCTGATCACCGAGATCGAATACGCCGAGAACGAGCGCCGCATGGCCGCCGACGCGCTCGCCACCGCCGAGACCGCGATGGCCGAGACCGATCGCGTCGCCAAGCTGACGCTTGAGGCTTTGTCGAGCGCCCGCGAGGCCACCGCCCGCGCCGAGGAGCGCATGGAAGGCGCGCGGCGCCGGCTCGAGGATATCGAGCGAGAGATCCGCGACATGCTGGAAGTCGAGCCGCAGGCCGTCGCCGGTCTTGCCGAGATCGAGCCCGGCGCCGAGCTGCCGCCGCTGCACGACATCGAGGAAGACCTCGAAAAGATGCGCCGCGACCGCGAGCGCCTCGGCGCCGTCAATTTGCGCGCGGAGGAAGAGCTGCGCGAGGTCGAAACCCAGCACACGGGCCTCGTCACCGAACGCGACGATTTGGTCGAAGCCATCAAGCGACTGCGCCAGGGCATCCAGAGCCTCAACAAGGAGGCGCGCGAGCGGCTTCTGACCTCGTTCGAGGTCGTCAACAACCACTTCAAGCGCCTGTTCGTCGAGCTGTTCGGCGGCGGCGAGGCCGCGCTGCATCTGATCGAGAGCGACGATCCGCTGGAGGCCGGTCTCGAAATCATCGCCAAGCCGCCGGGCAAGAAGCCGCAGACGCTGTCGCTGCTGTCGGGCGGCGAGCAGGCGCTGACCGCAATGGCGCTGATCTTCGCGGTATTCCTCACCAACCCCTCCCCGATCTGCGTGCTGGACGAAGTCGACGCGCCGCTCGACGACCACAACGTCGAACGGTACTGCAACCTTCTGCACGAGATGACCGGCTCGACCGACACGCGCTTCATCATCATCACGCACAACCCAATCACGATGGCGCGGATGAACCGCCTGTTCGGCGTCACCATGGCCGAGCGCGGCGTCTCCCAGCTGGTCTCGGTGAGCCTCGCCGAAGCCGTGGACATTCTCGACCAGAACGTGGCGTGAGTCCGCAGTCGCGCCGCACCCATTGACGTCATCATCCGCCTTGTGCGCAAATTGCGCACTGGAGCGGATGATCCAGTACGCCGCGGCTGCTCGGTTGACGGCACTGTCTCGGAGTACTGGATGCCCCGCCTTCGCGGGGCATGACTGCGGATGATGATAGCCCCCAACCTCCCCGCCGAACTCAAGGCCGCGCTCGACGCCAGGCTGCAGGGCTTTTCCCGCACCGACGCGGCACAGCGGTCACAAAAGATCTCGACCACCTATCGCGCCGGCGGCGGGTCCGGCACGATCAAGTCGGAGGCCGATGCACTTGCCTATGCGCTGGCGCGGATGCCGGCCACCTACGCGGCCGTCGCTGCGAGCCTGAGCGCGCTGGCTGAGATCGCGCCCGATTTTGCACCGGAAACATTGCTCGACGTCGGCGCAGGCCCGGGCACCGCGAGCTGGGCCGCCGCGGAAGTCTTTTCCTCGCTGCAGGATTTTACGCTGCTCGATGCCAACGCGCCCCTGAGCCGGCTCGCGCTCGAGCTGGCGCGCGACAGCACGCGCCTCGCCGACTGCCGCCATTTGCCCGGCGATGCCGCCACCAACCTCGCCGAGGTCGCACAATCCGATCTCGTCGTCGCGAGCTACATCATCGGCGAGATCAGTGAAGCCGACCAGCGCAAGCTCGCGGAGGCGATGTGGGCCAAAGCGCGCCGCGCACTGGTGGTGATCGAGCCCGGCACGCCTGCCGGCTACGACCGCATCCTCGCGCTGCGCGCGCAGTTGATCGCGCAAGGCGCCTTCGTCGCCGCGCCCTGCCCGCACGAAAAACCGTGCCCGCTCATCGCACCCGACTGGTGCCATTTCAACCAGCGCCTGCCGCGCTCCCAGGCGCACCGCCAGATCAAGGGCGCCGAGGTGCCGTTCGAGGACGAACGCTTCATCTACGTCGCATTGACCCGCACGCCGCCGGCAATCCGCGCCGCACGCGTGCTGGCGCCGCCTGAGGTCGGCAAGGTCGAGGTCACGGCAAAGCTTTGCACCGGGGACGGTGTCGACATCGCGAAAGTCCCGCGGCGCGACAAAGCGGCCTACGCAAGCGCCCGGCGCTGGCGCTGGGGCGAGGCCGTTATTGCCGAAAGTTAACCTCGGTTCAGGGCTTTCTCCTTGAACTTGGATGGTTCCTGTTCCGACCAAGCCTTACCTTCCCTCTGCGCCGGGGCTCTCGCCCTGCGCCAATTTGGTCTACCCTAGCGCCCGCCTTCTTCCCTCTTCAGGAGTCCTCCATGTCGACCGGCTGGATCGTTCTCGGCGTCATCGTCGTCCTCGTGTTCCTGGCGTTCAGCGCCTACAACCGGCTGGTGGCGCTGGGCCAGCGCGTCAGCCAGGCCTTTGCCGATGTCGACGTGCAGCTCAAGCAGCGTCATGATTTGATCCCGAACCTGGTCGAGACGGTGAAGGGCTATGCCTCGCACGAGCGCGGCACGCTCGACGACGTCATCAAGGCGCGCAATTCGGCGATGTCGGCGCAGGGACCGGCGCAGGTGTCCGCGGCGGAAAACCAGCTCTCCGGCGCGCTCGGCCGGCTGATTGCGCTGTCGGAGGCCTATCCGGACCTCAAGGCCAACGCCAATTTCCAGCAGCTCGCGAGCGAGCTCTCCGACCTCGAAAACAAGATCGCCGCAAGCCGCCGCTTCTTCAACAACGCGGTCCAGGAGTACAACACCGGCATCCAGCAGATGCCCGCCGCTTTGTTCGCCGGCATGTTCGGTTTCACCAAGAAGGACTTCTTCGATCTCGGCACCAGCCGCACCGAGGTCGAGGCCGCCCCTCAGGTGAAGTTCTGATCTGAGCCGACAGGCCGGCAGGGCAACGCGTCATGGCCGCGTATGGTCTCTACACGCACATCGCCTCGAACAAGTTTCGTTCGATGCTGCTGCTCGCCGGCCTGTTCGCGCTGGTCTATGTGCTGGTCTTTGCCGGCGCGCTGGTTGCCGAGGTCGTCACCAATGGCAACGGCACCGTCGCCTATTATCTGAACCGGGGCTTCCACGACCTCATTGTCGCTTTCCCGTTCGCGACGGCCGCGGCGATTGCCTGGATCGCCATTGCCTATTTCTTCCACCAGTCGATGATCGACGCGGTCACCGGCGGCCGCGACGTCACCAGGCAGGAGGAGCCGCGGCTCTACAATCTCCTGGAAAATCTCTGCATCTCGCGCGGCATCACCATGCCGAAGCTGAAGATCATGGATTCTCCGGCGCTGAACGCGTTCGCGACCGGCCTCAATCCGCGGCAATATGCCGTCACCGTCACCACGGGTCTCCTGAAAGCGCTTGATGACCAGGAGATCGAGGCGGTGCTCGGCCACGAGCTGACCCACATCAAGAACGGCGACGTGCAGCTGATGGTGGTCGCCGTGATCATCGCCGGCGTGGTCGGCTTCTTCGGCGAATTGTTCTTCCGCCTGTTCACCAATTTGAGCTGGAGCTCCGGTGGCGGATCGTGGTCGTCGGGCTCCTCCTCGTCGTCCCGCTCGTCCTCATCGTCGAGCGACAACAAGAATTCCGGCGGCGGCGCGATCATCGTCATCATCATCGCGGTCGTGCTGATCGTGGTGGCCTGGCTGGTGTCGCAGGTGGTCAAGCTCGCATTGTCGCGCTCGCGCGAATATCTCGCCGATGCCGGCTCGGTCGAGCTGACGAAAAACCCCGATGCCATGATCTCGGCGCTACGCAAGATCGAAGGCCGCGGCGAATTACCGGGCGCAACCTCCGCAGTGATGGAGCTGTGCCTGGACAATCCGCGCGAAGGCTTTGCCGATCTGTTCGCGACTCACCCCTCGGTGCAGTCCCGCGTCGACGCGCTGGTCAAGTTTGCCGGCGGCCATGATCCGGGTCCGCTGCCGCCGCCCGCTGACGAGACCGAGCGGCCCGAGACCGACGCGCCCGAGGCACAGGGCGATCCGCAGAGTGCCCCTCCTCCAATCCCGCATGGCCCGTGGAACGATGCGACCAACCCGCCCGGTCCGCCGCCAGTGCCCGCGCCGAGCTCCGCTGGAACCGCTGCAGCCGATCCGCTGGGCCCTCCGGGCAATTCCACGGGTAATTCTATGGGTAAATCTATGGGTCCCTGGGGCCGTCATTGAGCGAGCCATTCGTGACGCCTTGCAGCCGGTTTCACGGCGCTTGGGAAAAACTCCAGGAATTGCAGCTGGGCTGCGCCAGAGATTTGAATTCTCCCTTGTTTCTGCCATGTTCGCGCCCAACAGCAGACTCGGGACATTGATTTGGGGCCCGGCCGATTGCGACCTCGCGATCGGGGGCGCGCGTTAGGGGACAGCAATGGCAAAGCCGGCGGTAGTTGTGGTGGGCGCGGACAAGGGCGGGGTCGGCAAGACCACGGTATCGCGCACCTTGCTCGATTATTTCTCAGCCAACAACGTGCCGACGCGCGCCTTCGATACGGAGTCGCCGCGGGGAACACTGAAGCGCTTCCACCCCGAGATCACCGAGATCGTCGACATGACGACGACGGCCGACCAGATGAAGATCTTCGACACGCTCAACGCCGTCAGCCCTTCGGTCACCGTCATCGACGTTCGCGCCGGCCTGCTCTCGCCTGCGCTGGCCTCACTGCGCGACATCGGCTTCCTCGACGCCGCCAAGGCCGGGCAGATCACCTTTGCCGTGTTCCACATTCTCGGACCTTCGATCGCCTCGCTGGAGGAGATCGCTGAGACCGCCGGCTTCATGGGTGGTGCAAAATACTTCCTGGTGAAGAACTTCATCAACGACACCCAGTTCTTCCAGTGGGACCAGGCGACCTATAATTCCTACTTCCACCGCATCAAGGACGCGACCGAGCTGACCATCCCGAAGCTCAACGAAATGGCCTATGAGCAGGTCGAGGTATCCTCGGTCCCGTTCCTGAAATTCGTCGCCAACAAAGGCATCCACGACGAGGCCGCGAACTATTCGTTCGTGCTGCGCGGCTATGTCCGGCATTGGCTGGCGAATGTCTGGAGCGAGTTCGACCGGATCCGCCTGACCGACATCGTCGGTTCAAAACCCGTCACCCGCAACAGCGAAAAATAGTTGCGCTAGCAGAGCTGATACGGCTGGATTGGGCGGTGACTTCGCTCAGATAATAGCGTGATGCCCGCGACGCCGCTCTACATCATCTGCTCGCCCCGCCCGCAGGTCGGCAAGACGCTGCTGGCGCGGCTATTGAGCGAATTCCTGCTGCTCAAGAACGGTAATGTCGCGGCCTTCGACGTCAATCTGAAGGAGCCGTCGCTGCTCGACTACCTGCCGAAGGTGACCGAGACCGCCGACGTGGTCGATACCTTCGGCAAGATGCAGCTGATGGACCGCGTCATCATCGATGACGGTCTTGCCAAGGTCATCGACCTCGGCTTCCATGCCTTCGACGAATTCTTCAAGATGACCGACGAGATCGGCCTGCTCAAGGAAGCGGCGCGCCGGCATGTCGCACCACAGATCCTGTTCGTCGCCGAAACCGACCGCGTCTCGGCCCGTGCCCATGAGATGCTGCGCCAGCAGATCCCGCGGATGAACCTGATCACCGTCGACAACGAGTTCGTCATCCGCGGCGAGCTGCCGCCCGCGATGGAAAGCGGCCGGCTGTTCCGCCTTCCCGCGCTGCCCGGCTTCCTCAAGACCTATATCGACCGGCTGAGCTTCTCCTTTACCGGCTATCTGCGCCAGGAGAAGGATTCCTCGACCGAGCTGCACCAGTGGATCCGGCGCAACTACCTCGCCTTCCGCGAGCTCGAGCTCAGCTTGATCCTGCAGCGGTCTTGAATTTATTTTATCCGGGTAATATTGACGCTGGGCGGCGGTCCCGGTACAAGGCTGCGCGACAACGCTCTCAGCAAGGATCCCCGTGAGCATCGACCGGAAAGCAGCCATCGCCGCCTACAAGGAGCGGAAGACCGTTGCGGGCATTTTCATCGTCCGCTGTGCGGCCTCCGGCGAGGTCTGGGTCGGCCAGGCCCCGAACCTCGAGACCATCCAGAACCGCATCTGGTTCACGCTGCGCCAGGGCGGCCACCCCTGCCACAGCCTCCAGGCCGCCTGGAACGCCCATGGCGAGGCTGGCCTGAGCTTTGGCGAATGCGAGCGGCTGGAGGATGAGGAGAGCGCTTACGTCAGGAACGCGCGGCTGAAGGAGCGCGCGCTGCACTGGCAGGCGGAGCTGAAGGCCGAGGCGATCTGAACCGCCTCAATGCCCCTCGAACGTCATCAGCGTGCGCACCGGCACGTCCATGGTGCGCAGCTTGGCGGCGCCGCCGAGCTCGGGCAGGTCGATGATGAAGCAGGCCGCGACGACATTGGCGCCGATCTGGCGCAGCAGCTTCACCGCGCCTTCTGCGGTGCCGCCGGTGGCGATGAGATCGTCGACCAGGATGACGCGCTCCCCGGGCTGGATGGCGTCGACATGCATCTCCATCTCGTCGATGCCGTATTCGAGCGAATAGGCGATGCGCACGGTGGTGTGCGGCAGCTTGCCCTTCTTGCGGATCGGCACAAAACCGGCCGAAAGCTGATGCGCCACGGCGCCGCCGATGATGAAACCGCGCGCCTCCATGCCGGCGACCTTGTCGATCTTGTTGCCGGCCCAGGGATTGACGAGCTCGTCGACCGCGCGGCGGAAGGCACGCGCATCCGCGAGCAAGGTGGTGATGTCGCGGAACATGATCCCCGGCTTGGGATAGTCGGGGATGGTGCGGACGCTCGCCTTCAAATCGTGGTCAAAGGTCATTGGTGCCTCTCAATTGACCGGCGCATCCAGCCGGAACGCATTCTCGACAATACGCAAGCCCACCTCGCCACCGAGCGACATCAGCGATTCCGGGTGGAATTGCACGCCGGCGACCGGCAGGGTCTTGTGCTCCAGCGCCATGGCGACGCCGTCCTCGGTGCTGGCGGTGACGGATAGGACATCCGGCATGCTGTCGCGCTCGACAAAGAGCGAATGATAGCGGCCGATGACGATCTCGTTCGGCAGATTGCGCATCAGGCGCCCGCCGCGCACCTGCACCCGCGAGGGCCGGCCATGGGCGGGATGGGTGAGCTGGCCGAGCTCGCCGCCGAAATATTCGCCGATCGCCTGCACGCCGAGGCAGACGCCGAACACCGGCAGCTTGTTCTCCAGCGCCGCATCGATGGTCTTCTTGATCCCGAAATCCTCAGGCCTGCCAGGACCGGGCGACAGCACCAGCAAATCCCACCTCTTCTGCTTGAGCATGTCGAGCGCATGCACATAGCGGACCACGGTGACCTCGGCGCCAACCTGACGGAAGTAATCGGCGAGCATGTGTACAAAGCTGTCGTCGTGATCGATCAGCAGCACCCGCTTGCCCGAGCCGGTCGCGTCAGGCGCAAAGCTCGACAACGGCTTCGGCGGATCGCCGCGCAGCGCCTGGAACAGGGCCGCGGCTTTCACTTGGCATTCGCGGTCTT
Source organism: Bradyrhizobium sp. BR 10261 (assembly GCF_019455395.1). NCBI lineage: Bacteria > Pseudomonadati > Pseudomonadota > Alphaproteobacteria > Hyphomicrobiales > Nitrobacteraceae > Bradyrhizobium > Bradyrhizobium sp. BR 10261. The sequence goes on from NZ_JACOFQ010000015.1 coordinate 26,138, forward strand.
CCGCGGCCGGATCGGAATCGAACAGACAGGTGGCGCCGACGCGCACCTCCGCAAGACCATCCTTCATCCTGATAGTGCGGATGGTGAGGCCGGTGTTGATGCTGCCGTCGAAGTTCACAGCGCCGATCGCGCCGGCATACCAACGCCGCGGCGAGCGCTCATGGTCCTCGACGAACTGCATCGCCCACAGTTTTGGCGCGCCTGTCACGGTGACAGCCCAGGCGTGGGTGAGGAAGGCATCAAGCGCGTCGAAGCCGGGACGCAGCATGCCCTCGACATGGTCGACGGTGTGGAACAGCTTGGAATAAGTCTCGATCTGACGGCGCGCGAGCACCTTGATCGTGCCGGGCACGCAGACGCGCGCCTTGTCGTTGCGGTCGACGTCGGTGCACATGTTGAGCTCGAACTCGTCCTTCTCCGAGTTCAGGAGCTGGCGGATCTGCTCGGCGTCACCGATGGCATCGGTACCGCGCGCGATCGTGCCCGAGATCGGGCAGGTCTCAACACGACGTCCGTCGGAGCGCACGAACATTTCCGGCGAGGCCGAGACCAGGAATTCGCCCTCGCCGAGATTCATCAGCGCGCCATAGGGCGACGGGTTGATGACGCAGAGGCGCTGGAACACTTCGGCCGGCGAGCGCTCGCAGGGCTCGGCGAAGAGCTGGCCCGGCACGGCCTCGAACAGATCGCCGCGGGCGAAGGCCGCGCGCGCGGTCTCGACCGTCGCCTGATATTCGCCGGGCGCGTGATCGGCAAAGCCTTGACGATCGGTCTTCACATACGGGCTCTCGGCCGTCTCGCGCGGCAGACCTTCGGTCGATTTGCCCTTCCAGGCGAAATCGTAGGAAAGCACGACGCCGCGCCCGGTGGCGCGGTCATAGGCGAGCAGGCGATCCGGGACATAGAGCACGATGTCGCGCTGGTCTTGCTCGCGCGGACGCTTCTGCACGAGGTCCTCAATCTGGAAGACGAGGTCATAGGCAAAGGCGCCGAACAATCCGAGCAGCCCGTCGTCATTGGCGGAGAAAGCAGCAATGATGTCGCGCACCAGCGACATCACGCTAGCGCGACGGGTGCGCTGATCTTCCTCAACTGGTGCATCACCCCGGATGATGTGACCGGCAAGGCGGGTCGCTGATTTCTTGGAGATCACCACGCAAGGCTCGCGCAGGACATCTGCGAGGAACGCGATCAGCACCTCGCCACGCGCATTGAGCGCTTCCAGCTTGAAATTGACGCCAACGGTTTCGAGCTTGAGCGGCGGGTCGGAAAAGCCGAGGTCAAAGCTCTCGTAGCGGCCCGGCACGGTCGTGCCCGAGGACAGCACCACGCCACGGCGGCGGTCGAGCAGGCTGACGAGATCGTCGAGCCTGTTGGCGCCGCCGGTAAATTGTTCGGCCACGCGCATGATCGCAAGACCGCCGCGGGTGACGTAATCGCTTCTGGGAGGGAGGGCAAAGACTGTCCTGTTCATGTCGTCCTCTTACGAAACTTGCCGAGGGAACGCCACACAGGACAAACGATCAGGCCGCCGCGCTGTGCTGGCGACCTCAGACGATTTTGGGAGAATAAATCGCACCGGCCACCTCTTAGGAGGTGCGCCACCAACGACGGGATGGGCGGGCTGCGGTGCTCATGCGCCGGATACTCACCATGGCGCGGGGGCGGCGTCAAGGGCCGCCGCCTTCGGTCGCCGGCTTTTGGGCTATTGCTCGGCCGGGTCCGGCTGCCAGTCGAATTTGCGCTTCTTCCGGTCCCATTTCAGGACCGAGAAGTTGTCGCACTCCATGCACGCCCAGGCCACGATGCTGTTGTCCTCACCCTTTTGCAGGGCACCGAATTGGTGATCCGTCCGCAAGGCATTCACGAACCGGATCTTTGGCTTTCCTTCCGCCAATTGATCCAGAATGAGAATAAACCTGCCCCTGTCACCTGAGCACTCCTCGAAGACGCCGACCAATGCGACCTGCTTGGTCGCCGTACCATCGAAGCGCCCCTCGATGGCGAAGGACATGTTGGCGGCTGCCATCGCATCAGTACCGCCCTCGAAGAGCAACTCCCTTGGAATGAGGTCTTTGCGGAATTCAGTGGCCTTGCACCAGCTCTTTCTTATCTCCCTCGCCGGAATCCCGCGAACCTCTGTCGTGAACGGATGGAAGTCGGCAAGGACCCACCAGGCGATGCTTTTGAGGTCGCCCTCGACCGTCACAAATGCCGGCTCGGCCCCAGCATGCGCAACGGCCAACCAACAGCACAGAGCAATGATCCGCCGCGCGGCGCGGACGAACGTACATGTATGAAGCATGGCCTCACTCCCACAAGAACGTGCGCTACCAATTCTCCGCACGCCTGCATGTCGTCCTCCTAGTAAGCTCCGACCTCATATCCGATCGCTCGAAACCCGCCCTCGGGAGTATATCGGAATTCAAAGGTGAATTCGGAGTTCGTGTCATGCCAGGTCAGTGCGCAAAGGTCGCCGGGCAGCGATAGCAGCTTTGCAGTGTGCAGATGCTTGCGCATGGCGGGCGTAAACAACGTGTCGTAGCGCTGCAGAAATTCGGCCTCGTTCTTGACCGGGCCGCTCTGAACGTCGTGTTTGCCTTCCGCCGACCAGTACTCGACCGGAAATGCAATGAGCTTGACGATGCGCGTCTTGTCGTTCGCGTTCGCCGCGGTCTCGAAATCGGTTCGGAACGTCTGGAATTCCGGCCCGTTACACCCAGGCTGTTTCGCCCAGCAGGGCACAGTAAGGCTGGCGACGAACAAAGAGGCGATCAGGTAGATTTTCATAGGGATGCCGGGCGCCAATGTGTTGGCTCCGACGCATCAGGGGCGTGCGACGACGCCAGAGCGGCCACCGGACTTCCCGGTGGCCTGCCTTGTGTCGCATCAGCGCGCCGCTGCGTTCATCCCAAATGCTTCCTGAAAAACTCCGTCGCCCGTCCCCAGGCGAGCTCGGCGGCTTCGCGGTCGTGCACGGCCTGGCGTTGCTCGTTGACGAAGGCGTGCTCGGCGTCATAGCGGAACAGCTCGAGCGACTTGCCGGCGGCCTTCATGGCTTTTTCGAAGCCACTGACCAGCTCCGGCGTGCACCAATCGTCCTTGTTGGCGAAATGAGCCTGGAGCGGGATCTTGACGTCGGCGGGCTTGGCCGCCTGCTCCGGCGGGATGCCATAGAACACGACGCCGGCGGCAAGCTCGGGCACATGCACCGCACCGATGATGGTGACGGCGCCGCCGAGGCAGAAGCCGGTCAGCCCGACCTTGGCGCCGTTGCGCGACAGATATTGCGCGGCGCCGCGCACGGTCTGCGTGGTCGCGTCCATGAAGTCGAGCGAGTTCATCTCCTTGTTGGCGGAATCCGTGTCGTGATACGGCACCACCTTGCCCTTGTAGAGATCGGGCGCCAGCGCATCGAAGCCGGCGAGCGCAAAGCGATCGCACAGGCCCTTGATCTGGTCCGACAGGCCCCACCATTCCTGGATCACGACCACGCCCGGCGCATTGCCGCGCGCGGCATTGGCGAGATAACCCGAGGCGTCCTTGCCGTCCGGGCGCTTGAAGGTGATGGCGGTTCCCATGGTGTCCTCCGAGGCGTTTCTGGGGGAGAGCTTGGCGGCATTTTGGCGGGTAAGCGGGCGTGAGGCAATCCACACTCTCGTCATTCCGGGGCGCGCGATAGCGCGAGCCCGGAATCCCATCGAGCCTCAGAGAGGGTGGAATGAATGGATTCCGGGTGCGGTGTTGCGCATCGCCCCGGAATGACGGCCCAACAAAAAAGCCCCCTTGCGGGGGCTTCTTCCTGCCGTGTCGCGTGCGACGCTCAATGCGAGTCGGCCCAGACCTTCTTCTTGGTGAAGTACATCAGGAACGCGAAGATGATCAGGAAGATGAACACCTGGAAGCCGAGGCGCTTGCGCGCTTCCATGTGAGGCTCGGCGGTCCACATCAGGAATGTGGTGACGTCCTTGGCATATTGCGCGACGGTCGTCGGCGAGCCGTCGTCAAAGGTGACCTGGCCATCGCTAAGCGGCTTCGGCATCTTGATGGCGTGGCCCGGGAAGTACCTGTTGTAGTACGAGCCTTCCGGGATGGTCACGCCTTCCGGCACCTTCTCCTCGAAGCCCTGCAGCAGCGCAGCGACATAATCCGGGCCCTGCTCCTGGTACTGGCTGAAGAAGTCGACCAGGAACATCGGGAAGCCGCGGCCGTAGGAACGCGCCTTGGTGATCAGCGACAAGTCGGGAGGCGCCGCGCCGCCGTTCGCCGCGCGGGCCGCCTGCTCGTTCGGGAATGGCGAGGGGAAGTAGTCGGCCGCCCGGCCTGGGCGCTCGAACATCTCGCCCTGGTCGTTCGGGCCGTCCTTGATCTTGTACTCGGACGCGAACGCCGCCACTTGCGCTGCCGAATAGCCGGGGCCGCCGGGATCGCCGAGATTACGGAACGCGATCAGGGACAGGCCGTGGCAGTTGGAGCAGACTTCCTTATAGACCTTCAAACCGCGCTGGAGCGCACCGCGGTCATACTTGCCGAAAGGGCCGGCGAACGACCAGCTGTTGCCCGGCGGCTTGGTGCCGCCTTCCTCGGCGCGGGCCTTGTCGGCCGACGCGGCGAACAGCGCGCCTGACAGGGCGAGCACGATCGCGGTCGAGACCATTGGCGTCGACTTGCCGCCGGTTTTGGCGAGGATCGCTTCCGAGATCGAGTTCGGCACCGGCCGCGGCTTCTCGATTTTTGAGAGCAGCGGCAGCACGATCAGGAAGTAGGCGAAGTAGCAGACCGTCAGAACCCGGCCGGCGATCACGTAGATGCCTTCCGGCGGCTGCGCGCCGAGATAGCCGAGCAGGATGCAGACCGCGACGAAGATCCAGAAGAACTGCTTGGCCAGCGGGCGGTACTTCGACGAACGCGTCCTGGCGCTGTCCAGCCAGGGCAGGAAGCACAGGATGATGATCGCCGAGAACATCGCGATGACGCCCGCGAGCTTGTTCGGGATCGAGCGCAGGATCGCGTAGAACGGCAGGTAATACCATTCCGGCACGATGTGCGGCGGCGTCACGCCCGGATTCGCCGGGATGTAGTTGTCGGCGTCGCCGAGATAGTTCGGCATGTAGAAGATGAACCAGGCATAGAGCAGCATGAAGCAGGCGACGCCGAAGCCGTCCTTGATGGTCGCATGCGGCGTGAACGGCACCGTGTCCTTTTCGGTCTTCGGCTCGACGCCATCAGGATTGTTCTGGCCGGCGACATGCAGCGCCCAGACATGGAGCACGACGACGCCCGCGATCAGGAACGGCAGCAGATAGTGCAGCGAGAAGAAGCGGTTCAGCGTCGGGTTACCGACCGAATAGCCGCCCCACAGCAGCGTCACGATGCTCTCGCCGAAATAGGGGATGGCGGAGAACAAATTGGTGATGACGGTGGCGCCCCAGAAGCTCATCTGGCCCCAGGGAAGCACGTAGCCCATGAAGCCTGTTGCCATCATCAAGAGGTAAATGATGACGCCGAGAATCCAGAGGACCTCGCGCGGCTCCTTGTAGGAACCGTAATAGAGGCCGCGCAGCATGTGGACGTAGACCGCGAAGAAGAACATCGACGCGCCGCAGGCATGCATATTGCGCAGCAGCCAGCCGTAATTGACGTCACGAACGATCAGCTCGACCGACTTGAATGCGAGATCGGCATGCGGCGTATAGTGCATCGCCAGGATCACGCCGGTCACGATCTGCATCCCCAGCATGAAGGAGAGGATGGCGCCGAAGGTCCACCAGTAGTTCAGATTGCGCGGGGTGGGATAGACGACGAAGGAGGAATGGACGAGACCCAAGATCGGCAGGCGCCGCTCGATCCATTGCAGGGCCGGATTGCTCGGCTGGTAGTCGGATGGTCCGCTCATGATGCGATCCTGAGGAAATATTACGACGTGACGGTTCGAGGCTTCGGACGCAGGTCCGAAGCTCAGCCGATCTGGATTTTGGTGTCGGAAACGAAAGTGTACGGCGGCACGGCCAGGTTCGCGGGCGCGGGCCCCTGGCGGATGCGGCCGGACGAATCGTACTGCGAACCATGGCAGGGGCAGAAGAACCCGTCGTAATTGCCTTCATGGGCGATCGGAATGCAGCCGAGATGGGTACAGATGCCGATCACGACCAGCCACTGGTCATGGCCGGACTTGACCCGGGCCTCGTCGGACTGCGGATCAGGCAGGCTCGCCACATTGACGGCGCGCGCCTCGTCGATCTGCTTCTTGGTGCGATGGCTGATGTAGATCGGCTTGCCGCGCCAGAACACCTTGATGTCCTGCCCCTCGGCAACCGGGCTCAGATCGACCTCGATCGGCGCACCCGCGGCGATGGTCGAGGCGTCCGGATTCATCTGGGAAATAAAGGGCCAGAGCGCGGCCGCGCCCCCTACTGCGGCAGCTGCCCCCGTTGCAACGAATAAGAAATCACGGCGTGTCGGATGGTCCGCCGAAGACGCTGTCGTCACGATTCCAACCCTTTCTTCTTATGCTGCCGGTGGAACCGCTCCGGGAGCCCCCAAGGTCCCCGGAACAGCGTTGCCGGCGCCCGCGGCCCCCCGCGGCGGCAGAACTTGGCTCGTCCTCGCCAAAACAAGGCGAAAACAGCAGTCCAGAATCGTTCTATTGGCACCCTTGCAAGGCGAGCGCAAGCCCGCTAACGGCGCGGGAGCGTGCAATGCACGAATTCCCGCGCGAGCGATGTTTTATTGAGACAATTCCGTCCCGGCCGAAGCCCTGTAACGCCCATGCAGATCGCACTTTTCCAGCCCGACATTCCCCAGAACACCGGCACGATTCTCCGCCTGTGCGCTTGCCTCGGCATCGCCGCCCATATCATCGAACCGGCCGGCTTCCCGGTCTCCGATCGGCATTTCCGCCGAGCGGGAATGGATTACCTCGACCATGTCAGCATCACCAGGCATGACTCCTGGACCAAATTCGAGGAATGGCGGATGGCACAAAGCTACCGCCTGCTGCTGTTCACCACCAAAGGCGCCACCGACTACCGCGATTTCCGTTACCAGACGTCGGACATCCTGCTATTCGGGCGCGAGAGCGCCGGCGTCACCGACGCGGTGGTCGAGGCCGCGGATGCGCGGCTGGTGATCCCGATCACCGAAGGGTTGCGGTCGCTCAATGTCGCCATGAGCGCGGCGATGGCCGCAGGCGAAGCGCTCCGGCAGGTCCGGAACCCGCACGAATTGATATGACGAGGAGAGACCAGTGAGCTACGCGGTCAAGGAAATCTTCCTGACCCTGCAAGGCGAAGGCGCCCACGCCGGCCGCGCGTCGGTGTTCTGCCGTTTTGCCGGCTGCAACCTCTGGAGCGGCCGCGAGGCGGACCGCGCCGGCGCGACGTGTCAGTTCTGCGACACGGATTTCGTCGGCACCGACGGCACGCTCGGCGGCCGCTACGCCACGGCCGCGGAACTCGCCGATACCATCGCCGGGCAATGGACCGGCCCGGCCACCAACCGCTATGTGGTGCTGACCGGCGGCGAGCCGCTGCTTCAGGTCGACGACGCCCTGGTCGCGGCGCTCCATGCCAAAGGCTTCGAGATCGGCGTCGAGACCAACGGCACGGTCGAAGCCCCCGCAGGCCTCGACTGGGTTTGCGTCAGCCCCAAGGGTGGCAGCGAACTCGTGCTCAAGCGCGGCCATGAGTTGAAGCTGGTCTATCCGCAGGCCCTCGCGGCGCCCGAAGCATTCGAGGGCCTCGCCTTCGAGCGCTTCTCGCTGCAGCCGATGGACGGGCCCGAGGTCGCCGAGAACACCGCGCGCGCGATCGATTATTGCCTGCGCCATCCGCAGTGGCGGCTGAGCGTGCAGACGCATAAATCGCTCGGCATCAGATAGGACTGAACGGACAGATGTGGGAATTGACGAAATCGTTCCGCTTCGAGGCGGCGCATACGCTGAAGGGAACGACCTTTGGTGAAGCGAGCGAAGAGATCCACGGCCACTCCTTCCGCGCGGAGGTGACGGTGCGCGGCACGCCGGATCCTGCGACCGGCATGGTGGTCGACCTCGGCCTGCTCCAGCGCGCGATCGAAGAGGTGCGCTTGATGCTCGACCACAAGTTCCTCAACAAGATCGAGGCGCTCGGCACACCGACGCTGGAGAACCTGTCGCGCTTCGTCTGGGAGCGGCTGGCGCATATCGGCAAGCTCACCCGCGTCAGCATCCACCGCGACAGTTGCAACGAAAGCTGCACCTATTACGGTCCGCAAGGATAGCTACGATCTCGGTCTGGTAGGGTGGGCAAAGCGGAGCGTGCCCACCAATCGAGACGAGGGTGAGAGATGGTGGGCACGGCGCAAGGGCGCCTTTGCCCACCCTACGAGAGCGGTGGAATGGAGATGGACGTTTCAATAATCGAAGACCGCAAGGCCCGCGCCCGCGCCTGGTTCGAGCGCTTGCGCGACGACATCTGCGACAGCTTCGAGCGGCTCGAGGATGACGCGCCGCACGGCCTCTATCCCGGCGCGGCTGGCCGCTTCAATCGTACGCCCTGGCAGCGCACTGACCACAGCGGGGCCAAGGGTGGCGGCGGCGTGATGTCGATGATGCATGGCCGGCTGTTCGAGAAGGTCGGCGTGCACTGCTCGACCGTGCATGGCGAGTTCGCCCCGGAGTTTCGTGCGCAGATTCCGGGCGCGGCGGAAGATCCGCGGTTCTGGGCCTCCGGCATCTCGCTGATCGCGCATATGCGCAACCCGCACGTGCCGGCCGTGCACATGAACACCCGCTTCGTCATCACCACCAAGGCATGGTTCGGCGGCGGCGCCGATCTCACACCGGTGCTGAATCGCAGGCGCACGCAGGAGGATGCTGATACCCTCGCCTTCCACGCCGCGATGAAGCAGGCCTGCGACCAGCCGGGCGGCGTTGCCGACTACGACAAGTACAAGAAGTGGTGCGACGAGTATTTTTATCTGCCGCACCGGAAAGAGGCGCGCGGCGTCGGCGGCATCTTCTACGACTGGCACGACAGCGGCGACTGGGACGCCGACCTCGCTTTCACCCAGGACGTCGGCCGCGCATTCCTGAAGATCTACCCAGATATCGTCAGGCGCAATTTCGCGACAAGCTGGACCGCTGGGGATCGCGAGGAGCAGTTGATCCGTCGCGGGCGCTATGTCGAGTTCAACCTGCTCTACGACCGCGGCACCATCTTCGGGCTCAAGACCGGCGGCAATGTGGAGTCGATCCTGTCCTCGCTGCCGCCGGAGGTGAAATGGCCATGACCACGACAAACAGCGTGATCAAGCCGCTGCCCCGCGCCATGCTGATCGACATGGACGACACCATCCTGTCGGCCTATGGCCGGCCCGAGATCGCCTGGAACACGATCGCGGAGGAATTCGCCGAAGAGCTCGCGCCGCTGCCGCCGCCGCAGGTCGCCACCGCCGTGCTGGCCTTTGCGCGGCAGTTCTGGTCGACCGCGGGAGCAGAGTGGCGCATGAAGCTCGGCGAAGCCCGCCGGCTGACGGTGCGCGGCGGCTTTGCCGCGCTTGCCGCGAGCGGCCATCGCGCGCTCTCCGACGATCTCGCCGATCGCCTCGCCGACCGCTTCACAACCTATCGCGAGGAAGCGATCTTCGTCTTCCCCGGCGCGCATGATGCGATCGACGCCTTCAAGGCCCACGGCGTCAAGCTCGCACTGGTCACCAACGGCGCTGCCGACATGCAGCGCGCCAAGGTCGAGCGCTTCGAGCTGACCCATCGCTTCGATCACATCCAGATCGAGGGCGAGCATGGTTTCGGCAAGCCCGAGGAGCGCGCGTATCTGCACGCGATGGAAGCGCTCGGCGTCACCGCCGAGGACACCTGGATGATCGGCGACAATCTGGAATGGGAAGTGGTGACGCCGCAGCGCCTCGGCATCTATGCGATCTGGCTCGACGCGCATGGCGAGGGCCTGCCCGAGGGCTCGACCGTCAAGCCCGACCGCATCATCCGCTCGCTGACCGAGCTGGTGCCGGGCTAGATTTTCGAAAACAACCCCATGCACAGTAGGCGGCCGCTGCAGAATCAACAGCTTGCCGCAAGGGGCAGCACGACTACGGATTTTACGAAAATTGCTTGTCCCGTCGGGCAAAACAGGCGTATGATGCCATCCTAGGCAATTTCGATCCGGCGCACTTCGCGGGCCGCCGTCGTTATTGGGGTGCTTGGGGCAATCGCGGCATCGTGGCCAGGAGCGCGGCTCTCCGGGAGAGCGCGGACCACCAACGGCTGAGCCTGATGTGCTTCTGCAGGAGTGCCAGCCCTTCGGGGGCCAACACAAAGTAGCGGATCATCGGCGCGAGGTGGATGTCGGCTAGCGACAAATCCTCGCCGGTGAGATATTGCCCCCGGCCAGCGATTGTCTCCAGAGCCGCGAGGACCTTTGGCGCTGCTTCGAGGCCCCGTTCAACCTCGCTCTCGTCAACCGGTCGCCTCAAGGCTGGCCTGAAAACCCTGTGCGAAAAGACCTGTCTCACCAGGGGCCAATAAGCGTAGCTGTCCACGATCGACATGATCTGACTGCAGCGCGCGCGCTCTCTCGGCTCGGTTGGCTGCAGCTTCGGACCATCAAAGGCCTCATCGACGTATCGCGTGATGGCGCCCGTCTCGTAAACGGCGAAGCCGTCGTGAACCAGCGCGGGCACGCGCTTGAACGGATGGATGGCAAGATAGCTTGCCGGCACATTTTCGGAGAACGGATCGACTTCGATCCAATTGTAGACCACGCCCTTTTCATGGAGAGCCAGCCGAGCGATCCAGGAATAGACGCTGTACTGGTAGCCGTGCAGCTCAACCGACATTTGCCCTCTCATCTCACCACTTCTCGTCGACCATATGCCGCTCCTTCGGATCCGCTCTTGGTGTCCGTCAAGCAGCGCAAGCCCTTTGGATCGGTCCGGGCGAGCCGCTGAAGGTTCAGGCTCCCACCGGAGCCTGCTCCATTGCAGCAGTTCGCACAGCGCGAATTGCCGGTATCGGAATATTGTGATACAACCCCTGGCTGTCGGGAAAGCATTTCCGACTATTTTCTGGAGGTACCCATGCGATCGTCGTTTGGCTTCGCCGTGCCGTCCGTCGTCTTTACTTTGTCAGCTGTCTTGCTGTGCAGCACATCAGGCACGGCACTGTCGCAACCTACACCAAACTCCTCGCTTCCCGCCGTTTCGGTCGAAGCGCCGAAGCCCAGACCGATCGTTGCGCCACGGCAGGGGCCGACGACCGCGACCTCTCACCACCGGGCGAGCGGCTCATCATCCGCTCAAGATCCGGCGTTCGCGCCGGGCACACCATTGGCCAGGCTTGCGAAGCTGGAGCGATCCGCCAGCAGCTGCAACGGTGGCTGCGAAACCAGCTATAGGGTCGGCAACGCGCCCTGGGTCGGATGCAGCTTGAGTGGTGGCTCTGAGCCTTACACCAGTCATTTCTCGGCAACCTGCCGGGACACGCTGACCTACAATACCTACGCCCAGTGCGTCGAAACCAAAGCGTTCCTCGGCGCATCGCCCCGAGAGACCAGGTGGCTTTGCACCAGCCTGTTGGCCGGAGGCAAGCTGGCCGGCGAAAAGCAGGTCGCCGAAAGCCGCCGCTAGAGCGTTTTCGAGCGAAGTGGATACCGGTTCGCGTCAAGAAAACGCGTCATAAAAAGAATCTAGAGCCCGTTCCGATTCCATCGGAACGGAAAAGTTCTAGTCCACGCCTCAGGAGCGCCGTCCGGAATGCCGGGCGGTCGCTTCCCGTCTACCCCGCCGCATCCCGTCAGCTGATATTTGCCGCAGCCCTCGGCGACGTCACGGCGACGCCTTGTGTCCGATGCTGACAGAATCTGGCAGCAGCGCGTGATATCAGCCGGCATGTCGCGCGCTCAACGCCTTCTTGACGTGATCCAGCTCCTGCGCAGGCACCGCCGGCCGGTCGCGGCAGGCCGGCTGGCCGAGGAGCTGGGTGTCTCGCTGCGGACGATCTATCGGGACATCGAGACGCTGAAGGGCCAGGGGGCCCACATCGATGGCGAGGCCGGCATCGGCTATGTGCTGCGGCCGGGGTTCATGTTGCCGCCGCTGATGTTCTCGGAAGAGGAGATCGAAGCCTTGGTGCTGGGCGGCCGGTGGGTTGCGGCACAGCCGGACGACCCGCTCGGCAAGGCAGCCAAGAACGCGCTTGCGAAGATCGCCGCCGTGCTGCCGGACGACCTGCAGCGGAGCCTGGAAACGTCGAGCCTGATGGTGGCGCGCCGCGATCCGGCGGCAGGCGACGCCGAATTGCCGGTCATCCGGGCCGCCATTCGCAACGAGCGCAAATTGCGCATCGCCTACAGCGACGAACGGGGCAACCGCACCAGCCGCACGATCTGGCCGATCGCGCTCGGGTTCTTCGACCAGGTCCGCATGGTGGCGGCCTGGTGCGAGAGCCGCAGCGACTACCGCCATTTCCGCACCGACCGGATCGTGTCGATCACGCTGACGGAGCGCCGCTATCCACGCCGCCGCACCGATTTGCTGCGGGAATGGCGGCAGCGGGAATGCATTGGCGAGCACTGACCATGCTGACAGAATCTGGCAGCACCTTCTTGTAAGCCTCGGCCATCGCCAGCTGAACAGGAGATGCAAATGGCCGACTTCAACCTCGTGGTGCTCTATGTCAACGACGCGCAAGCGAGCTCCACTTTCTATCAGACCCTGCTGGGGTGCCCCGTCGCGCAATCATCCCCCAAATTCGTGGTTCTTCCGCTCGGGAACGGCACCAGGCTGGGTCTGTGGCAGCGCGATGCCGTCGTGCCGCCGTCTGCTTCGGAAGCCGGCTGCAACGAGATCTCATGGGCGGTCGCAGACGCGGAAGCCGTGCGCGCGACCTTTGAGACGTGGACGACCCGCGGTGTCAGGATTGCGCAGCCTCCGACCGCCATGCCCTTCGGAGACACCTTCGTCGGACTCGATCCCGACGGCCATCGCCTGCGCGTGCTAGCGACCGCCGCTTAAGGACTGACTGCTTCGCGTGAGAGGCTGGGCGTTTGGCACTGCCGCGACCAGCCTTTCCGTCGCGTCGCCTCGACGGGGACGCCCTAGGGATGCCGATCGCCGAAGCGCCGATTGCGTGGAGCGAAAAGTCTGACTAAAGCGCGAGAGACTTCATTAGATCGTCATCGCGCTTTAGCTCTTTGTTTGAGCATGATCTCCGCGCAAATGCGTTCCGCGTTTGGCGCGAGGGAAAACCGCTTCACACTTTTCCGGATCATGCTCTATGAAATTCGGATGAATTCCGAATCGCCCCCCAGTTGGCCAGTCGTGGAGCCACCACCCTTCCTGCCCGCGCCGCGTCGCCGGTGGCCGCTTGCGCTCCTCGTGGCCGTTGTCCTTGCGCTCGCAGGCGCAGGGGCCGGTTATGTCTGGCTGAACCCGGGGTTTTTCATTCAGTCCGCGGCGCGCGAGGCTGGGGAGGCCGATACCGGCGCCAATGACAAGGCAGTGATGACGGACCTGCTCGCCACGCAGCAAAAGACGGCTGACGATTTGGCCGCGCTCGAAAGGGCCGTCGCCGATCAGCAGGAGCAACTGAAGGCGATCGTCAGTCAGCTTGCCAATCTCAGTTCGAAGATAGAGGCTCTGAGGAGCCCGGCCCCGCAGCCACCGGCCGCACCGTTCCCGTCACCTGGGCCTGTCACGTCGATGCCGCCAGCTTCAGGGCCTCCTGTCGCGCCAGCTCAAGCAGCGCGCGTTGTCCCAAGGCAGAAGAAGCCGCCGCGCGTAGCGACCCCGACGGGTCCGATCTCGGTCGGGGGAGCGCCGTTGAACGCTGCGCCCGCGATGATTGCGCGCTGAGCAAGTCCGTCTAAGCGATCAGCTCCGCTCGACCGATCCTGCAAGTTAATCCCGGTTCACTAGCCCAAGCCTACCTAGGTATGGTCGCTTCATACCTGTGCGCGATGGCGCCGAACAGGTGCTCGGTGTTACCAATACATGCAGAGTGACAAGCAGCGGAACTGGTGCTCCGAGCCGGCAGTTGCGGGACACGGCCGGCGGCGTAATGCCCGTCGGCCCTGCTCCAGATCTTGCCGCGCTTCGCTCAGCTGATGCTTACAGCCATGGTTGGTGCGGAGAGTACGCCATGAGAAACATCGCAGATCTCCTGATGTGGTTCTGGCCGGGACGCCAGACCGCGGCCAATACCGAGGTCGCGGATATGGCTGACAACCGGGATCGATCAAGCATGGCTGATTTTGTCCGGATCCTGCAGACCTACGATCAGGCTCAGTGGGGCACGAGCTAGGGGCGTCGGCGTCAGTCCGGAAATACGACGTCCGAGCCAACCAAAGCCGAGATCCGCGTCGCGCGAATACCCTTTAAGCGATCAGCTGCTTCGCCGCCGCCGAGATCATCACGAGGCCGCCGGTGATCACGGCAACATCCAGGATCGCGGTGTGGATGTGCACCGGCATCCGCTCGACGAAGGCTTTGGCCAGGAACGCGCCGGGGATGGCGATGCCTCCGATCAAAAGCGCGAAGGCGAGCACTTGCGCGGTGACGGCGCCGGCAACGCCGAACACCGAGATCTTGATGAGGCCGGTGCCGAGCGAGATCATCGCGTCGGTCGCGATCACGGCGGCGCCTTCGAGGCCGGCGGCCATCAGCAGCGAGAGCAGGATCACGCCGGAGCCTGAGGTGCCGCCGACGAGGACGCCATAACCGACCGAGCCCGCTGCCAATCCCGTGTCGCCGATCCTGACCTCGCGGCGACGGAGCGCGCGACGCAGCGGCACGCTCAGGATCAGCATGGTGCCGATCACGATCGCGGCGCCGGCGTTGGTGAGGCGGGTGTAGCCGTAGGCGCCGAGCCCCGTCGTCAGCGCCGCGCAGGCCAGCACGATCGCTGCGCGGCGGCGATCGGCGTAGCGGAGATAGGCAACAGCGCGGCTGGAATTGGTGAAGAGCGCCGAGATCGCGATGATCGGCACCACAGGTTCGGCGCCAACCAGGGGCACCAGCACCAGCGGCATCAAGGCGCCGGTGCCGTAGCCGGCGAGACCACCGATGATGGAAGCAAACAACGCCATCATTGCGACCAGCAGCAGCTGGAGAATCGAGATGTCAGCGAAGCCTGCGACGATGGTCAATGTTTCTCGCGAGTGATGCGTGCTGTGGCTTGATCGGCGATAGCAGCGAGTGCGGCTTCCTCTAACGGAAAATCCGCAGCTAGCCAAGCGTCCTCGGCGAGCGTCAACACATGTCCGAGCGCAGGGCCTTCGGCCATGCCGCGTGCGATGAAGTCGGCGGCCTTCAGCGGGAATTTCGGCGCGCTCCAGCGCTGCGGCAGCTCGGCGAGCTCGCGCCAGCGCGACGAACTGGCATCGCTGCCGCTGCGCGCCCAGGCCAGCAACACGCGATCGTGATAGCGTTCGGGCCCGAGTCGATAGAGCAGCCGCCGTGCACGCGCCTCGTCCATGGCGGCAAAGCGCCACCAGCGATGGCCCATCGAATCCAGCGCCTTGGCTTCGGCGTTGGAGAGCCGAAGGCGGGTCGCAACACGCTTGGCGTCTTCGGTGACGGCAACAGTGAGCGCAGCGAGACGGCGCGTGCCGCTGGCCGTCAGGCCGAGTGTGCGCTCGATCGCGATCATCGCCGTCAGCGGCCCGGCATAGGCAACGCCGCCGATCATCGCCTGCAGCAAACCGGCATCGACCATGGCCAGCGCGGCGGCGGATGCGCCCTGCGCCACCAGCAATTTCAGCATCTCCATGCGCAGCCGCTCGGCCGAGAGCGTGGCAAGTCCGGCGCGGCCGCGGATGCAGGCGAGAGTGCCGTCGCGGTCGGGCTCGCCGGCGCCGAAGGCGGCGTGGATGCGGAAGAAGCGCAGGATGCGCAGGTAATCCTCGGCGATGCGCTGATCGGGATCGCCGATGAATCGCACGCGGCGCGCCTTGGCATCGGCGATGCCGCCGACATAGTCGTAGACGACGCCGCTAGCGTCGACCGACAGGCCGTTCATGGTGAAGTCGCGCCGCTCGGCGTCCTTCACCCAGTCGCGGCCGAAGGCAACCTTGGCCTTGCGGCCGAAGGTCTCGGTGTCCTCGCGCAGCGTCGTGACCTCATAGGGCGCGCCGTCGATGACCAGCGTGACGGTGCCGTGGTCGATGCCGGTCGGCACGCACTTGATGCCCGCGGCCTTCGCGCGCCGCACCACCTCCTCCGGCAGCGCCGTGGTGGCGATATCCATATCGCCCGGCGGCAGGCCGAGCAGCGCGTTGCGGACGGTGCCGCCGACCACGCGCGCCTCCTCACCATTAGCGTTGAGCAATTGCAGGACGCGCGCGGTCCCGCCTGCAGTCAGCCAGGGCGCACCCGCAAGGATCGGCTCCGCGCTCATCGTCCGGCCCTTATCTTTCGGTGCCCGGCACGAGCCTGCCGTTCTCGATATGGGCGGGAGTGTAGGTCGAGTTCGGCGCGGCACCGGAGAAATGCGCAAGGCCGACCAGCCCGGCAATGACGAGCACGAGCGCCACCAGGATGAGGCGCGCGACGATGGTAACAGGCCAGGAGGATTGCACGAACAGGCCGGACCGCGTGGCGGCCAGGAACAGCGCATAGACGGCAAAGGGGATGAGGAAGATTCCGATCTCGGTCAGAACCGGCCGGATCATGATGAATAGATCCGCTCATACAGCACACGCAGCATTCCGGCCGTGGCGCCCCAGATGTAGCGCTCCGCAAACGGCATCGCATAGTAAAACCGCTCCATGCCGCGGAATTCCTTGCTGTGGACCTGATGATTGGCCGGATTCATCAGGAAGGATAGCGGTACTTCGAATGCGTCATCAACCTCGGAATGGTTGATGTTGAGCTGAAAACCGGGCCTGACACGGGCGACCGTGGGCAGGATGCGGAAGCCGAACGCGGTGCCGTAGAGATCGAGATAGCCGATCGGCTCGATAAAATCCCGGGATAATCCGACCTCCTCCTCGGCCTCGCGCAGCGCGGCGTCGAGCGGCGAGGAATCGATCGCGTCGATCTTGCCGCCGGGAAAGGCGATCTGGCCGGCGTGGTCGTTGAGATGCGCCGAGCGCTGCGTCAGCAGGATGGTCGGCTCGGGATGGTCGACCACCGCGATCAGCACCGCCGCCGGGCGCACCGGCTGCTCGCGCGCGACGATCTCGAGCATCTTGTCGGTGCCGGGATCGCCGGAGGCGGGGACAATATTCGGATCAAAAAGTCCGGCCGGCACGTCGAAGCTGAGCCTCGCCTTGGAGCGGGCGAAGAAATCCGCAGCTCCCATCGCGTACTTGGAATCGCTCTTGGAGATAGGCTTGTTCAAAGCGCGGCCCTCACCTGCTCCGCGTCGGCCATGGCGAAGAACTCGCCGGCCGACTCGACGCCAAACATCGGCTGGCCATCGACCATCCGCTCCTCGCCCATGTCAACCAGATCATAATAGAGCGCGCGCGTGACCTTGGCCCAGAGATCGGCGCGGACATGCAGGTAGGGCGTCAGGCCGCCATCGGCCGCCTGCTCGAAGCGCAGCCGGTGCGCGGCATCGCAGGTGACCCAGTCGTCGACATTGGTGCGGAAGCTCAGCACGGGATGGTTGTCCTCGTCGCGCTTCAGCATCTCCACCGCCATGAACGGCGCGTCATCGACGACGATGCCGACCTTCTCCACCGGCGTGACGAGGAAGTGCTTGTCGCCCTCGCGCTTGAGAATGGTGGAGAACAAGCGGACCAGCGCGTGACGGCCGATTGGCGTGCCCATGTAGAACCAAGTACCATCGGAAGCGATTCGGATATCGAGATCGCCGCAAAACGGCGGATTCCACAGATGCACCGGAGGCAGGCCCTTTTTGGCACCTTCGGCATTGGCAGCACTTTTGGCGGCGGCAGTCAGCCCCTCAAGCCCGCGATCGGCGCTCTGCCCTTGGTTCGCCATGGTTTGCCCTGACTTTGTCCGTTGGCACGATTGGTGCAGGTCTGACTTAGAAGTCTACGTTGTACGTAAGTCTACGGTTCCACCCCGGTTTCCCCCGGTGTGGAGGTCTCCACTTCGTGATGCCGTACATACCCCGAAGCCGATAAGGTGGGGATAGGTTAATTCAACGAATACATGGCGTTCCTGCAAGTCTAGCATAGGGGCCATGACGCAGATTGATGCGATAAATTCGACGACGCAGCAGAGCCGCGTGGCCGGCTTGAGGAGCTAACGGATGGCAGAGAGTGTCGAGAAGCTCGAAGACGGCATCGTTCGTTCGGCCGAGCAGGTGTCTGCGCAGATTCGCGCAGCGAAGGATGCGATCGGGTCGGTGATCTTCGGCCAGGATCGCGTGGTCGAGAACACGCTGGTCACCATCCTCTCCGGGGGCCACGCGCTTCTGATCGGCGTTCCTGGCCTGGCCAAGACAAAGCTGGTCGAGACGCTCGGCGTCACGCTCGGTCTCGATGCCAAGCGCATCCAGTTCACGCCCGACCTGATGCCCTCGGACATTCTCGGCGCCGAAGTGCTCGACGAGAGCACCGCGGGCAAGCGCTCGTTCCGCTTCATCTCCGGTCCTGTGTTTGCGCAGCTGTTGATGGCCGACGAGATCAACCGCGCCTCACCGCGCACGCAATCGGCGCTGCTGCAGGCGATGCAGGAGCAGCACATCACCGTCGCCGGCGCGCGCCATGATCTGCCGAAGCCGTTCCACGTGCTGGCCACGCAAAACCCGCTGGAGCAGGAAGGCACCTATCCACTGCCCGAGGCGCAGCTCGACCGCTTCCTGATGGAGATCGACGTCGACTATCCCGATCGCGACGCCGAGCGCCGCATCCTGTTCGAAACCACAGGCGCCGAGGAGACGCTGGCGAAGGGATCGATGAGTGCGGAGGCGCTGATCACGGCGCAGCGGCTGGTGCGCCGCTTGCCGGTCGGCGATTCCGTGGTGGAGGCCATCCTCTCGCTGGTGCGCTCGGCGCGTCCGGGTCCTGACAGCGGCGAGGCCGGCAAGTTCATCGCCTGGGGCCCCGGTCCGCGCGCCAGTCAATCCCTGATGCTGGCGGTGCGTGCGCGCGCGCTGATCGACGGGCGCCTCGCGCCCTCGATCGACGACGTGCTCGACCTCGCCGAGCCGGTGCTGAAGCACCGCATGGCGCTGACGTTCCAGGCGCGCGCTGAAGGGCGCACGATTCCGGACGTGATCCGGCAATTGAAGACACGGATCGGTTAATGGCTGCAGAGACCGGGCACACGGCCAAGGAGATCATCGCAATCCGACGTGCCGATGGCGAAAGCCGCACGCTTGCAGCTTCCTTGCCGCGCCTGGTGCTCGAGGCCCGCCGCATCGCCGCCAACGTCATCCACGGCTTGCACGGCAGGCGCCGCGCCGGCTCCGGCGAAAACTTCTGGCAATATCGCCGCTTCGTCTCCGGCGAGCCGTCGCAGAATGTCGACTGGCGCAGATCGGCGCGTGACGACCATCTCTATGTCCGCGAGCTCGAATGGGAGGCCTCGCACACGGTGTGGATCTGGCCCGATCGCTCGCCCTCGATGGCGTTCGCCTCGAGGACCGCGCGCGAATCCAAGCTGGAGCGCACCCTGATCGTCGCCTTCGCGCTGGCCGAGCTGCTGGTCGCGGGCGGCGAGCGCGTCGGCATTCCCGGCCTGATGGCGCCGACCGCGAGCCGCAGCGTCATCGACAAGATGGCGCAGGCGATGCTGCATGACGATGCCATCAGGCTCAGCCTGCCGCCCTCCTTCGTGCCCGCGGCTCTGGCCGAAACCATCGTGCTGTCGGATTTCTGGTCGCCGATATCAGAGATCAGGACGACGCTCGCAGGGCTGTCCGGCTCCGGCGCGCATGGCACCCTGGTGCAGATCGTCGATCCCGCCGAAGAGAGCTTCCCCTATTCCGGCCGCGTCGAGTTCGTCGAGCCCGAGGGCTTTGGCGTCATTACCGCCGGCCGCGCCGAGAGCTGGGCGGAGGATTACACCACGCGACTGGCGCTGCACCGCGACCAGATCCGCGCCGAGACGGCCAAGCTCGACTGGCTGTTCACGACGCACGCGACCGACCGCTCGGCCGCCGAATTGCTGCTGTTCCTGCATGCCGGCATGCAGGTGAGCAAGTCCGGCGCCCGCGTCACCTCGATCAAGGCGGGGCCGGCCGCATGATGGGATTGCCGCTCGCCTTCACCGAACCGCTGCTCCTGATCGGCCTGGTCAGCCTCCCCGTGTTGTGGTGGCTGCTCCGCGTGATGCCGCCGCGGCCGCGCCGCATCGAATTTCCGCCGACCCGCCTCTTGTTCGACATCGCGCCGCGCGAGGAGACGCCTTCGCGGACGCCATGGTGGCTGACGGCGCTGCGGCTGCTCGCCGCCGCGCTGGTGATCTTCGCCGCCGCCGGCCCGATCTGGAATCCGCAAATGGGCCTTGCCGCCAGCAAGGCGCCGCTGATGATCATGCTCGACGACGGCTGGAGCGCCGCCTCGAACTGGGACACCAGGATCCGGGCCGCCGACGAGCTGATCGCGAATGCCGAGAACGACCGCCGCGGCATTGCGCTGGTGCCGCTGTCGGAGCCGAACCGCGACATCACGCTGATGCCGGCGGGCGCGGCGCGCGTTGCGCTGCGGCAGATCGTGCCAAAACCCTATTCGGTCGAGCGCGTCGAAACTCTCACCGCAATCGATCGTTTCCTGAAAGCAACCGGCGATTGCGAGATCGCCTGGCTGTCCGACGGCGTCGACACCGGCCGCGGCGAAGAGTTCGTGGCCGGGCTCGGCAGGACCATGGGGGATCGCAGCTTGACGCTGTTCGAAGGCGGCGCCTCCTCCCCGCTGGCGCTGGTCGCCGCGGAAAACGCGGCGGCGAAGATGACGGTGAAGGTGCTGCGCACCGACAGCGGCATTCTCGCCGGCACCGTGCGGGCGCTGGACCAGAAAGCCTCGCCGATCGGCGAGGCGCGCTTCACCTTCGGACCGCAGGACAAGGAGGTCGACGCCGCGTTCGACCTGCCGGTCGAGCTGCGCAACGACATCTCCAGGCTCGAGATCTCCGGCGAGCGTTCTGCGGGCGCGGTGCAGCTGCTCGACAAGCGCTGGCGCCGCCGCGCCATCGGCATCGTCTCGGGCTCGACCAGCGAGACCTCGCAGCCGCTGCTCGCGCCGACCTTCTACCTGACGCGGGCGCTGGCGCCGTTCGCCGACGTGCGGCTCGCCGACAAGGGCGCCCCGCAGCAGGGCATCACCCAGTTTTTGGACCAGAAGCTGCCGATGATCATCCTCGCCGATGTCGGCACCGTCGCGCCTGACTTGCGCGAGCGCCTCAACGCCTGGATCGCCCAGGGCGGCGTGCTGGTGCGGTTTGCCGGGCCGCGCCTGGCGCAGGCCGAAGACGATCTCGTGCCGGTCAAGCTGCGCAAGGGCGGGCGCACGCTCGGCGGCAGCCTGACCTGGGAGAAGCCGCAGCATCTCGCCAGCTTCACCGCCGACGGCCCGTTTGCCGGCGTCGTGGTGCCCAAGGACGTCACCGTGAGCCGGCAGGTGCTGGCCGAGCCGGACGCGGTGCTTGCCACCAAGAGCTGGGCCTCGCTCGAGGACGGCACGCCGCTGGTCACAGGCGAGCACCGCGGCAAGGGCATCGTCAGCCTGTTCCACGTCAGCGCCGACATGCGCTGGTCTGACTTACCGATGTCCGGCACCTTCGTCGAAATGCTCCGGCGTGTCGTCGACATGTCGGGCTACACCGCCAAGCCCGGCCCCGGCGTTGTCACTGAAGCGACCGCCGAGACGCTGGCGCCGCTGCATATGCTCGACGGCTTCGGCGCCTTCGGCCCGCCGCCCGCCACCGCCAAGCCGCTGACGGCTGATTATCGCGACCGCGCCACGCCGGACCATCCGCCCGGCTACTACGGTCCGGCAGAAGGACCGCTCGCCGTGAACACGCTGGCCGCCGCCGATCGCATCGCAGCCCTCAACACCGCGCCGCTGCACGCAAGGCGCGCCACCTACACCAATGCCGAGCCGCGCGACCTGCGCGGCTGGCTGCTGTCGACTTCGCTGGCGCTGTTCCTGATCGACGCACTCATCGTCGCGCTGCTCGGTGGCGGCCTTGCCGCGCTGCTGCGCCGGCGCGCCGCGCCCGCCATCATCCTGCTTGGCGTCCTGCTCGCAGGTGTCGCGGTGCTGTCGCCGACGCCCTCGCGCGCCGACGGCGTCTCGGACGAGTTCGCGATGAAGTCGACGTCGCAGACCCGCCTTGCTTATGTGGTCACCGGCAATGCCGACGTCGATTCCATCGTCAAGGCCGGCATGTCCGGCCTGACGCTGTTCCTGGCCCAGCGCACCGCGCTGGAGGCCGGCGACCCCGTCGGCGTCGATCCCGCGCGCGACGAGCTCGCCTTCTTCCCGCTGATCTACTGGCCGATCGTGCCGGGCCAGCCGAAGCCGCCGCAGGACGCCATCAACAAGATCGAGGCCTATATGAAGCAGGGCGGCACCGTGATCTTCGACACCCGCGATGCGGTCGAAGCGCCGCCCGGCGATAACGGCGCCGCGCAGACGCCGGGCATGCAGGCCCTGCGCGAGATCCTGTCCTCGCTCGACGTGCCCGAGCTCGAGCCGGTGCCGCGCGAGCACGTGCTGACCAAGACGTTTTATCTGTTGCGCGACTTCCCCGGCCGCTTCAATTCGGGCCAGACCTGGGTCGAGACGCTGCCGCGCGAGGACGACGACGAGAGCGCGCAGCGGCCCGCCCGCGGCGGCGACGGCGTTTCGCCGATCATCATCACCTCCAACGACCTCGCCGGCGCCTGGGCGCTCCGGCCCGACGGCCAGCCGATGCTGCCGCTGACGCCGGGCGAGCCCCGCCAGCGCGAATTCGCCTACCGCGCCGGCGTCAACATCGTGATGTACACGCTGACCGGCAACTACAAGGCCGACCAGGTGCACGCGCCGGCCCTGATCGAACGGCTGGGGCAATAGGATCGATATGAACTACGGCATCGCGTTCACGCCGCTTGTCCCCGCGATCGTCCTGTGGATCGCGCTCGCTGCGATCGTCCTCATCGCCATCGTGCTGCTGGTGGCGCGGGCGCGCGGCGCGGCGGTGCGCGTGGCGGCGCTGGCGCTGTTCCTGCTGGCGCTCTCCAATCCCTCCTTCACGCGCGAGGACCGAGATCCCCTCACCTCGGTCGCCGCGGTCGTCGTCGACAAGAGCCCGAGCCAGAATTTCGGCAAGCGCAACCAGGAAGCCGCCAAGGCGCAGGAGGCGCTGGTCGACAGCCTGAAGAAGATCAAGGGGCTGGAGGTGCGCGTCGTCGAGGCCGGACAGGCCGACGGCGAGACCGACGGCACCAAGCTGTTCGGCGCGCTGGCCTCCGCCCTGTCGGACGTTCCGGTGGACCGCGTCGCCGGGGCCTTCCTGATCACCGACGGCCGCGTCCACGACATCCCGGCGAGCGCTGCCGCGCTCGGCTTCCAGGCGCCGGTGCAGGCCCTGATCACCGGACAGAAGGACGAGCGTGATCGCCGCGTCGCGATCACCGCGGCGCCGCGCTTCGGCATCGTCGGCCAGAACCAGACGATCTCCTATAAACTCGACGACCAGGGCGTCACCGGCGAGCGCGCCAAGGTCACGGTGCGCCGCGACGGCGAGGTCGTCAACGAGCGCACGCTTTCGAGCGGCCAGAGCGCGAGCGTCGATATCGAGATCAAGCATGCCGGCCCGAATATCGTCGAGATCGAGGCCTCGCCGCTCGAAAGAGAATTGACCCCGGTCAACAACCGCGCCGTCGTCGCCATCGACGGCGTGCGCGACAAGCTGCGCGTGCTGCTGGTCTCGGGCGAGCCGCATTCCGGCGAGCGCACCTGGCGCAACCTGCTCAAGTCCGACGCCAGCGTCGACCTCGTGCATTTCACCATTCTGCGGCCGCCGGAGAAGCAGGACGGCACGCCGATCAACGAATTGTCGCTGATCGCGTTTCCGACGCGCGAGCTGTTCCAGCAGCACATCAACGAATTCCAGCTCATCATCTTCGACCGCTACGCCCGCCAGGGCGTGCTGCCGATCCCCTATTTCGAGAACATGGCGCGCTATGTGCGCGCGGGCGGCGCCGTGCTGGTCTCGGCAGGCCCCGACTATGCCTCGACCAGCAGCATCTGGCGCACGCCGCTGGACACGGTGCTGCCGGCCGAGCCGGTTGGCGTCACGGAGAAGCCGTTCTATGCGCATCTCTCCGACATCGGCAAACGCCATCCCGTGACGCGCGGGCTCGAGGGCTCGGCGTTCGAGCCGCCGCATTGGAGCCGCTTCTTCCGCACGGTCGAAACCCGCAATGCGGTCAACCCGCCGGTGATGACAGGCGCAGACGGCAAGCCGCTGCTGTTCCTGTCGCGCTTCGGCGAGGGCCGCGTTGCGCTCTTGCTGTCCGACCACATCTGGCTGTGGGCGCGCGGCTATGAGGGTGGTGGCCCGCATCTCGATCTGCTCAGGCGGATGTCGCATTGGCTGATGAAGCAGCCTGATCTCGACGAGGAAGCGCTGCGCTTGCAGGTGCAGGGCAAGGATCTCGTCGTGGTTCGCCAGACCATGGCCGACAGCGTGCAGCCGGTGAGCGTGACCTCGCCTTCCGGCGTCTCGCACGATCTGACGCTCAGCGCCGGCGATCCCGGCGAATGGCGCGCCAGCCTGCCCGCGAACGAGCTCGGCCTGTGGCAGGCGACCGACGGCACGCTGAAGGCGCTGATCAATGTCGGCCCGACCAATCCGAAGGAATTTTCGGAAGTCACCTCCACCACCGAGACCCTGAAGCCGCTGACGCAGGCGACCGGCGGCAATTCGGTGCGGATCGCCGATGGCGGCAGCGTCGAGCTGCCGCGCATCGTCCCGGTGCGCTCAGCGAGCGTCTTTGCCGGTGACGGCTGGATGGGCGTGCGGATGCGCGATGCCAGCGTCGTCAAGGGCGTCGGCGTGCTGCCGATCTTCGCCGGCCTCATTGGGCTCCTGCTGCTGCTCGGCGCGTTTGCAGCGACCTGGGTGCGTGAGGGGCGTTAGGCGGAGTGAGTTGAAGTTCAGCGAATAGCATAGCTCTCTCCGTTGCCTCTTCACGAGGATTGCCTGCGGTTTGCTCCGCCTCTCCCGCTCGCGGGAGAGGCCGACACGCAGAGCGTGGCGGGTGAGGGTTCTTTCCTCTTGGGGACAATCCCGTCGCGGAGACACCCTCTCCCCAACCCTCTCCCGCAAGCGGGAGAGGGAGTCCACCTGCCTCGTTGCTGCATCGAACCTGATCCCGTTGCCTGAACGACACAACGCATCGGCCGCTTGCGTGTGCCGGTCTGCGTGCGATTGACATTCGATCCAGCTTCTTGCGATGTTACAATATAACATCGCGGCATCAGATCGGTGCCTCGCGATGTGGGGTGGCGTTTGCAGATGAAGTGGTTCCGGTCGAATATCAGGCACGGCTCCCGGCTCGCGATATTCGCGATGCTGGTGCAGTTCGCGCTGACCTTCGGCCACAGCCACTGGTTCGCGCAGGCCGCGCCGCTCGCGCAGTCGCGGCTCACCGACAGCGCCAAGACCATCACGCCGACCGACGGCGCTGTGGTCCAGAAGCAGTCGCCTGCAAATCCCGATCGCGAACAGCCGGGCGAGGACAATTGCGCGATCTGCGCGCTTGTCGCGATGGCCGGCACGGTCCTGTCGGCGACGCCGCCTCTGCTGCATTTGCCGCAGGCGGTCGAGTTGCTCTACCGCACCACGGATGCCGAGTTCATCCATCTGGAATCGGCACGCCACGCGTTCCAGCCGCGCGCCCCTCCCGCCTCCTGATGTCAATCGATTGAGCTGCCTTCGGCATCGGCCGCGCATGCGCGCCGATTGCGCTGGGCCATCGAGGATGATCCGTCGCATGTCGACGGCGCGCGCTGCCTGCAGGTGCTCTGAAGAGCCGCAGTGGTGCGCGATCGGAAATCAGGACAATGGTGTCTTCAAGAGCAATATTGGCGGGCGCGAGCCTCGCCGCACTCACGCTTTCTTATCCCACCGGCAGAGCCATGGCGCAGACGACGGCTCCGGTCACGACGCTGCCGACCGTCGAAGTCGAAGCGCCCAAGCAGACGCAAGCGCCGCGCCGTCCAAAGGTGCGCGTCGCCGTCGCCAAGCGGCGCGCGACGCCGCAGGCGCGGCCACAGACCGACGCGCCGGCCGCCGTCGAAGGCCTGGGCGAGCGGTTGGATGCCGCACGCCAATCCATTCTTCCGCCGGGCGGCGCCACGACCCACACGCTCACGCGCCAGGCGATCGAGGCGCTGCCGCAGGGCAGCAACGCCTCGCTCGACAAGGTGCTGCTGCAATTCCCCGGCGTCACCCAGGATTCGGCGGCGAGCGGCGACCTGCATGTCCGCAACGAGCACGCCAATCTGCAATACCGCATCAACGGCGTGATGCTTCCTGACGGCGTCGGCGCGTTCGGCCAGATCCTCGACACCGGCATCGTCGGCAGCCTCAGCCTGCTCACCGGCGCGCTGCCGGCGCAATACGGCCAGCGCACGGCCGGTGTGCTCGACATCCAGACCAAGGCTGACGCCTTCAACAATTCGGGCGTCGTCGGCGTCTATGGCGGCAGCAATGGCACGATCTCGACCAACATCGAGTATGGCGGGACGGCCGGGCAGACGCAGTATTTCCTGTCGGGGCGTTTCCTGCAGAACAATCTCGGCATCGAGAACCCGACGCCGTCGGTCAACGCGATCCACGACCGCACCAACCAGGAGAAAGGATTTCTCTATCTCTCGACGATGATCGACCCAACGAGCCGCCTCACCTTCATGAGCGGCGTGTCGAACGCGACGTTCCAGATTCCGAACAATCCCGGCCAGACGCCTGCGAACACGGCATTCGGCGTTTCGAATTTCGACTCGTCACGGCTCAATGAGCACCAGAACGAGTTCAACCAGTTCAACGTCGTGTCCTACCAGACCTCGAACGGCGCGTTCGACACCCAGACCTCCTACTTCAACCGCACCAGCCTGCTGCACTTCTATCCTGATCCGATCGGCGATCTCGTCTTCAACGGCGTGTCCTCGGACGTCTACCGCCAGAGCGTGGTCAACGGCATTCAGCAGGACACCGCCTGGCGCATCGGTTACGCGCACACGCTGCGGTTCGGCCTGTCGGTGAGCGCCGAGCGAACCCTGGTCAACAGCGGGACCACGGTGCTGCCGCTGGCCGATCCCACCGATCCGACCGCAGGCACGATCGACGCGCCGTTCTCGGTGTTCGATTCCAACGCCAAGACCGGCTGGCTGATCGGAACCTACGTCCAGGACGAGTGGAAGATCACCGACAAGCTGACGCTGAACGCCGGCCTGCGCTTCGACCAGATGTATCAATTCGTCGATGCCAACCAGCTCAGCCCGCGCGTCAGCCTGACCTGGAAGCCGTTCGACGGCACCACCTTCCATGCCGGCTATGCGCGCAACTTCACTCCGCCCTCGCAGGTGATTGCCAGCCCCGTCAATCTCGCGCTGGTGACGCCGCCCGGTGCGCCCGCCAACACCCAGACGCCGGAGGTCGGGCTGAACAGCCCGGTGCTGCCGGAGCGCTCGCACGTGTTCGACGTCGGCGTGACGCAGAAGATCTATGCGATCCCCGGCCTCGAGGTCGGCGTCGATGCCTATTACAAGAAGGCGCGCGATTTGCTCGACGACGGCCAGTTCGGCGCGGCCTATGTGCTGAGCGGCTTCAACTATGATCGCGGCGAGAATGTCGGCGTCGAGCTGAAATCGACCTACAAGAATGGTAATTTCAGCGCTTACGCCAACCTCGCCTGGGCCAAGCAGATCGCGACCAATGTGGTCTCGAACCAGTATCTGTTCGGCGCGGACGAGCTCGCCTATATCGACGGCCACTATATCTACACCGACCACGCGCAGATGCTGTCGGCGTCGGCGGGCGCATCCTATCTCTGGGAGGGCACGCGCTACAGCGTGTCCATGATCTATGGCAGCGGACTTCGGTCCGGCTTTGCCAACACCGATCACCTGCCCGGCTATGCGCAGGTGAATCTCGGCCTGTCGCACGATTTCAACATCGTTGCACCGAACAAGCCGACGACTGTGCGATTCGACGTGGTCAATGTGTTCGACACGATCTACCAGATCCGCGACGGCTCCGGCATCGGCGTGTTCGCTCCGCAATACGGCCCGCGGCGCGGCTTCTATGTCGGCATGTCGCAGCGGTTCTAGCTGAGCCGTTTGCTTGTGGCGCATCCTTCGAGACGCCCGCCTTCGGCGGGCCCTCAGGATGAGGACGGTGAGCGTGGCGGGATTTGCAGCGAGCGCCGATGGCACTTAGCCTCATCCTGAGGAGACCGCTGGAAGCGGTCGTCTCGAAGGACGAGGCGTGCGCGCACTCGTCGCCTCACTTGCGATAGGCGACGCAGTCGATTTCCACCTTGCAATCCACCACCATGCTCGAGACGACGCAGGCCCGGGCCGGCGGATTGGCGCCGAAATATTCGGCGAAGACCTTGTTGAAGCTTTGGAAGTCTCTGGGGTCATCGAGCCAGACGCCGCAGCGCACGACATCCTTGGGCTCATAGCCCGCTTCAGCCAGGATCGCGAGCATGTTGCGGATCGCCTTGTAAGACTGCGGAATGATGCCGCCCTCGATCACCTCGCCGTTCTCCATCGGCGTCTGGCCGGAGACGTAGAGCCAGCCGTCGGCCTCCACTGCGCGGGCAAACGGAAGGTGCTGGCCGCCGGTGCCGGTGCCGCCGGCCGCGCCGTATCGTTTCAGCGTCATTGCATCATGTCCTGGGTATGGTGGTTCAAGTCAGGGCCCGGCCCGGCCGTGCAAAGGTGCTGCGTCCGTCCGCGACCACGGCTTCGCCGGCGACGAAGACCGCACGGATGCCTGCGGGCATTTCCGTCGGCGTCTCGAAGGTTGCCTTATCCAAGATGGTCTCGTCGAACAGGGTGAGATCGGCAATCATGCCGGGCCGCAGGATGCCGCGGTCGGACAGGCCGAAGCGCTGCGCGGGCATCGCGGTCATCCGCCGCACGGCATCCTCCAAGGTCAGCCAGCCTTGCTCGCGCGTCAGCCGGCCGGCAACACGCGGGAAACTGCCATAGGCGCGCGGATGCGGCTTGGTGCCCGGGCGCGGAATGCCGTCGGAGCCGACCATGTGCAGGCGATGGGTGAAGGCGGCGCGCAAATCGGCCTCATCGAGCTGGAACATGATGATGCCGGTCTGGCCCTGGTCTTCCTCGATGCAGCGGACCATCAGCTCGAACGGCGAGATGCCGAGCTCGCGCGCGGCCTCGACCATCGACTTGCCCTCGAGCGGCTTCAGCCCGGGGTTGGCGGTGGCGGAGATGCGCACATTGTGCCAGCCGATCAGCACGATCTTGGACTGTGCGGCATGCGGATCGGGATCACCCTCTTCGACCAGCACGCGCAGCGCCTCGCGCTGGCCGGGATCACGCAGCCGCGCCAGCAACGCGTCGATGCCGCCTTCGAGCGCGGCCGGCGGCAGCAATTGCAGCATGTAGGAGCTGCCGGCGGGATAGGGATACATGTCGAAGGAGATGTCGATGCCCTCCGCGCGCGCCGCCTCGAGCCGGTCGAGCGCCTTCGGAATCGCGCCCCAGTTCGGCTTGCCCGCCGATTGCAGATGCGACAGCAGCCCCGCCGCACCGGAGGCGCGCAGGATCGCGACGAACTCGTCGATGGATGGCAAGAGGCCTGCTTCATAGCTGCGGACATGCGCGGTGAGCAGCTTGCCATGCGCTCTGACGGTCTCTGCCAGCGCGTTGAGCTCAGCGGTGTCGGCATAGGCGCTCGGGGGATAGACCAGGCCAAGCGACAGGCCGGCAGCTCCTTGCGTGAGTTGCTGCGCCAGCAGCGCCTGCATCGCCGCGATCTCCTCGCGGCTCGCCGCACGGCGCTCGTAACCGAGCACGGCGAGACGGATGGCGGCATGTCCGACCAGGGAGACGAGGTTGAGCGCGACGCCCGGCCCTTCCAGGGCCTGCTTGTAGCCGTCGAAGCTGCCGAAGACTTCATCGGGTCGGGTTTCGCCGGCGAGCCCCGAGAAGTGCAATCGCAGCATCTCGGCGGAGCCTGCTGTCGCAGGATAGAGCGAGAAGCAGCAATTGCCGACCACGAGCGTGGTCACACCCTGCAACACCTTTTCGGGCCGGTCGGGCTCGCGCAGGCAGATCAGATCGTCATGACAATGGGCATCGATGAAGCCCGGCGCGAGATAGCATCCGCGCGCGTCGATGATGTCGGCCCCCTCTGCCGGCAACGCGGCACCGATCGCCGCGATGCGGCTGCCCTTGATGCGCAAGTCCGCCTCGAACCACGGCGCGCCGGTGCCGTCGATCAGCCTGGCGTTGCGGATCAGCGTGTCCTTGCCGCTGGTCGTCTGGGGCATGCCCCTCTCCTCAATGAACAGCCACGGCGCCTGATGGTGCGACCTCTTCGTAGTCGGGGATCGATTCGATCCGGCCGAGCACCACGACATAGAAGAAGATGCCGATCAGCAGCACCACGCCGGCGATCATGAAAGCACCGGCAAAGGATTGGGTCCAGTCGACCACGATGCCTGTCACGATCGGCGCGAGCACGCCCATCATGTTGTTGGTGAAGTTCAGGATGCCGCCGACCGTTCCCGCGCCACCCTTGGGCGCGATCAGCGACACGATCGAGGAACCGACGGGTGCGGCGGCCGACAGGCCCGAGATCGCGATCGACAACCACAGCAGCGCCCAGCCTGGCTTCACGGTGAAGGCGGCGCCGATCACGGCGAGCCCCATCAGCATGCCGATGATGATCACGGACTGGCGCACCCGCGTCGAATCGTAGCCGCGCGCGATCAGA
This sequence comes from Bradyrhizobium sp. BR 10261, assembly GCF_019455395.1. Taxonomy (NCBI): domain Bacteria; kingdom Pseudomonadati; phylum Pseudomonadota; class Alphaproteobacteria; order Hyphomicrobiales; family Nitrobacteraceae; genus Bradyrhizobium; species Bradyrhizobium sp. BR 10261. The sequence goes on from NZ_JACOFQ010000015.1 coordinate 57,014, forward strand.
TGATCGACCAGAAAGCCGCCGATCAACAGGTCCGACAAGGTCGCGAAGATCCACGGGATGGTCGAATAGCCCGCGGCCGACATCAGGTTCATGTGCATGGTCTGGGCGAGATAGCCCGGGAGCCAGGTGAGGAAGAGATAGAAAGTGTAGCCATAGGCGGAGAAGCCGATGGTCAGACCCCAGACCTTGCGGTTGCGCAGGAGGTAGCCGAGCATGCGGCTCTGCCCCGCCGCAGCCGGGCCTTCCGGCGTGCCGCCGCCGGCGATGATGTAGTCATGCTCCGCCTTGGAGAGCTTCGGATCCTCGCTCGGATTTCGATAGATCACGTAGTAGGCGATGAAATAGGCAAAGCTGAGCAGCGCGGTGACGCCAAAGCCCCAGCGCCAGCCGTAGAGAAAGATCACATAGGCGACCAGCGGCACGCCGATCACGTTGGAGAATTTTGCGGCGGAATCGAAGATTGCGGTCGAGCGCGCGCGTTCGTCGAGCGGAAACCAGTGGCCGGTCGCCTTCTGGCTGGCTGGAAACGCCGGCGCTTCCGCGACACCGAGCAACAGGCGCGCGCCGGCGATGCCCCAGAGACCGCTGGCGAGCGCGGTGATGGTGGCGGCGACCGCCCAGAGGAAGCTCGAGACGCGGCCGACCATAGTGACGCCGAAGCGGTCGAGCACCATGCCGCCGGGGACTTGCAGCAGCGAATAGGTCCAGAAGAACGCGCTGCCGAGCAGGCCGATGTCGGTGGCGGTGAGGCCGAGCTCCCTGGTGAGCTCCGGCGTCGCGGCCGAGAGGCCGACGCGATCGATGTAGTTGATGAGAATTCCGACGCCGAGGAGACAACCGATCAGCCAGCGTCGTCCGGGTACCTGTTGGGTCGCCTTCATCATGTTGAATCCTCGCTTGGACACGCAGGATCGCGTCTCTCGACCCGACATGGGACCGCGAGAACCTCATCGCGCCTGCAACTGCATTGTCTCTTATAGTGGACAATATTATCTTATAGCGACACGTTAGGGATGACAGCGTCGCGATGTCAAGCGGACATTCTGGCCGCGACGCGCGTTCGCCCCGCGTCGCGTTCTGCGCGGACGTGCGGCGACAACGCACAACGATGCGGGAACATCGGTCAGTCACGTTGACGGTCGGTTCGGTTCAGGAACGATCCGAGAGTTCTGTCGCGGTGGCGACGAGATCGTCGAGCAGCGCGGTCCTGCGCTCCTTCACCGAATCTGCGGGAACGACGAAGCAAAGCGTCGCGACCGCGACACCCTTCTTGTCGCGGATCGGCGCGGCAAGGCACGACGTGAAGCGATCGGACAGCGCCGTCGTCACGCATTTGCCGTCGCGCCGCGCCCGTGCGACGTCCTTGATGAAATCATCGACGTCGAGCACGCGGCCATCAGGAAGGCGGAAATCCTCCTTCGGAACGAACGCGCGAATCTCCGCCGGGCTCATGTGATCGAGCAGCAACCGGCCCGATGCCGTCCAGGGCAGCGGCACCTCGATGCCGACGTCGGTGGTGATGCGGAACAGACCCGACCCGTCGCGGGTATCGACCACCACATATTTGCGACCGCGCAGCGCGCAGAGTTGCGCGGTGGCGCTGTGCTGGGTCGCCAAACGATCGAGCGCCTCGCGGCAGCGGCGGTGCAGCGGATTGGCCTCCGCATAGGCCCGGCCGTAGAGATGCACCGCCTTGCCGAAATAGACCTGACCGCCGTCGCCGACGCTCTCGAGCAGGTCCGCCTCGATCAGGCGGTTGGCGATGGCATAGACCGTCGATCGCGGCGCGCCCATCTGCTTTGCGAGGTCGCTGAGCTTGGAGGGCGCGCGCAAATGCAGCAGCGCTTCGAGCAGATCGATGGTCCGATCAATCCCGTTCTGGCGTTCCGCGGGCAAGGCGCCCTTCTTCGATGCGGCCAAACTTCAACAATCCTTCGTCAGCTTCGCCTGCCGTTTTGGCACAAACCGCGCCGACGGTATAGCGGGTCAGACTTTCGCATTCAAAGCTCTGGAGTGACATCGGCGTACTGGCAGTCAGCCCTGTGCAACCCGGTCAGATCGCGCTTCGCGCGGGATGGAAATCGAGATAGGCCTGCAATGTCTCGGTGGTGGCGCGGAAGATGTGAGCTCCGAGCGGATGCGCTACCCTCGCGCCTTGCTCCAGTCCGGAGCAACCGCGCCCGATACGCCTTCGAAGGCGCCGTCGACGAGCTCGAACACCAGGATCCGCGCGGCATCGACCGGGCCCGGCATGGTGACGCGGCCCTTGGGGACCGGCTTGAAGCCGACGCGGCCGTAGTAGGGCTCGTCGCCGACCAGCAGCACGATGCGATGGCCCCTGTCCTTCGCTTCTTTCAGGGCCCGCTCCATCAGCATGCGGCCGATGCCGCGGCTGCGGAACGGCGGCTCGACCGTGAGCGGCCCGAGCAGCAGCGCAGGCGTCTCGCCGACCGTCACGGGCAATTGCCTGACGGAGCCGACCAGCAGCGTGCCGATGCGGGCGGTGAAGGAGACGTCGAGCAGGTGTTCGACGTGCTCGCGGATGCGATAGGCGCTGAGCACGAAACGGCCGGGGCCGAAGGTGCGCTCGTGCAGCCGCTCGATCGCCTGCGCGTCGCCTGCGGCTTCGGGACGGATGGTGATGGAGAGATCGTTCATATCATTTGCGGGATAGCATCTGCGCTTGGCGAGGTCCATGGGCGTCACGCCCAACTTCAGTCCCTTTTCAGCGCCGACGACGTCATCGCGGCACCGCTCCAAGGCTCGCCGCTGCGCTCCGGACCGATGCGGCCATAGGCACCGCGGCGGGCTGTAACACCTGCGCAAACGTCAGCGTCCACAGCGACAGCATCGTGATCGGGACGACATAGTATGGTGTGAAGATCGGGTGGCTCATGAAAAATCCGAGGTTGACGACGAGGTTGCCGGCAACGACGAACGCGGCCTGTCGCACATGTCGTTCACCGGCCCACAGCAGCCAAAGCGTCGCGCCGATCGCGAGCACGATCAGCACGATTTGCATGTCGCGCAGATATTGGCCGAACACGGCAAGATCGAAGGCCGGCGCAACCACGTCGGCGCTGCCATAGGTGGTCGCCAGCGCGCTGCCGGCGTTGATGGCCTGCGCGGCCAGCGTCGGCGCCATGCCGACGAGCACGCCGGCACCGAAGGCAAGGCCGCGCACGAACGTTGCGAGCGAGCGCGTCCACAGGAAGGGAATGCCGAGGAACAGGAAATAGCCGGCCGCGAGCAGCACGTTCGGCAGCCTGAGATTGACGGACACGCCGAGCAGGAGGCCGATCAAAGCGATCAGCAGGACGCTGCGCTTGTCGCGGCTCAACCACACCGCCGTCAGCAAACCCGCAACAGCGCACAGCGCCATGGTCGGCGCCACCGAATAGCTCGCCTTGGCCGGGTTGATCATGAGACAAATCGCAAGCCCGCCGAACACGCCTGCGCCAATGAGCGACGGCAGGCTGCTCGCGATCGCAATCGCTGATAGCGCCAGCCCGCCAACAATCAGGTTCGCGGCAATGTAGAGCGGCACCACCTGGTGGCCTTCCGGAAACAGCGCCAGCAGGAAACCGGTGCCCGGCGGATATTGCAACACGACCTTGCCACCAGGCATCGGGTTGTGACAGGGCCAGCGGATCGGATCCTTCCATTCGGAAAACGCGATCTCCTTCAGCTTGCCTTCGAAATAGCGGTCGTCGTCCCTGACTGCGTTGGTGTCGAGCCCATTGATGCCGAAGCGCTGGAACAGATGGGCCTGCCTGAGATAGCAGATGTCGTCATAGACCCCGCGCGCCTCGCTCCATCGCGACATTCCCCAAATGTTGCTGGCGAGGATCGCAAGACAGATGAGGCCGAAGGCGAGTTTTGCTGATTTCATCAGGTTTCCGTGGCGCCGGTTCGGGTCCCTAAAGCGCGATGAGATTGGGTTGAATCGTCATCGCACTTTAGCTCTTTGTTTGGGCATGATCTCCGCGCAAACGCGTTCCGCGTTTGTCGCGAGGGAAAACCGCTTCGCACTTTTCCGGATCATGCTCTAGCATAGCCGGCCATCAGCGCCACGTCGCCATCACGGGCCTACCATCGAGCACTTCGGCAATCCTTAAGCGAGTACCTGGAGTCACCCCCTCCGGCAGCGCGGCGGCGTCGAAGAAGCCGCATTCGATGATCTCGCGGTTGGGCTGGGGTAGCCGGTCCTGGCGGAAATGCCTGACGACATAGACCGCGACATGGTCGCGGCGGGAGACGTGGCTGTTCAGGAAAATGCCATGCAGCACGGCCTCTCCGGTCAGGACGATGTCGCCCTCCTCCTTGAGCTCGCGGCGCATTGCCTGTTCCATGGTCTCGCCAAAATCGACCCCGCCCCCGGGCAAATACCAGCCCGAGACATAGCTATGCTTGACCAGGAACACCTTGTTGTCGGCATCGAGCACCACGGCGCGAACGCCCAGCGTCATGCCGCGGACCACCAGGAAATAGGCATGGAAGAACCGCCGCAGCAGCGGCTCGAATTTCCGTCGGATCCGGTACAGAGGCTCTCCCATCAGTCTTTCAGGCTTTGCTCTTTCAGGCTTTCCTCTTTCAGGCTTTCCTTGCACGTTGCCGGAGACCTTGCCATTACGGCATCGGAATAGCGAGGCCATCGCGCGCGATGACATCTTTCATGGTACCCTTCACGCTCGCCCATCTGTCCGACCCGCATCTGCCGCCGCTGCCGAAGCCGCGGCTGACCGAACTCGCCGGCAAGCGCGCGCTCGGCTATGTCAACTGGACGCGTAACCGCCATAAATACCAGCGCCGCGAGGTGCTTGATGCGCTCGTCGCCGATGTGCGGGCGCAGGCGCCGGACCACATTGCCGTCACGGGCGATCTCGTCAATTTGGCGATGGAGGCGGAGTTCGCGCCGGCGCGCGCCTGGCTCGACGAAGTCGGTCCGCCTGACCGCGTCACCACGATCCCCGGCAATCACGACGCCTATGTCCGCGCGACCTATCATCGCTTCGGCGAGACCTTTGCGCCCTATCTTGCAGATGACGACGGCCGCATTGGCTTTCCCGGCGTGCGCCGGCGCGGGCCGGTTGCGCTGATCAGTCTCTCCAGCGCGGTGCCGACGCTGCCCTTGATGGCGACGGGCACGCTCGGGCGCGATCAACTCGCCGACCTCGAACAGGTGCTCGAGCAGCTTGCGACCGAGGACGTCTTCCGCGTGCTGCTGGTGCATCATCCCCTGAAGTCCGACGCCCGCCAGAAGCGGCTGACGGATTCGGCCGCGCTGCTGGCGCTGCTGAAGCGCCGGGGTGTCGAGCTGGTCCTGCACGGGCACGACCACATTCATTCGACGATGTGGTTCGAAGGCCCCAACGGCAGGATTCCCGCGATCGGCGTGCCATCGGCTTCCGCGCTCGCGCATGGACGTTATCCTGCGGCGGCCTACAATCTGTTTGCGATCGAGAAGGACAATGAAGGCTGGCGCTGCGAGCAGATCGTGCGGAGCATCGATCATGGCTTGCAGATCCGCGAGATCAAGCGCGCTCGGGTGGTGTAGCTTCCTGTCATTCCGGGGCGGCTCGAAGAGCCGAACCCGGAATCTCGAGATTCCGGGTTCATGCTTCGCATGCCCCGGAATGACGGTGGATGGAAGATCACCAGCTCCGCAACGCCGCGAGCACGGCGACACCGAACAGCGCGGCGGCCCCGAGGATGAAGCCGAACAGGAACGGCCAGAGGCGCGAGCGGCGCGGCGGCTCCGCCACTTCCTCCTTGGGCTCCGGCGGCACCACCATCGCATGTTCGCGCTCGATCATGCGGCGGGCGACGTAGTCGGTCACGGCGTCCACGATCACGGCGGTGTCGTGCGATTCGGCGAGCACGATGCGGCCGAAGCGGGTGTCCTGGACGAAGCGGTACTGCCGCTTGTCGCGCCCCATCATGATATGGGCGACGACGTCGATCCAGAGTCTCGGCGTATCACCCTGGCTGATGCCGCGGTCGAACAGATCGATCCTGTCGGGTATCTGGGCGAACAGGGGATCGAGCGCGTCGTTGAGGATCTCGAGCCGGGCCACTTCGGCGTCCCTGAGATCGACGACCACCCCGGTCCGGTCGGCAGCCTCGATCCGTGCGCGGAGCAGCGCATCGCGCAGCCGCACCGGGCGCGGCTGGCCGGGATTGATACCGCTGGTCTCGGGCTCTGACATTGTCGTCCCTGTCCTCAACTCTCCCCGTTAACCTATCAGCAACCAGCTCCCCCGCAAAGGGCCCATTATTCCAGATACTTACGGTGCCCACAGGCCGCTGATATGTGCCAAAAACAGACGATCCCATCCGGCTTGCGCCGGATGGGACCCTCCGTCCTTGGACGTCTTCTTGAGACTTGTCAGCTGGCCATCAGGCCGAGACCCGCGACGGCTCTTCCACGATCGAGAAGCGGACGCCGGCCTTGTGGCGGTTCTCTTCCGAAACCGAGCGCCAGGCGTCTTCGGCTTCCTTGCGCGTCTTGAACGGGCCCTGCACCTGGGCCGAGCCCTCGACCAGCTTGTGGAAGTTCATCGAGCCGAACTCGCCGCCGATCACCCAGAAATTGCTGCCTTTGGTCATTGTCAGTCTCCTGTCGAGGTGCGTTAGCCGAACTGGTTCATGGTGTTGTGGGCGCCGCCCGCCTTCAGGGCCGCTTCGCCCGCGAAGTATTCCTTGTGGTCGTCGCCGATGTCGGAGCCGGCCATGTTCTGGTGCTTGGCGCAGGCGATGCCCTGACGGATCTCCTGGCGCTGCACGTTCTTGACGTAGCCGAGCATGCCCTGCTCGCCGAAATACTCGCGTGCGAGGTTGTCGGTGGACAGCGCGGCCGTGTGATAGGTCGGCAGCGTGATCAGGTGGTGGAAGATGCCGGCGCGCTTGGCCGAATCCGCCTGGAAGGTGCGGATGCGCTCGTCGGCTTCGAGGGCCAGTGGCGTATCGTCATATTCCGGCTTCATCAGCTCGGCGCGGCTGTACTTGCTGACATCCTTGCCGGCTTCCTTCCACGCGTCATAGACCTGCTGACGGAAGTTGATGGTCCAGTTGAACGACGGCGAGTTGTTGTAGGCGAGCTTGGCGTTCGGGATGACCTTGCGGATGCGGTCGACCATCTTCGCGATCTGCTCGATATGCGGCTTCTCGGTCTCGATCCAGAGCAGGTCCGCCCCGTTCTGCAGCGAGGTGATGCTATCGAGCACGCAGCGGTCCTCGCCCGTGCCGGGACGGAACTGGTAGAGGTTCGAGGGCAGCCGCTTCGGACGCATCAGCTTGCCGTCGCGGTTGATGATGACGTCGCCGTTCTTGGCGTTCTCCGCCGTGATTTCCTCGCAATCGAGGAAGCTGTTGTACTGGTCGCCGATGTCGCCCGGCTTGTGGCTGACCGCGATCTGCTGCGTCAGGCCGGCGCCGAGCGAGTCGGTGCGGGTGACGATGATGCCGTCTTCGACGCCGAGCTCGAGGAAAGCGTGGCGACAGGCGCGGATCTTGGCGATGAACACCTCGTGCGGCACGGTGACCTTGCCGTCCTGGTGGCCGCACTGCTTCTCGTCCGAGACCTGGTTCTCGATCTGCAGCGCGCAGGCGCCCGCTTCGATCATCTTCTTGGCGAGCAGATAGGTCGCCTCGGCGTTGCCGAAGCCGGCGTCGATGTCGGCGATGATGGGGACGACATGGGTCTGGAAGGCGTCGATCTTCGCGATCAGCTCCTTCTCGCGCGCGGTGTCGCCTTCCTTGCGCGCCTTGTCGAGGCTGCGGAAGATGTCGTTGAGCTCGCGGGCATCCGCCTGGCGAAGGAAGGTGTAGAGCTCCTCGATCAGCGCCGGCACCGAGGTCTTCTCGTGCATCGACTGGTCGGGCAGCGGGCCGAACTCGGAGCGCAGCGCCGCGATCATCCAGCCGGACAGGTACAGATATTTGCGGTCGGTCCTGCCGCCGAAGTGCTTCTTGATCGAGATCAGCTTCTGCTGGGCGATGAAGCCGTGCCAGCAGCCCAGCGACTGGGTGTACTTGGTCGGATCGTTGTCATAGGCCGCCATGTCGGCCCGCATCAGCGCCGCGGTGTAGCGGGCGATGTCGAGGCCGGTCTTGAAACGGTTCTGCAGGCGCATGCGCGCGACCGCCTCGGCCGTCACCCCGTTCCAGGTCGGCTGGGTCTTGAGGAGCGCCTGGGCCGCCTCGATCTCGCTCTGATACGAGGCCGGGCCCTGAAGGGTGCTGACGCCGCGGGGCTGGTAGTTCATGTGCCTTATCCTTCTCGACGGATGACGAAGCGAAGTGCTTCGTCATCGACATTTTTGACAATGCATTGCGAAATGCGTGTCACGAGATAAACGCGAGAAAGAGAAGTTCGTATAGAGCCCTTGTATTCGAATGGTGATGTCATGTAACATCGGAACATGTAATATATGTTATTTTGTAAATTTTGTAAATTATAGGTCAGAATAACTGACCTTGATGCGTCTGGAGGCCTGAAATGCCCGCCGAGTCAGGGAAAAAGCTTTTCGTCGGTCCGCGCTTCCGGCGGATCCGGCAGCAATTGGGGCTGTCGCAGACCCAGATCGCCGAGGGGCTCGGCATCTCGCCGAGCTATGTCAATCTGATCGAGCGGAACCAGCGCCCTGTGACGGCGCAGATCCTGCTGCGGCTGGCCGAGACCTATGACCTCGATCTGCGCGATCTCGCCACCGCCGATGAGGACCGCTTCTTCGCCGAGCTGAACGAGATCTTCTCCGATCCGCTGTTCCGCCAAATCGACGTGCCCAAGCAGGAGCTGCGCGACCTCGCCGAGCTCTGTCCCGGCGTCACCCATGCGCTGCAACGCCTCTACGCGGCCTATACCGAGGCGCGCCAGGGCGAGACGCTGGCGGCCGCGCAAATGGCCGACCGCGACGTCGGCACCCGCTATGAGGCCAATCCGGTCGAGCGCGTGCGCGAGCTGATCGAGGCCAACCGCAATTATTTCCCGGAGCTGGAGCAGGCCGCGGAGACGCTTCGCGATGAGCTGGACGTGCCGGCCGAAGGGCTTTACGCCGCGCTTGCCGCGCGGCTGCGCGAAAAGCATTCGATCCAGACCCGGATCATGCCTGTCGACGTGATGCGCGAGACGCTGCGGCGCTTCGACCGCCACCGCCGCCAGCTGCTGATCTCGGAGCTGGTCGATCCGCCCGGCCGCGCCTTCCAGCTCGCTTTCCAGCTGGGCTTAGGCGAATGCGCGCAAGCCCTGGAGACCATCATCGGCCGCGCCGGCCCGCTCGACGATGCGCCGCGGCGGCTGTTCCGCATCACGCTCGGCAATTACTTTGCCGCCGCCGTGATGATGCCCTACCCGGCCTTCCTCGCCGCCGCCGAGGCGCTGAACTACGACATCCACGTACTGGCGCAGCGCTTCAATTCCGGCTTTGAGCAGGTCTGCCATCGCCTGACCACGCTGCAGCGGCCGAATGCGCGCGGCATTCCGTTCTTCCTCTTGCGCGTCGACAATGCCGGCAACGTCTCCAAGCGCTTTTCCTCCGGCACATTCCCGTTCTCGAAATTCGGCGGCACCTGTCCGCTGTGGAACGTGCACTCGACCTTCGACACGCCGGATCGCCTGCTCAAGCAGGTGATCGAGCTCTCCGACGGCACGCGCTATTTCTCGATCGCGCAGATGGTGCGCCGCCCCGTCGCGCCGCACCCGCTGCCGCAGCCGCGCTTCGCCATCGGCCTCGGTTGCGAGATTCGCCACGCCGCGCGCCTGACCTATGCCGCCGGCATGGACCTGGAGAAGACGGAAGGCACGCCGATCGGCGTCAACTGCCGGCTCTGCGAGCGCGAAAATTGCGCCCAGCGCGCCGAGCCGCCGATCACCCGCACGCTGATTTTGGATGAGACGACGCGGCGGGTGAGTTCGTTCGCGTTCTCGAATGCAAGGGAGTTGTGACCTCCCACCTCGGTCATGCCCCGCGACGGCGGGGCATCCAGTACGCCGCGGCCTGTCGACTCTATCGCTGCTGTCACGGAGTACTGGATCGCCCGGTCAAGCCGGGCGATGACAGCGGAGAGTGTGGCGCGAGCCTCGCGCCCTCACGCCAGCGTATGCACGATCACCGGCCCCGCAGCGGCGCTGGCGTGCCCGGCCAGCAACGAGCCCAGATCCTTCTCGATCCAGGCGATGGCGCGCCTGTTCGCCTCCTCGGCCTGCTCGAACTTGTCGAAGATCGAGATCGCAGTCACCGTGTCGTCGCCGGCATAGACCACGTAATAGGCCCTGAAGCCGTCGACGTCGCTGATGATCGGAACGGCACCGTCCTTGATGCGGCGCGCCAGCTCCTCGGCGCTTCCGCTCCTGGCCTTGGCCTGACGGATGGCGGCATACATGGCATCCTCCCTTCCGGCTACTGATGAGGGGCTTGGGGCCCGTTCGCATGTTACGCCGAAGCGCGCGGCCGATCTACAGCTTGGTTAACCCTGCCCTAACGTGCGCCCGCGATCTGCAACCAAGGATTAAGCACGCCTCAACATCGCTGCCCTAGTCTCCCCCCACTCACTTTTCGCAAACAACGGCAGCCTATCCTGCCGCGTGAGGTGACATCAGGGGGTTCATCATGCGCATTGCGTTGCTGCTGACCGCGACCATTGTCGGCGCGCTCTTTGCCAATCCGTCCAACGCCGGCCCGCTCGACGCCGCGTCAGCCGATGCCGCGAAATCGCTGCCGCCGGGCTTCCAAAGCTACCGCGGCTACATGTTCGACGTGTCGGAGGCGTCCGATCGCAAGGACCTCGACAAGCTCACCGAGAATCTGAAGCAGCAGATCGACGTCGTCGAGGCCGCCGGCCTGTCGCCGCGCGTGATGCGTTTCTTCCACACCGTTCCGATCATCGCGAGCGAGCTGGCCTGCCTCGACGAAGGCGCCGCGACCGCCTGCTACGGCCGGGTCACGCCGGACATCCAGCGCACCACTCCCCGCACCCTGACGGTGTGGGACCATGACAAGCAGCGCTGGACCAATCCGAATGCCGTCGACCTCGCGGTCGATTCCGGTCTCGGCGTGATCATGATCCGGCCGGACATGATGCGTTACGAGAAGGAGGCCGTGCTGCTGCACGAAATGCTGCACGCCTATCACGCACGGCTCTTGCCCGACGGCTACGCCAACAAGGGCGTGATCAGCTATTACGCCTACGCCAAGTCCAAGGATCTCCTGCCCAAGGAGGCCTACGCGATGAAGAATCACATGGAATTCTTCGCGGTGACCGCGAGCATTTTCCTGGCGGGAAAGAGCGATTACCAGGATCCCAAGACCCGCGAGGCGCTCAAGGAGAAGATGCCGGACTATTACAAATATCTGATCGGCGTGTTCGGCTTCGACCCGGACCCGGCAGCGGCCTCGAGCGGACCGGTCGCCTCGCTGAAGTGAGTTCGCACTGGCGCTGCGAGCGCCAACCTGATGCCAAAAAGCCGCGCGACATGCGCGGCTTTTTTCGTTTTGTAAGGCCGGAAGCTGCGGATGACGCGCGGGCGGCAATTGCCAAGGCGGGGGCTGATCTGCATAGTCCCGCCGCATCGATTGGACTGTTTCGAAGAGGATAGAAGACATGGCGGACGCCGACCTGGATGTCGTGATCCGGCAACTGGCCAGACAGCTGCAGACGGGCCTGATGACCCGCGCCAAGGAGCGGCGGGATCGCTTCAGCGGCCTCGCGGCCAAGGCCAAGAGCCAGGAGACCGGCGCCCGCTTCAAGATGATGGCCAAGGCCACCATGGAGCAGGCCACCGCCGCCGCGCGGCGCCTCCAGATGTCCGCCGACAACGTCGCCGACAGCTACGCCCGCGCGATGCGGCTCGCCGCCAGCACGCCCGTCGAGGTGAAGTCGGAAAAGCCGGCCAAGGACAAGCCAGCAAAGGACAAGCCCGCGAAGAAGGTCAAGAAGGCGAAGGCGGCAAAAGCCAAGAAGGCGAAGTAGCCGGCGCTTTCACCGTCGCGGTGTGGAGACCTTGGTCGGCTCGGAATTGGTGAGCTCGGCGAGCTTGGCGCGCGCGGCGTCATGGGCCCGGCTGTCCTTGCCGGAAGGTAGCGCAAGGGCGGCTTCGAAATCGGCGCGGGCCTCAATGGCCTGGCCGCGGGCGAGGAATGCGAGGCCACGGTCGATGCGGGCTTGCGCATCGCGGGGGTCGAGACGCACCGCCGTGCTGTAGCTGAGAATGGCGCGATCGAGATCGCCCTTGGCGATGAGCGCAAGGCCGCGCTCGCGATAGGGCGCCGCTGGCTTTGGATCAAGCGCGATCGCCTGGTCATAATCGGTGATCGCAAGCTCCGGCTCGCCGTTCTGCCGGTACGCCTGCGCGCGGTCGCGGTAGAGCGAGGCGCGGTTGGGATTGAGCTGGATAGCCTCATTGAAATCGGCGATCGCCCGGGCGTTGTCGCCGTGGCGGAGCGCGATCCGCCCGCGCCCCTCATAGGCGAAGGCGATCAGGGAGCCGCGCAAGGGCGAAAAGCCAATCACGGCCGAGCAGATGTCGGGCTCGTCCTCGTCGCCGCAATTCACGACCGTATGCACGGACAGGCCGATGGCCAAGCCCAGCACGATCAACAATGGCACGGCAACTCTGGTCATCTTTGGCGGTGACCGACAGGCCGGTCACACATCCCCTTTCCAAGGAACACGCTGGGTGAGGTGTTAACACCCCCCGGGAGGGCCCTCTGTGCGCCAGATCACAATGGCAGCATAATGCATGGCCGCGCCAGGTGTCGTCCTGCCCGCCTGCCGTTCCCTGGGCCAGATCGCGACAGGTGCCGGCAATGCGACGTTGCATCAGAAATTTCCCGCTCGAATTGCAGCGCGATCAGAATACGACGGCGCTACGCGCGAGCTCATCCCCACGGCCCGCGCGAGGACGAGCGGCCCCAAGGGCCGTGCGGCGGATAGTTCTCGTTGGCGCCGACCGCGGGCATCGCATGCGTGCCGAGCTCGGCCGCGAGCTGCCGGAGCGCCGCGATGCGGTTCTGCGTCGAGGGATGGGTGGCGAAGAGGTTGTCGACGCCGTGGCCCGAGAGCGGGTTGATGATGAACATATGCGCGGTCGCAGGATTGCGCTCGGCATCATAATTCGGCACCTGATGCGCGGTGCTCTCGATCTTGAGCAGCGCCGAGGCGAGCCACATCGGTTGCCCGGCGATCCGCGCGCCGAGATTGTCGGCGGCATATTCGCGGGTGCGGCTGATCGCCATCTGCACCAGCATGGCCCCGAGCGGCGCGAGGATCATCATCAGGATCGAACCGACGATGCCGGGACCGTTGTTGTCGCGATGGCCGCGGAAGAACATGCCGAACTGCGCCAGCATCGAGATCGCGCCCGCAATGGTCGCGGTGATGGTCATCAGCAGCGTGTCGTGATGCTTGATATGCGCAAGCTCGTGCGCGATCACGCCGGCGAGCTCCTCGCGGCTGAGCTGGCGCACCAGGCCGGCGGTGACGGCCACGGCCGCGTTCTCGGGATTGCGTCCGGTCGCGAACGCATTGGGTTGCGCCTCGTCCATCAGGAACACGCGCGGCATCGGCAAGCCCGCACGGCCCGCCAGCTCGGCGACGAGGCCGACCAGCTCCGGCGCGCTATTTCGGTCGACCTCATGGGCGCCGTACATCGAGAGCACCATGCGGTCGGAGTTCCAATAGGTGAAGAGATTGGTCGCGGCCGCGATCACAAGCGCGATCATGGCGCCCGAGGCGCCGCCGATCAGATAGCCCACGCCCATGAACAGGGCGGTCAGGCCCGCGAGAAGCATCGCTGTACGCAGATAGTTCATGGCTCGTCTCCAGCGCCGGCGATGGCCGCCAAGGGCACTGCGGGCCGGCAGACATCAGGTAGGGACGACCCCTGCTAAGGCGCAAGGTTTCAGGGTGCGTCGCGGAGCCGCGGCACTGGCTCGACTATGCATTGTCATTGCCGGCCTCCCGAAGGGCGAGCCCGGAATCCCGAGATTCCGGGTTCGATGCTGCGCATCGCCCCGGAATGACGAGGGGATGGTTTGCGGACGATCATTCCATTAAACTTCGTCAAGAATCCAAGCGTCCCCCCCTTTCGGAAACCTCATGCTCCTGACCCGATTTGCGATCGCGGCCGTTATCCTCGCCGTGTTCTCCGTTCCCGCCTCCGCCCAGTTCGTGCCGCCGCCCGCAAAGCTCGCGGCACCGAAGGCAACCGCGCCGTCGCCACGTGCCGCCTCGTGCCACAACGGAGCGAGCTTCGATCGCTTCCTCGCCGAGGTGAAACAGCAGGCGGTCGCGGCGGGCGTGTCGCAACGAACGATATCGGAGGCGTCGCCCTACCTCGTCTACGACCAGGGCATCGTCAATCGCGACCGCGGCCAGCGCGTGTTCGGCCAGCTCTTCACCGAATTCGCCGGCCGCATGGCCGCGCCCTATCGCATGCAGAACGGCCAGCAGCACATCAGGCAGCACGCGGCAGCGTTTGCGCGCGCCGAGAAGGAGTACGGCGTGCCGCCGGCGGTGATCGCCGCGTTCTGGGGCCTGGAGAGCGACTTCGGCGCCAATATGGGCAATCTGCCGACGCTGAAATCGCTGGTGTCACTCGCCTATGACTGCCGGCGCTCGGAGATGTTCGTGAACGAGACCATCGCCGCGCTGAAGATCATTGATCGCGGCGATCTCACGCCCGACGAGATGATCGGCTCCTGGGCCGGCGAGCTCGGCCAGACGCAATTCCTGCCGACACACTACGTCAACTACGCCGTCGACTATGACGGCGACGGACGGCGCGACCTCTTGCGCAGTGAGGCCGACGTGATCGGCTCGACCGCAAACTATATCGCCAACGGCTTGAAGTGGCGGCGCGGGGAGCCGTGGCTGGAAGAGATCAAGGTGCCGCAGAACCTGCCGTGGGATCAGACTGATCTCAGCGTGCAGCTGCCGCGCTCGAAATGGGCGCAGTTCGGCGTCACCTATCCCGACGGCCGGCCACTGCCGAACGACAATCTTCCGGCCTCCGTGCTGCTGCCGATGGGACGCTTTGGTCCGGCCTTCATGGCCTACGCAAATTTCGCGGCCTATACCGAATGGAATAACTCGCTGATCTATTCGACCACCGCCGGCTATCTCGCCTCGCGCATCGCGGGTGCAGCGCCGATGCGCAAGCCGGCGACGCCGGTCGCACAATTGCCGTTCAACGAGCTCAAGCAATTGCAGCAGCTGCTGGTCCAGGCGGGCTTCAATGTCGGCAAGATCGACGGCGTTCTCGGCCAGCAGAGCCGCGCAGCCGTGAAGGCGATGCAGATCAAATACGGCCTGCCCGCCGATTCCTGGCCGACCGCGGAGCTGCTGGCCCGCATGCGCGGCGGCACGGCACAAGCGCAGCCCGCGAGCACGGTGCGGTAGCGGCCACATCTGCTGTCATGCCCGGCGAAAGCGGGGGATCCAGTACTCCGCAGCGTCTCGGCTCTATCACAGCCGCCGCGGCGTACTGGATCGCCCGGTCAAAGCCGGGCGATGACAGCGAGGGTGTGGCGCCGACGAGACCGAAATTCGGGAGCCGTAGAATTTTCGCACCGCACAAGCGGTTTTCGCGATTGTATTATTCCATGAGGCTCCCATGTGAGTGGCTCAGGTTTTCCGCCTGAGATTCCCACCATTAAAGCGAGCATCACATGTCCTTCTATGACGCCGTCGTTCCCGCCTATTTGCAAATGCTGAACAGCTTGATCGGCCTGCTCACCAAGGCCGAGGCACATTGCGCGGCCAAGAAGATCGACCCGAGCGTCATGCTCGGCTCGCGCCTCTTCCCGGACATGCTGCCGCTGTCAAAGCAGATCCAGCTCGCCAGCGATTTCGCCGCCAAGGGCTGCGCCCGGCTGACCCATAGCGAGCTGCCCTCGATGCCCGACACGGAAAAAACCTTCGAGGAGCTGAAGCAGCGGCTCGCGAAGACGATCGACTATGTGAAATCGTTCAAGCCGGAGCAGTTCGAGGGCGCCGAGGCCAAGGACGTGACCTTCCCGGCGGGCCCGGACCGGACCATGACGCTCAAGGGCCAGCAGTTCTTCAGCGCCGTCTCGCTGCCGAACTTCTATTTCCACGCCACGACCGCTCACGGCATCATGCGCCACAACGGCGTCGAGATCGGTAAACGCGATTTCCTCGGCGCCAACTGATTGCTGGATCGACCACCGCGTAGCGGAATTCCGCTGCCGTGGCCGAAATTGCACACGAAATATGCTGCGCGGAGCCTGCCGCGCAGCTCGCCTGCACTTTCCGTATGGCTCGTCTCTTGCGCCCGATGTCGCAATGCACAAGTGTTCCAGACCCCTTAACCTCTGGAATCATCCTCAATGAGCCGCTCGACCAAATTGTTTGAGACCTACAAGCTCGGCCCGATCACGCTGGCCAACCGCCTCGTGATGGCGCCGCTGACGCGCAACCGGGCCGCGCCCGGCAGCTTCGTCCCTTCCCCGCTCGCCGCCGAGTATTACGGCCAACGCGCTTCCGCAGGCCTGCTGATCACCGAAGCGAGCCAGGTCTCGCAGCAGGGCCAGGGCTATCAGGACACCCCCGGCATCTACTCGAAGGACCAGGTCGCCGGCTGGCGCAAGGTCACCGACAAGGTGCATGAGCGCGGCGGCAAGATCTTCATCCAGCTCTGGCATGTCGGCCGCATCTCGCATGTCGATCTCCAGGCCGGTGGCGTAGCGCCGGTGGCGCCGAGCGCGATCCGCGCCAAGGGCAAGACCTTCGTGAACGGCACCTTCGCCGACGTCTCCGAGCCCCGCGCGCTCGAACTCTCCGAAATTCCAGGCATTATCGACGATTTCAAGCGCGCTGCGAAGAACGCGCTGGAGGCCGGTTTCGACGGCGTCGAGATTCACGGCGCCAACGGCTATCTGCTCGAGCAGTTCGCCAAGGACGGCGCCAACAAGCGTACCGATGCCTATGGCGGCTCAATCGAGAACCGTGCCAGGCTGATGCTTGAGGTCTCCAAGGCCGTCGCGGCCGAGGCCGGCGCCGACCGCACCGGCATCCGCATCTCGCCGGTGACGCCCGCCAACGACATCTCGGATTCCAACCCGCAGGCGCTGTATGACCATATCGTCGACGGACTCAGCGCCTTGAAGCTCGTCTATCTCCACGTCGTGGAAGGTGCCACCGGCGGTCCGCGCGACGTCGCCCCGTTCGACTATGCAAGCATCCGCAAGCGCTTCGCCGGTGCCTATGTCGCCAATAACGGCTACGATTTCGATCTCGCCACCAAGGTTCTGGACGCGAACGCGGCCGATCTCATCGCCTTCGGCAAGCCCTTCATCTCCAACCCCGACCTGGTCGAGCGGCTGAAGCAGGGCGCAGCGCTGAACGATTGGGACAAGAACACCTTCTATGGCGGCGGCGCCAAGGGCTACACGGACTATCCGACGCTGGCGGCCGAGCCGGCGGAGTAGGTTCCCACGCGAACGCTGTCATGCCCCGCCTGGTGCGCAATTGCGCACGGGGACGGGGCATGACAGTACGCCGCGTCCTCACACCACGTCGAACTTGACGCCTTGAGCCAGCGGGAGCGTGCGGCCGTAATTGATGGTGTTGGTCGCCCGCCGCATATAGGTCTTCCAGGCGTCGGATCCGGACTCGCGTCCGCCGCCGGTCTCCTTCTCGCCGCCGAAGGCGCCTCCGATCTCCGCGCCGGATGGGCCGATATTGACGTTGGCAATGCCGCAGTCAGAGCCACGCGCCGACAAGAATGTTTCCGCTTCGCGCAGATCATTGGTGAAGATGGACGACGACAGCCCCTGCGGAACGGCATTGTGCAACTCGAGCACGGCATCGAAATCGCGATATTTCATCACGTAGAGGATCGGCGCAAAGGTCTCGTGCTTCACCGGTCCGGTCTGCGTCGCGATCTCGACCAGCGCCGGGCGGACATAGTAAGCGTCGGCCGCCCCTTCGATGGCGATGCGCTCGCCACCTTGGACTTGACCTCCGGCAGCGCTCGCAGCCTCGAGCGCACTCTGCATCGCGCGATAGGCCGCGCCGTCGATCAGCGGACCGACCAGGTTACCGCCTTGCAGCGGAGAGCCGACGGTGACGGACGCATAGGCCTGCTTCAGTCGCGGCACAAAGCTGTCATAGATGCTCTCGTGGACGAACAGGCGGCGCAACGTCGTGCAGCGCTGTCCCGCCGTTCCCATCGCAGCAAAGGCAACGCCGCGCAGGGTGAGATCGAGGTCGGCCGTCGGCGCGACGATCGCGGCGTTGTTGCCGCCGAGTTCGAGCAGCGCCCGGGCGAACCGGCTGGCGAGCCGCGGACCGACCGCGCGTCCCATCGCCGTGGACCCGGTTGCCGAGACCAGAGGCACCTTCGCATGGTCGACGAGCACCTCGCCGATCTCGCGGCCGCCGAACAGCACTGCCGCAAGCCCCTGCGGCGCATCCCCGCCAGCTTCGTTGAAGCGTTTGACCGCACGCCCAAACAGGGCGTGTGTCGCAAGCGCGGTGAGCGGTGTTTTCTCGGACGGCTTCCAGACGAGGCTGTTGCCGCACACCAGCGCCAGGGCTGCGTTCCAGGCCCACACGGCGACCGGAAAATTGAACGCAGAGATGATGCCGGTGACGCCAAGCGGATGCCAGCTTTCCATCATGCGATGCTCGCCACGCTCGGTTGCGATCGTCAGGCCGTAGAGCTGCCGCGACAGGCCGACCGCGAAATCGCAGATGTCGATCATTTCCTGAACCTCGCCAAGACCCTCGGAGACGATCTTGCCGACCTCGATCGACACCAGCCGGCCCAAAGCCTCCTTGCTGGCGCGGAGCTCCTCGCCGAACAGCCGCACGAGCTCCCCTCGCTTGGGTGGCGGCACCAGCCGCCAGCCGAGATACGCCGCGTGCGCCTGCTCGATCGCGCCGGCAGCTTCGGCTGCGCCGATCTCCGCGACGCGGCCAATGATCCCGCCAGTGATCGGCGTACGAACGAGGATGCTGCCCTCCGTATAGTCGGAGCGCTTGACGCCGAGTTCGGCGAGAAGCCTGTCGACTTCGCCGGCAAGATCGGCATTGGCGGTATGCGTCTGCGGTGCTGATTTGACGGACATGGCGGCTTTCCAAAATGTTGGAGTTGATCTTAGTTCGGTTGCTCGCTCGTGCGCCCATTCCGCAAGGCCGGAACGCAATGCGCTCCCAGGAAAGCCATCGCGGTATCCATCTCGCGCAGGGCCATGCGCAGGACGGCTTCGGCGCCTGCCTCTCCCCCGGCCGCAAGTCCCCACAGCGGCAAGCGACCGAGAAGCACGGCTTCCGCGCCGAGCGCAAGATATTTGAGGACGTCGGTGCCGCGCCGGACGCCGCTGTCGGCCAGAATCGTCAGACGTCCCTTCACGGCAGCCACAATCGCCGGAATGCAGTCCGCGGGAGGCGGCAGACAATCGAGATTGCGCCCGCCATGAACCGAGACCACGATGCCGTCGGCACCGATCTCGACCGCCTTTTCAGCATCGTCCACCGCGAGCACGCCCTTGATGGTGAGTTTACCCGGCCAGATCTCGCGCAGCCAGCGCATATCGTCCCAGCTCAGGTGCGGTTCGATCCGGACCGACTCGGCGATGTCAGCGCGGGTGATGGCGGTGCGAAATGCATCCGGATAGTGGCCATAGGTCGGCACACCCTCGCCCATGAGATAGCGCGCGAGAACCCCGAACAGCCAACCGGGATGCAGTGCCACGTCGATCATGCTGCGCAGCCGCAGCTTGAAGGGAATGCCGAAACCGTTGCGTTCATTATACTCCCGGTTCGGCGAGACCGGCGTATCGACGGTGACGAGCAGGTTGTCGCAGCCACAGGCACTCGCACGCTCCAGGAGCCGCGCGGTCAAGGCGCGATCGCGCCAGACATAGAGCTGGAACCAGAGCAGGGCATCCGGCGCGCCGCGCCGGATCGCCTCGACTGATGTCACCGATTGCGTCGAGATGCAGACGGGAATGCCGATGCGCGAGGCCGCGCGGGCAAGCTTCGTCTCCCCGTCATGCGAAACAAGACCGGCGAGCGCCGTCGGCGCGACAATGAGGGGCGCAGCGATCCTCCGGCCGAACAACACCGTGTGGAGATCGCTTCTGTCGCGCCCCGTCAGGACCGCTGGCAGCAAGGTAATGGCGTCGAGCGAGTCACGCAGGCGCGCGAGCGCGGTTTCGTCCTCGGAGCCGCGATCGATATACTCGAACAGCCCGCGCGGGAGAAATTGTCGCGCGCGGCTGCGATAGTCGCTGGCATTGAGGAGCATCGGCATCGGCGTTTCAGGCCGCGTAGCGTTTGAACTTGGACTTGGAGATCGAGGTTGCGGCGACGTGAACGTGCTGAACGAGCTCGGCCTCGACACGCTCCGTGGTCCAGCGCGTCGTGGGCACCGAGATGTTGACCGCAGCGATAGGCCGCCCGTGCTCGTCGATGATCGGCGCCGCAACGGAAATGTCGCCCATGACGCTTTGGTTGATCTGGATCGAATAGCCGCGTTTGGCGGCCAGGTGCACCTGCTCTGCGAGCTTGACAGGATCCGTAATTGTGTAAGGCGTGAGCGGCTCAAGCCGCGTACGCTTCAAGAGATCCTGTTGCTCTGCTTCAGGAAGGGCCGCCAGGATGGCTATGCCGGAAGCCGTGAAGTAGGCCGGAAGCCGGCTTCCGATCACGAAATCGATATGGATCAGGTGCTGCCCGGGAAAGCGCGCCACGAACACGACCTCGTGGCCGTCGAGCTCATGCAGGTTGCAGGTCTCGCCAAGATTGCGGCTCATGTCGAGCAGATAGGGCGAGGCCTTGTCGACGAGTTCGTTGGCCTTGAGATAGCTATGGGAGAACTGCAGGACCTTCGAGGTGAGGCCATAGTTCCGCGTGCCCTCGATGCGCTTGAGATAGCCGAGGGTCTCGAGCGTGTAGACCAGGCGCTGGGTGGCGCTGCGGTCGAGATTGGCGGCGCGCGCGATGTCAGCAAGTGTCATGTAACGCTGCGGCCCGTCGAAGGCATGCAGGACCTGGAACGCCTTTTCGGTCGAGCCGACGAACAAGGACGAGCGCGGCTCGTCGGCCTTGTCCGTCGTCTTCACGCTGGTTTTCCCGCTCGCCTTGACGGCCTCCTTTGCCTTTACAGGCCGGCCGCCGCTCGCGCGGCTGCTATGCGCCATGCTGCCACCCTCTCATGCGATACCCTCCGAGATCGCCAGCTGCCGGCCGAGCTCGGCGCGCAAGGAGGCGACCAGCGCCGGCGCCGGCTGCACCAGCGGCGCCAGCATGCGCGGCGCCTCGACGCCGACCATGTCCATCACCGCCTTCATCGGTCCCGGATTGGTCTCGGCGAACGCCATGTTCATCAGTGGGATCAGGCGGCGATGCAGGCTCAACGCCTCCGCTGTCTTGCCCGCCGTCGCCGTCTCGAAGATCTGACGCCAGGCGCGCGGCAACAGGCACGCGGTGACGATGATGCCGCCCTTCGCGCCCGCTGCGAGATGCAACGGAAACAGGCTGTCCTCACCGCTCAGCACCGCAAAGCTCTCGTCGACGCCGGCCACGACCTGAAGGAAATGGTACATGTCGAGATTGCAGGCCTTCATGCCGATGATGTTGGGATGCCTGGAGAGCTCGTGCAGGATCTTGGGCTCGATCGCGATCCGGGTGCGATAGGGAATCTCGTAGATCAGGATAGGCACCGGCGAGGCATCGGCATAGCGCAGGAAATAGTCGCGAACGCCCGCCTGAGTCGGATTGGTATAATATGGCGTGAGAACCAGCAGGCCGTCCACGCCCTCGGCTGCGAATTCGCGGCCGGCCTGCAAGGCATCGTGGAAGCCGGTGTCGAGCACGCCGGCGATGACCGGGCCCTTGCCCGCCATCGCCTTCACCGACAGGCCAGCCATCTTGATCCGCTCGGATCTGGCCAGCGCGCCATATTCGCCCGTGCCGCCGAGCGGCACCACGCCGTCGATGCCCTGCTTGTTGAGCCAGGTGAACATGGAAGAGACCGCGCCGGCATCGATGGTGTCGTCGGCCTTGACCGGGGTCGGAATGGCCGGAAACAGGCCGCGGAGACTGATGGCAGTGAGCATCACTTTAGAACCTCTGGTTGGACGGCGGCGCTTCTATCTCGCGGCGGCGCGCCGGCGCAGGCGTTCGGCGACGAAGATGAGAAGCCCCATGAAAACGAACAGACAGGTCGAGACGGCGGCGATCACAGGCGAGACCTGAAGCGTCACCTCGTCCCAGAACTGTTTGGGCAGCGTCGCATTGAGGCCGCCGGTGGCAAACAGCGCGATGGTGAGCTCGTCGAACGAGGTCGCAAACGCAAACAGGAAGGACGACATCATGCCTGCAGCGAGGATCGGGAACGTGACGTAGCGCAGCGTCCCAAGCGGACGCGCCCCGAGGCTCTGCGCGGCCTGATCCAGCCGCGTGTCGTAATTGCGCAGCACCGCCATCATGGTGATGACCACGTAGGGCACCGCGACGACGGTGTGGCCGAGAACGAGGCCGACGGCGCTGCCGACGAGGCCGATGCGCGCGAACACGTAGAACAGGCCGACCGCGATGATCATCCGCGGCACCACGATCGGTGACAGGATGAAGGCGAGCCACGCCGCCTTGCCGCTGATGTCGCTGCGCACCAGCAGGAACGCGGCTGGCGTGCCGATCAGCATGGCGAGCAGCCCCGTGCCGATGCCGACCAGCAGCGAGCGCAGCATGGCCTGGGTCCAGACGGGCGAGCTCAATACCGTCTCGTACCAATGCAGGGTAAAGCCCTGTGGGGGCCAATTGAGGCCGCCATTGCCGAACGATAGCGGGATCATCAGAATCGTCGGCGCGCTGATGATGAGCAGCATGGTCCAGACGAAGGCCTGCAAGCCCATGCCGGCCTCATCGGGATTGCGGTCGCGGCGGCGCGAGGACAGCACCAGAATGATGCGGTCGGAAATCGCGCCGAGCAGCGTGAGCAGCGCATCGCCTGCCCGCACGACCGGGCCCGACAGGCGCGACGGCTTGGCATTGCGCGGCGCCGATGCGCCGGTCATGGTCGACAGGCCGAGCAGCCGGTCATAGGCGGCAAAGACGATGAGGACGACGACCAGCAGCAGCACCGAGATCGCACCGGCAAAGCCCCAGTTCATGGTCTGCTGCACCTGGTCGATGATGAGCTGCGTGATCATGGTCTCGCGGCGCCCGCCGAGCAGCGCAGGCACGATGAAGAAGCCGATCGCGGTGACGAACACCATGATCCCGGCAGCGGCCACGCCGGGCAGCGACAGCGGAAAATAGATCTTCCAGAACGCCATGCCCGGACGCGCCCCGAGCGTGGCGGCGGCGCGCGGCAAATTGCGGTCGATGTTCTCCATCACCGAGAGCATGGTCAGCACCGCGAGCGGCAGCAGCGCGTTGACCATGCCGACCAGGACGCTGCCGAAATTATAGAGCAGGCTCGCGGGACTCGAGATGATGCCGAGCCAGAGCAGGAGCTTGTTGATGACGCCGTTGCGGCCGAGCAGCACGATCCAGGCGAAGGCGCGAACCAGAAAGCTGGTCCAGAACGACAGCAGCACCCAGAACAGCAGCGTCGCCTTGCGCTCCTTGCCGACGGCCGAGATCAGATAGGCGATCGGATATCCGGTGACGACGCAGACCAGCGTCGTCACCAGCGAGATCTTCAGGGTGATCAGGAGAACATCGAGATAGACCGACGAAGCAAACAGCTGGCGATATTGCGCGAGCGTGAAGCCATTGTCGCCATAGACGCTGAGCAGCAGCAGCTGGCCGACGGGATAGACCAGGAACAGCACGAGCAGCAGCACCAGCGGCGCGCCCATCGCGGCCCGCGTCCAGGCCAGCCTCTGCGATATCGCGCGCATGGTGGCCAAGCTCAGATCCCCTTCCCCTCATGGATCGCGACGGCATCCGCCGCATGCCATCCGAGTGACAGGCGTTGGCCGATCTCGTAGGGCGGAGAGCCGCTGCGGGTCGGATGCGCGGCCACGAGCTGGGGCAGGCCCGCAGCCTCCGGCGCGATGTAGAGCCGCGTCAGACTGCCGCTGATCATCACGTCGGTGAGACGTCCGGACAGCTGGCCACCCTCGCCCACCACGAGGTTCTGCGGGCGCACCATGACCTTGATAGGTTCGCCGGCGGCGAAACGCGAGCCATTGCCGACCGCACGCGAGGCCGCAAGCTGCTCGGCGAGGACGATGTCGAGCCCCTCGCCGTCGACGCCACGCACGGTGGCGCTGAGCAGGTTGGACTCGCCGAGGAAGTCGGCGACGAACAGCGAGCGCGGCCGGAAGTAAAGATCCTGCGGCGTACCGAGCTGCTCGATCGCACCCGCATTCATCAGGCAGATGCGATCCGACATGGTCATCGCCTCTTCCTGGTCGTGGGTGACATAGACGATCGTGGTGCCGAGCTCGCGATGGATGCGCTTGATCTCGAGCTGCATCTGGTCGCGCAGCTTCTTGTCGAGCGCCCCGAGCGGCTCGTCCATCAGGATGATCGCAGGGCGATAGACGATGCAGCGCGCCAGCGCGATACGCTGCTGCTGGCCGCCGGACAGCTCGCGCGGATAGCGCTTTGCGACGTGCGGGAGGCGTACCGTCTCCAGCGCCTCGCCAGCGCGCCGGCGTGCTTCCGCATCCGACACCTTTCGCATCTTCAGCGGAAACGCGATGTTGTCCTCGATCGTCATGTGAGGAAACAGAGCGTAGTTCTGGAACACGACGCCGATGTCGCGGTCATAGGCCGGGCTATGCGTGACGTCGGCATCGTCGATCAGGATCTGTCCCTCGTCGGGCTGGGCGAGCCCGGCGATCAGGCTGAGCAGCGTGGTCTTGCCTGATCCCGACGGGCCGAGCAGGGTGAGGAATTCACCCTTGGCGACGTCGAGGCTGGTCGGCGCCAGGGCTACGAAATCGCCGTAGCGCTTGCAGAGCTCACGAATGCACAGGCTCGACGAGATCACGGGCCGCTCCGATCCGTTTGACCCGATCAAGCCAGGATCCAGCTGTTGAAGCGCTCGATGACGGCGGCCTGGTTGTCGAGCCAGTACTTGGCGTTGATCTTCAGCCCGGCCTTGATGTTATCAGGGTAGGTCGGGCAGTTCTTCGCGACCTCCGGCTTCACGTAGTTGAAAGCCTCCGGCTGCGTCAGGCCAGCCGGGAAATATTCGACCAGCGCCGCCTGCCGCTTCGGATCGGAGGCGAACTTGATGAAGTCGCGGCAGGCATCGGCATTGGGCGTGCCTGACAGGATCGACCAATTGTCGCCGCCCCAGATGCCCTGATTCCAGACGATCTCGACCGGCGCGCCGGCTGCTTGCGCGGCCTGGGGACGCGACACCCAGGTCGGCAGCAGATCGATCTCGCCCGAGGTCAGCATCTGCTCGACCTGCGCGCCGCTGGTCCACCACACCGCGACCTGCGACTTGATCTTGTCGAGCGAGGCAAAGGCCTTGTCGAGATCGCAGGGGTAGACCTGCGCAGTGGGCACGCCCGCCCCCATCAGCGCCTGCTCGATCGTGTCGAACGGATGCTTGCGCACCGCGCGGCGCCCCGGAAACTCCGCCACGTTCCAGAAATCAGCCCAGGACTGCGGCGCCTTGCGTCCTTTGAAGGCATCCGTGCGGTAGGCCAGCACAGTGGTGTAGACGTTGGTGGCGACGCCGTAGGGCGAAGCAAATTCAGCCGGGATCGACTTGACGACCGGCTCGGATTCGAGACCGTGCTTCTCCAGATATTGCTTGCCGCCGCTGGTCAGGATCTCGATCGCGGGCCAGGAGATCTTGGCCATGTCCCAGGTGTAGTTCTTGGTATCGACCATGGTCTTGATCTGCGCGACCGGCTCGGCATTGGCCTGCACGCCGACGACCTCGATGCCGGTCGCTTCGGTGAACGGACGGTAGAACACCGCACCGTAGGCCTTGGTGTAGATGCCGCCATCGTCGCGCACGACGATGCGCTTGCCAGCGGCGCGCGACGGCGACCAGACTGAGGGCGCGGCCAGCGCGACGGCTCCGGCGCCAAGCAGCAGACGACGGCGGGAAGTAATGAGCTTCGATGCGCTGGTCATGTCAGTCCCCTCTCTACGATGTTGCATTGGTCGGCGAAGTTGCGGCCACCTCGGTCGCCGATGACGGCGGCAGAACGCGGCCGGGATTGAACAGGCCCGACGGGTCGAACGCCTGTTTCACGGCGCGCATGAGAGCGAGCTCGACCGGCGGCTTGTAGCGGATCATCTCGCCGGTCAGCGTGCGCCCGACGCCGTGCTCGGCGCTGAAGGTGCCACGCAAGGAACTGGCGACATCGTTCATGGCGCGCCGGATCCGCTGCGCAGTCTCGTCGCGGTTCGGCAGCGCGTCCCATTCGGCGAAGCTGAAGAAGGGGATGAGATGGATGTTGCCGTCGCCCATATGGCCGACGATGATGAACGGCAGATCCGGCACGATCGCGCGCACGGCCGCCATGGCCTGGTCGATGAAATCGGGCACGGTCGAGACCGGCACCGCGGTATCCGAGGTCAGGCCGACGCCCGCTTTCTTGTTGGCTTCCGACACGCTGTGACGTACCAGCCACATCGCCTTGCGCTGGGCCTCGCTGGTGGCGACCACGCCGTCGCGGACAAGCCCGGCCTCGAGCGCCTGCTCGAGCACCGTCTGCATCGTCGCCGCGAGCGCGGCGGCCTCGCCGGTGTCGGAGAGTTCGACAAGGACGTGCCAGGCGTCGATCTCCGCGACCGGGCAGCGCCGGCCCGGCACCTGCTCGAGCACGAGTTCAATCTGCTTCGCATTCATCAGCTCGAAGGCGGAAAGCCGCGAGCTGCACGACGCCTGGAACAGGCCGAGCACCTTGAGCGCGGCCTGCGGACTGTCGACCGCGAGCCAGGCGACCGACTCCGCGGTTGGCAGCGGATGCAGCTTCAGCACTGCGCCGGTGATGATGCCGAGCGTGCCTTCCGAGCCGATAAAGAGATGCTTGAGGTCGTAGCCGGTGTTGTTCTTGCGCAGCGCGTAAAGGCCGTCCCAGACCGAGCCATCCGGCAGCACGACTTCCAGCCCGAGCACGTTGTCACGCGTGTTGCCGTAGCGGAGCACGCCGGTGCCGCCGGCGTTGGTGCCGATATTGCCGCCGATCTGGCAGGAGCCTTCGGCGCCGAGGCTGACCGGATAAAGCCGACCAGCGGACGCGGCGACCTCCTGAACGGTCGCCAGCACGCAGCCGGCGTCGACCACCATGGTGTTGTTGACGGGATCCAGCGAGCGGATCCGGCGCATGCGCGTCAGCGCGACGATGACCGGTGGCTTGCCCTGCTCTGACGGCGTCGCGCCTCCGCACAGGCTGGTGTTGCCGCCCTGCGGCAGCACCGGCGTATCATGGGCGACGCAGAGACGGACGATGGCGGCGACCTGTTCGGTGGTCGACGGCAGCACCGCGCAGAGCGCCGGCGCCTGAAACCGGCCGCGCCAATCCTCGGTGACAGCGGCGAGATCCTCCTCCCGCGTCAGCACGGCCGTGTCGCCCAGCAACTGCCTGAACGCCTCGATCAAGGGCATCTACCGACCTCCGGGACGGGCCGGTGCCGGCCCAAACCGTTTGCGCATGTAATCGCAGTACGATTACTTCAATCGCATTATGCTGATCATGAATTCGATGGGACGGGGAGTCAAGCGGGGGGTATCGCTTCGAAGCCCTGCATTGCGGGATGTGCCCAAACCTCCGCTGTCGTTCCCCGCGAAAGCGGGGAATCCAGTACGCCGCAGCCTCTCCGTATCCCACGCCTGCCTCTGGAATACTGGATCGCCCGACCAAGTCGGGCGATGACACCGAGATTGCGGAAAGCACCAACAACAAAGTGGAAGCAGCAGAGCACCAAAACAAAAAGGCCGGGATTGCTCCCGGCCTTTCGTCGTCGTTGTGAGACGTTGCTTACTGCAGCGAGGCGCGCTTGGGCGGGCTGGCCGGCCACGACTTGATCAGCGTGTCGTAGTCAACCGTCTCGCCCTTCGGCTTCTCGTTGGCGAGCTTGCGCTGCGGCGCGATGGTGCCGTCCTTCTCGGCCTTGGCGAACCAGTACTCGGCCGACTCCTTCTTGTTCAGCTTCGGACCGCATTTGCCCTGCACGCCGGACTTCTCCAGACGCTCCATCACGGAGTCCTGGGCAGCGGCCAGCGCATCCATCGCGGCTTGCGGCGTCTTCGAACCCGACGACGCATCGCCGATGTTCTGCCACCACAGCTGCGCGAGCTTCGGATAGTCAGGCACGTTGTTGCCGGTCGGGGTCCACTGCACGCGCGCGGGCGAGCGGTAGAACTCGATCAGGCCGCCGAGCTTCGGCGCACGCTCCGTGAACGACTTGTCCCAGATGTCGGATTCACGGATGAAGGTGAGACCGACATGGCTCTTCTTCAGCGACACCGTCTTGGAGATGATGAACTGGAGATAGAGCCAGGCTGCCTTGCGGCGATCCGCCGGGGTCGACTTCAACAGCGTCACGGAGCCGGCGTCCTGATAGCCGAGCTTCATGCCTTCCTTCCAGTAGGCGCCATGCGGCGACGGAGCCATACGCCACTTCGGCGTACCGTCCGCGTTCATCACGGCGATGCCCGGCTTCACCATGTCGGCGGTGAAGGCGGTGTACCAGAACATCTGCTGGGCGATGTTGCCCTGAGCCGGCACGGGGCCTGCTTCAGAGAAGGTCATGCCCTGCGCCTGCGGCGGCGCGTACTTCTTCAGCCACTCGAGGTACTTGGTGATCGAGTAGACTGCCGCAGGACCGTTGGTGTCGCCACCACGTTCGACTGAAGAGCCGACCGGGCGGCAGCCTTCCATGCGGATGCCCCACTCGTCGACCGGCAGGCCGTTCGGGATGCCCTTGTCACCGTTGCCGGCCATCGAGAGCCAGGCGTCGGTGAAACGCCACCCGAGCGACGGGTCCTTCTTGCCATAGTCCATATGGCCATAGACCTTGACGCCGTTGATCTCCTTGATGTCGTTGGTGAAGAACTCGGCGATGTCTTCATACGCCGACCAGTTCACGGGCACGCCGAGATCGTAGCCATACTTGGCCTTGAACTTGGCCTTGTAGTCCGGGTTGGTGAACCAGTCGTAGCGGAACCAGTAGAGGTTCGCGAACTGCTGGTCGGGAAGCTGATAGAGCTTGCCGTCCGGCGCGGTCGTGAACGACTTGCCGATGAAGTCGTTGACGTCGAGCATCGGATCCGTGACGTCCTTGCCCTCGCCGGTCATGTAGTCCGACAGAACGATGGTCTGGCCGTAGCGGAAATGCGTGCCGATCAGGTCCGAGTCGTTGATCCAGCCGTCGTACACGTTCTTGCCGGACTGCATCTGGGTCTGCAGTTTCTCGACGACGTCACCTTCCTGGATGATGTCGTGCTTGAGCTTGATGCCAGTGAGCTCGGTGAACGCCTTGGCCAGCGTCTGCGACTCATATTCGTGGGTCGTGATGGTTTCGGAGACGACGTTGATCTCCATGCCCTTGAAGGGCTCGGCCGCCTTGGCGAACCATTCCAGCTCCTTCTTCTGGTCGTCCTTCGACAGGGTCGAGGGCTGGAATTCCGCGATCCACTTCTGGATCGTGGCGTCGTCCGCGGCGCGGACCGGCGCCGAGGCAGCGAACGCGGTGGCGAGAATAGCCGCGGCGCTCGATACGGTTAGAAAGCTGATTTTGGTCAATGGACCTTTCCTTCTCCTAAACTGTCGCATGTTGTTCCTCCGTTGCAGCGACAAACTTTTATACAGGCCCGGGTTGCCTCCCGGATCTGGCCGTCCCTTTCGCGAGCTTCAGACCGTGCGAAAAATGAGCACGGCCGTGGCCAGCGAAATTCCACTTGCGAGCCACAGGCTCGAAATCTCGATGCTCTCTTCACCGATCGGCACCGAGGCGATCGGGTCGGTGCCGACGAGGCCGATCCACACCAGGTGAATGACGGCCGCGAGAATCAGCGAGATGAACAGGCGATCCCCGCGCGTGGTCGGGATGCTGAGCACGCCGACACGCTCGGCCTCGGGATAAGCAGCCGCGAGCCACGTCATCACCGCGAGCGTGCAAGCGAGCGCGACGAAGAAGATCGCCGTCGGCAGCGTCCAGGCCATCCATGCAATGGATTCCATGATTGCCTCCCTTAGACGCGACCGAGCGCAAAACCGCGCGCGATGTAGTTGCGGACAAACCAGATCACGAGCGCGCCCGGAATGATGGTGAGGACGCCGGCGGCAGCCAGCAGGCCCCAATCCATGCCGGCTGCCGACACCGTACGCGTCATGATCGCCGCGATCGGCTTGGCCTGCACCGAGGTCAGCGTCCGCGCCAGCAGCAGTTCGACCCAGGAGAACATGAAGCAGAAGAAGGCGGCGACACCGATGCCGCTCGCGATCAGCGGCACCAGGATGCGGACGAAGAAGCGCGGGAAGGAATAGCCGTCGAGGAAGGCCGTCTCGTCGATCTCGCGCGGCACGCCGGAGACGAAGCCCTCGAGGATCCACACCGCCAGCGGCACGTTGAAGATGCAGTGCGCGAGCGCAACCGCCCACGGCGTATCGAACAGGCCGATCGCCGAATAGAGGTTGAAGAACGGCAGCGCATAGACCGCCGCCGGCGCCATGCGGTTCGACAGCAGCCAGAAGAACAGGTGCTTGTCGCCGAGGAAGCGATAGCGCGAGAACGCATAGGCCGCAGGCAACGCCACCGAAATCGAGATGATGGTGTTGAGGACCACATATTCCAGCGAGTTGATGTAGCCGGAATACCAGCTCTCATCGGTGAAGATGCGCTTGTAGTGCTGCAGCGTCGGGGTATGCGGCCACAGCGTCATCGTCGAGACGATTTCGCCGTTGGTCTTGAAGCTCATGTTGACGAGCCAGTAGATCGGCAACATCAGGAAGATCAGGAACAGCCCCATGATGAGGCGGCGGCCGGGGATCGAATGCATCAGGCCACTCCTTCCTTCGGCTTGAGCGCGGGCGCGGGCTGGAGCGCGCCTGCGGGCTTGGGCTCCGCCGCCGGCTGCTTCGCCGTCTGTGCCTTACGCTCGACGCCTGCATTGGTCATCACGGTGTAGAAGATCCAGCAGACGATCAGGATGATCAGATTGTAGACCAGCGAGAGCGCGGCAGCCTTGCCGAGGTCGAACTGGCCGAGCGCGATCTTGACGAGCTCGATCGACACGAAAGTGGTCGAGTTGCCGGGGCCGCCGCCGGTGACGACGAACGGCTCGGTATAGATCATGAAACTGTCCATGAAGCGCAGCAGCACCGCGATCAAGAGCACGCGGTTCATCTTCGGCAGCTGGATCGCCTTGAACACGGCCCAGCGCGAGGCGCCGTCGATCTGGGCGGCCTGGTAATAGGCCTCGGGAATCGACTTCAGGCCGGCGTAGCAGAGCAGCGCGACGAGGCTGGTCCAATGCCAGACGTCCATCACAATGACGGTGACCCAGGCGTCGACTGCGTTGGCCACGTAGTTGTAGTCGATGCCCATCGCATTGAGCGTATAGCCGAGCAGGCCGATGTCGGGACGGCCGAAGATCTGCCAGATCGTGCCGACGACGTTCCACGGAATCAGCAGCGGCAGTGCGAGGGTGACGAGGCAGGCAGCCACCGTCCAGCCCTGCCGCGGCATCGACAGCGCGACGACGATGCCGAGCGGCACCTCGATCGCGAGGATCACCAGCGAGAAGAACAGATTGCGCCCGAGCGAGGCCAGGAAGCGGCCGCCGAGATCGGTCGAGGGATCGAGCAATTCCTTGAACCAGCCGACGCCGTTCCAGAAGAACTGGTTGTTGCCGAACGTGTCCTGCATCGAATAGTTCACCACCGTCATCAGCGGCAGCACCGCGGAGAAGGCGACGACCAGGAACACCGGCAGCACCAGGAACCAGGCTTTTTGGTTGATGGTCTTGTCCATCAGGCGGCTCCCTCAACCAGACGGCTGTCGGCATAGACGTGGACGTGCGCCGGATCGAATTTCAGCCCGGCCTTGCCGTCGGAGCCGGTGAAGCCGGCCGGCGCACGCGCCGCGATCCTGGCCTCGCCGAGGCGGACGCGCGCGAAACGGATGCGGCCGAGATCGTCGATGCGCTCGATCTTTGCGCTGAGCAGGCCGGACGCCGGCGCAACCGCGTCGACGAATTCCGGACGCACGCCGATCTCGATCTTGGCGCCTGCGGGCAGGTTGTCGTAGCTGCGGTTGAGCGCAATGACATGGCCGTCGACCCTGGCCTGGCGTCCCTTCACCTCGGCCGGCAGGATGTTCATGCCGGGCGAGCCGATGAAATAACCGACGAAGGTGTGGGCGGGCTTGTCGAACAGCTCGGCCGGCGTGCCGCTTTGCACCACGCGACCGTCATGCATGACGACGACGGTGTCGGCGAAGGTCAGCGCCTCGGTCTGATCGTGGGTGACATAGATCATCGTGAGATCGAGCTCGCGATGCAGCGCCTTCAGCTTGGAGCGGAGCTGCCATTTCAATTCAGGATCGATCACCGTCAGCGGCTCGTCGAACAGCACGGCGGCGACATCGGAGCGGACGAGGCCGCGGCCGAGCGAAATCTTCTGCTTGGCGTCCGCGGTGAGCCGCGTCGCCTTGCGGTTCAGGTAGGGCTCGAGATCGAGCAGACGGCCGATCTCGGCGACGCGCTTGTCGATTTCGGCCTTGGGCACGCCGCGATTCTTCAGCGGAAACGCCAGGTTCTCCCCCACCGTCATGGTGTCGTAGATCACCGGGAACTGGAACACCTGGGCGATGTTGCGCTTCTGGGTCGACAGCGGTGTGATGTCCTGGCCGTCGAACAGGATCTTCCCGCGCGAGGGCGTGATGATGCCGGAGATCACGTTGAGCAGCGTGGTCTTGCCGCAGCCGCTTGGTCCGAGCAGCGCATAGGCGCCGCCCTGCCGCCAGGTCATGGTCACCGGCTTCAGCGCAAAGGTTTCCTGCGGCGCGGCATTGCCACCGTAGGAATGGGCGAGATCGACGAGGTCAATGCGGGCCATCGCGCATCTCCCCCTTACGAGCTCGGAGCGGCGACCAAGCGGTCTGCCGCATCGAAGACGAAGATATCATTGGGATCGAGCACTGCATCGATGGTCTGACCCGGCTCGAACTCGTGCACGCCGTGCAGCACGGCAACCCAGTTCGATCCGTCGCGGGTCAAATGCACAAAACTCTCCGAACCGGTGATCTCGGTCACCGTGACAGTGGCATGGAAGGCGTGGCGATCAGTCTCGCCATTGGCGAGCGCAAGCTGGTGGGCGCGAAAACCGACGCGATAGGCGCCGTCGGCGAGCGAGGAATAGAGGCCGGACGCCGGCGCGGCGATGCCTCCCGCATATTGCACGGAGCCGTTCTTCTTCTCGATGCCGACGAGGTTGAGCGGTGGATCGGAAAACACCTGCGCGACGCGCAGCGTCTGGGGACGGCGGTAGACGCCGGGCGTCTCGCCGATCTGGAGCGCCTTGCCCTCCCACATGCACACCGTGTTGCCGCCGAGCAGCAGAGCCTCGGTCGGCTCTGTCGTGGCATAGACGAAGATCGCGCCTGAGGCCTCGAAGATGCGCGGCAGCTCGGCGCGCAGCTCTTCACGCAGCTTGTAGTCGAGATTGGCGAGCGGCTCGTCGAGCAGCACGAGGTCGGCGCCCTTCACCAGCGCGCGCGCCATCGCGGTGCGCTGCTGCTGGCCGCCGGAGAGCTGGAGCGGCGTACGCTTCAGGAACGGCTCGAGCCGCAACAGCCTGGCGGCCTCCGCCACGCGCGTCTCGATCTCCTCGCGCGGCTTGCCCTGCACGCGCAGCGGCGAGGCGATGTTCTCGTAGACCGTCAGCGAGGGGTAGTTGATGAACTGCTGATACACCATTGCGACCGAACGCTGGCGCACGTCGATACCCGTGACGTCCTTACCATTGACCAGCACCTTGCCCGTGGTCGGCTTGTCGAGGCCGGCGAGCAGCCGCATGATCGAGGTCTTGCCAGACAGTGTCGGCCCGAGCAGCACGTTGAGCGTGCCGCTCTCGAGCGTCAGCGAGACATCGCGGATATGCTCGACACCGTCGACGGTGTGGGTCACGTGCTCGAGTGTCACACTCATGAGCGTCCTCCTGCTTCCAGCAGAGGACTTTGCGATACAATTTGGGTCCTGATCCAGTCGTCCAGTGCGGCAATTTCGTCGGCGGATAGACGCAGGCCAAGCTTGGAGCGGCGCCAGACGATATCCTCGGCGGTCACCGCCCACTCGTTCGTCATCAGGTAGCGAACCTCACGTTCGGTCAGAGTTGCGCCAAAGGCCTGGCCGAGATCGGCCGCCGATTTGGCGTCGCCAAGCAGCTTGATGGCGCGGGTGCCATAAGCGCGTGCGAGACGTCGCGCATGCCCGTGGCTCAGGAAAGGGTAGCCGCGCTGGAGCTCGGCGATCAGACCATCGACGGCGGAAACGTCCATGTCACCGCCGGGCAGCGGCCATTTGCCGGTCCAGCCTTCGCGTGCTTTCGCACTGCGAAGATAGGGCGCGAGCCGCTCCAGTGCCTCTTCGGCAAGGCGGCGGTAGGTCGTGATCTTGCCGCCATAGATCGACAGCAGGGGGGAACCGCCGGGCGTGTCCAGCTCGAACACATAGTCGCGGGTCGCGGCCTTGGCTTCGCTGGCGCCATCGTCATAGAGCGGTCGCACACCGGAATAGGTCCAGACCACGTCCTCAGGAGTCACCGGCTTGGCGAGATACTCGCTCGCGGCAGCGCAGAGATACTGGATCTCTTCCGGCGTTGCCTTCACCTTGGAGGGATCGCCGTCATAGTCGCGGTCGGTGGTGCCGATCAGCGTGAAGTCGTCCTGATAGGGAATGACGAAGATGATGCGGCCGTCGGCGTTCTGGAACATGTAGGCGCGGTCGTGGTCGTAGAGCTTCTTGACCACGATGTGCGAGCCCTGCACCAGCCGCACCTTGGCTTTCGCGTTGACGCCGGCACCACGCCCGAGCACGTCCTCGACCCAGGGGCCACCGGCATTGACCAAGGCGCGGGCCTGGATCTGGGAACGCGCGCCGGTCAGCGTGTCGACCATGCTGACGGTCCAGACGCCGTCGGATTGCCTGATATCCGTCGCGCGGGTGCGGGTGCGGATCTCGGCGCCCTTGTCGGCTGCATCGCGCGCATTGAGCACGACCAGGCGGGCGTCATCGACGAAGCAGTCGGAATATTCGAATGCGCGGCTGTAGCGATTCGGGATCAGCGGCTTGCCGACCTCGTCGCGCCTGAGATCGAGCGAACGCGTCGCCGGCAGCAGATGGCGGCCGCCGATGTGATCATAGAGGAAGAGGCCGAGGCGCAGCAGCCAGGCCGGACGCAGTCCGGCGTGATGCGGCAAAACGAAACGCAGCGGGCGGATGATGTGGGGCGCGATGCCCCAGAGGATCTCGCGCTCGATCAGCGCTTCGCGGACCAGGCGGAACTCGTAATATTCGAGATAACGCAGGCCGCCATGCACCAGCTTGGTCGACCAGGACGACGTCCCGCTCGCCAGATCGTTCATTTCGCACAGGAAAACCGTGTTGCCGCGGCCCACGGCATCGCGCGCGATGCCGCAACCGTTAACACCGCCTCCAATGATGGCGAGATCGAAAATACGCTCCAACAGACGCATCCCCCGGAAACCGCTCGTTCAGTCGAGCGGCAGCTTTCGTTTTTGATTAGATCACACCCGAAAACGAAAGCAAGACGAAAGAGAGACGAAAGGAAGCGAAAATGGAACTTTCTGTTGGGCAATTCGCCCTCAAATTGAGCACCCAGAGTGGCATCCTGCGCGCAGCCCGCCCTTGAATAGTCAGCTCAGGACCATATAGTCATAATAGTCATATTGGTTCTGGCATGACGGATCACAGCACAGCTTCCAATTCACTCCAGACCGACACGTGGACCCTCGCCAACGCCAAGGCACGCCTGTCCGAGGTGATCGACCGCGCCCAAACCGGTCCGCAAATCATCACCCGTCATGGCAAGCCCAACGCCGTGGTCGTTTCGGCCGACGAATGGGCGCGAAAGACTACGCGCAAAGGCACGCTCGCGGAGTTTCTACTGGCCTCGCCGCTGCGCGGCGCTGAGCTCGAATTTGAACGCGTACAGGACGAACCACGCGACGAGACGCCGTGAATCTGCTCCTCGACACCAATGTACTCTCCGAGGTTCAGCGGCCATTGCCCTCACCAAAAGTGCTGGCATGGCTTGATACGATCGATGAGGATCGCGCGTTCATCAGCGTGGCCTCAATCGCCGAACTTCGCCGCGGCATCGCATTGCTGGAGGACGGCCGCCGGCGCACGGCGCTGGCCGCTTGGCTGGCCCACGATCTGCCCGAGCGTTTTGCCGGGCGCATTCTGCCGATCGGTCTGGCAATAGCCGAGCGCTGGGGCGACCTGATGGCTCAAAGCCGCAGAAGCGGCATTGCATTGTCGGTCATGGACGGATTCTTCGCCGCGACCGCACTTGCAAACGATCTCACGCTCGTCACGCGCAACGTGAAGGATTTCGCGGCCTTCGGCGTGTCGCTGCTCAACCCCTGGGACGGCGCGTAAAAACTCTTATCGTAGCCGCACCACCGGCGCAGCCTCAGGCGCCGCGTCTTGCGCATCAGCCTGGGTCTCGTCGATATCAGCGCCCTTCGGCATCGCTTCCACCACCTCGATGCCCTTGCTGTGGCAGATGGTGGCCAGGCGCTCGGGCAGCTCCTGGTCGGTCACGAAGGTCTGGATCTGGGTCATGTGCGCAATGCGGACCGGCGCGCTGCGGCGAAGCTTTGTGGAATCGGCGACCAGCATGACGCTGCGGGCATTGGCGATGATGGCCTGAGCCACCTGTACCTCGCGATAGTCGAAGTCGAGCAGCGCGCCCTCCTCGTCGATCGCGGAGGCGCCGATGATGGCGTAATCGACCTTGAACTGGCCGATCAGCTGCGTTGCGGTCGAGCCGACCACGGCGCCGTCCGCGCGGCGCACCGTACCGCCGGCGACCACCACCTCGATGCGGGGATGGCGGTAGAGCAGCATGGCGACATTGAGGTTGTTGGTGATGACCAGCAAATCCTCGTGCGAGGTCAGCGCGCTCGCCACCTCCTCCGTCGTGGTGCCGATGTTGATGAACAGCGAGCAGCCGTTCGGGATCAGCGATGCGGCGGCGGCGCCGATCGCCTTCTTCTCATCGGCGGCCACGAAGCGCCGCGCCTCATAGGCGAGGTTTTCGACGCCTGAGGCGATGATGGCGCCGCCGTGGATACGGGTGAGCGATCGGCGCTCGCAGAGATCGTTGAGATCCTTGCGGATGGTCTGCGCCGAGACTTCGAACCGGCGCGCCAGCTCCTCGACCATGACGCGGCCGGAGGCGCGGGCGATGTTGAGAATCTCGGCTTGGCGATGGGTTAATCCGGTCACGGCAATGGCCTCAAATCAGAATGGTGCATGGTGCGGCTTCCCGCGCGCGCGGTCAATGCGCATGCCGATCACGGTTCACGGATGAAGCCCTTTTTCTGACCAAGCCAAGCCTTACCACGCCATGGCGCGGGCGAGCCGCGCGAGCAGCTCGGGATCGTCGAAGGCGCTGGCGGAGGCGACCGCGCCGGACCCGACAAGGTCAGCATCGCCAAGGCTGGTCCGGATGCCGATGGTCGGGATACCGGCGGCGGTGGCCGACTGCACGCCGGAGCGGGAATCCTCAAAGGCGATCGAGGCTGCCGCGCTGGCACCGACGAAGCGCAGCCCCTCCTGATAGGGCAGCGGATGCGGCTTGCCATATGGCAGCTCGTCGCCGATCACGAGTGCCTTGAAGCGCTGCGTGATGCCGAGGCCGGTGAGCAACAGCTCGGCATTGAGACGCGGCGCGTTGGTGACGGCGACCATCGGAATGCCGGCAGCATCGGCGCGGTCGAGCAGCGCCATCAGGCCCGGCAACGGTTCGATCTGCCCCGCGACCAGGTCGCGGAACACTGCCTCCTTCTCGCCGAGAATCTCGGCGCGGCGCTCCAATGTCTCGTCAGGCAAAAAGCGTTCACCGATCGAGACGTTGGCGAAACCTTGCAGCTCCCTGGAGAAGCGCGCGTGGTCGAAGACATGGCCGTGCGGGCCCAGCACCTGATTGAACGCCCTCAAGTGCAGCGGGTCGGTGTTGGCGAGCGTGCCGTCGATGTCGAACAGCAGTGCCCTGCCCAGTCCCTGGATCATATCGTGTTCCTCTCGCGCACGGCGCAACGATGCGCGAGACGTATCAATTTGCCCCTGATGACGCAATGCAGCCCGTTGCGGCGATGGCGACGTGACACTCGACAAAATCGAATGCGGCTGCAACATTGGCCGCAACATCAAGAATGGAGGATACGATGACACTCGATCGCGATCACGCCGCCAGGACCGACCTTGATGCGGTGGCACAAAAAGTCGAGGCTTTTCGCCTCGCCCAGATCGCGGCCGATCCAAAGGCGCTCAGTGCGCTATGCGCGGACGATCTGAGCTACAGCCATTCCAACGGCTTCCTCGAGGACAAGGCAGCCTTCGTCGCCAATGCCACAGACGGCAAGACGAAATTCCTGTCGATTGCGTACAAGGATCCGACCATCAAGATCGTCGGCCCTGCCGCGATCGTCCGCTTCCACTGGATGGCCGAGATGATGACCGACGGAAAGAAAGTGGCAAACAGCCTTCACATCCTGATGAACTGGCAGAAACAGGGCGACGAGTGGAAGCTGTTGTCGCGCTCGGCGACGAAATTGTGATCATGCTCTTTCCCTCTCCCCTTGTGGGAGAGGGTGGCTCGCCGTGTTAGCGGCGAGACGGGTGAGGGCTATCTATCCTCACGAACGATCTTGCGAGTTGGAGAGATACCCCTCATCCGGCGCTTCGCGCCACCTTCTCCCACAAGGGGAGAAGGAAAAGGCAGCGGCATCAAGGGCTGCAAAAATTTCCGACCACGCTCCGCGCGCTCCGGAATGACGGCTCCTACGCCGCCTCCTTCACATCGCCGTTCACCAGCTTGCGCGCAGCACGTTCGGCTTCGCGGGCGTTGCGGAAGAGCTGGCCTTCGAGGCGATTGAATTGATGGGACGAGGCGAAGAAGCGGTAGCCGCCCTGACCGCGCACGACGATGCCCGCGGTCTCCGAGTTAACTTCGATAATGTAGCTGTCTGGCATGGCCCGTGGATTCCTCAGTGCGGGCAAATAACGGCAATTTTGCCCAAAGGTTCCTGAGAGCAAATCGGCCGTTCCACCCCGAATCGACGGGCTATTGAGTACGCCGGGACCTCATCCGTTTTGTGACCCGTTCTTGGCAAAGAAGCGACGGGTTGACTCATCAGTGCCGCGTTTCGCGATGCCGCAAGTTTTCGCGAGACGGGACGAAGCGCGGCGCGCGATTACGTCGCGATTGGCGGATCGTTTCGCTGAATCACTTGTGGGTGGCCGTGATCGTCGATCGAGACATAGGTGAAATTGCCGTCGGTCACGAGCATCGGTTGCAGCTCGCGCCGCCGCAGCGCCCAGGCTTCGAGATGAACGGTCATCGAGGTGCGGCCGACGCGCACAAGGGTGGCGTAGACGGAGACGAGATCGCCGACATAAACCGCTTTGCGAAAATTCATCGCCTCGATCGCGACCGTAACGGTGCGCGACTTCGCGACTTTCGAGGCGAACACGCCGCCGCCGACGTCCATCTGGCTGAGCAGCCAGCCGCCAAAGATGTCGCCATTGGCGTTGGTGTCGGCGGGCATCGCCAGCGTGCGGATGCAGAGATCGCCGCTCGGCTCGGTAGTCCCCTGGTCGCTCATGCGTCTCTCACTTGAAATTGTCCCAGCCCGGATCGGGCGCGAAGCGTTCGCCGAATCGCTCGGCCAACGCGCGCAAGGTGGATACAATATTTTCCACGCCGCGCGTGCGCGCATAGTTCAGGGGACCGCCGCGGAACGGCGCATAACCCGTGCCGAAGATCATGGCGCCGTCGACCGCATCGCCATCGTCGACGATGCCTTCGCGCAGGGCTGCGACACAGACATTGGACATCGGCAGCACCAGGCGGTCGATCATCTGATCAGTGACGCGCGGACCGGTCTCGGGTAATGGCGCCTTCTCGGCCTTGCCGTCCTTCCAGGTGTAAAAGCCCTTGCCGGACTTGCGGCCGAGCTCGCCCCTGGTAACCTTCTCGCGCAGCCAGGCCGGCGTCGGCGGCAGCATGTCGCCGAACTTGGCGCGGAGCATGTCGCCGACATCGAGGCAGATATCGAGACCGACCTGGTCGGCGAGCTCGATCGGTCCCATCGGCATGCCAAACTGTTCCGCGGCCGCATCAATCAGGCGCTGGTCGGTCTTCTCGTCCAGCATCACCATGGCTTCGAGCATATAGGGCGTCAGCGCGCGGTTGACGAGGAAGCCGGGCGAGCTCTTGACCGCGAGCGGCAGGCGATCGATCGCGCCGACAAACGCGAGCGCTTCCCTCAGCACCTGCGCGTCGTTGCCGTCATGGCTGACGACCTCGACCAGTTGCAGGCGCGATACCGGATTGAAGAAATGCAGGCCGACCAGCCGCTCCGGCCGCGCCAGCGTGGTGCGCAAATCCTGAAGCGGAATGCTCGACGTGTTGGTTGCAAGGATCGCGCCCGGCTTCATCCTGGGCTCGAGGCCGGCATAGACCTTCTGCTTCAGCTCGAGCTTTTCCGGCACCGCCTCGATGATGAGATCGGCATTGCGGATGCCCTCGCCGTCCATGTCCGGGATCAGCCGATCGAGCGCGTCGCGCACCTCGATCGGCTTGCGGATGATCTTGCCGTAGAGCTCGGCGGCGCGCTTCACCGCCCCCGCGATCGGCTCGGCCTTCATATCTGCCAGGGAGACGCGCAGCCCCTGCCCGGCGACCCAAGCCGCGATGTCGCCACCCATGGCGCCGGCGCCGATGACATGGACGTGCTTGATCGTGTTGCCGGAGCCTGCGGCTTTCTTCATCTGCTCGCGCAGGAAGAAGACGCGAATCAAATTCTGCGCGGTTGGCGTCACCATCAGCCTGGCGAAGGAGGCCTGCTCCGCCTGCAGCATCGCGGCCTTGCTGCCGCCATGCGTCTCCCAGAGATCAATCAGCGCGTAAGGCGCAGGATAATGCTCGCGCGGCGCGGCCTTCGCCGCCTCGGTGCGCATGCGCTTGGCAAGCAGCCCGCGCACGGGGCCGAGATTGGCCGCGCGGGTGAGCAGGCCGGGCTTGACCCGCTTCAGGCGGCCGAACAGCACGTCCTTCACGGCGCCCCTGACGTGACGCTCCTGCGTCACGCTGTCGACGAGGCCAAGCGCTTTGGCGCGGCGTGCATCGATGGTGCGGCCGGTCAGCATCAGCGCCATGGACTGAGTCGGATTGACCAGCGTCGTGAAACGCGCGGTGCCGCCGAGGCCGGGATGCAGGCCCAGCATCACCTCCGGGAAGCCAAAGCGCGCGCCGTCGATGGCGATGCGCGACTGGCAAGCGAGCGCGACCTCGAGCCCGCCGCCGAGGCAGAAACCGTGGATGACCGCGACCGTCGGCAGCTTGAGAGCTTCCAGATGATCGACCACCGCATGCGCGGCACGGATCCGCGTTTCCACCACCTTGGGATCGGACGCACCGCGGAATTCGTTGACGTCCGCGCCGGCGATGAAGCCGGACGGTTTCGCCGAACGGATCACGAGGCCAGCGGGGCGCTCGGTCTCGATCGCCGCGAGGGCGGCGTCGAACTCCTCCATCACATCGGAGGACAGCGTGTTGGCACTGGAATCCGCACGATCGAACAACAGCCAGGCGATGCCATCGGCGTCACGCGTCAGCTTGAAGTGCTTGTAGGGACCATCTGCTGCCGGCGGGGGCCCGAGCGAGAGCACGCGATCGCCGAGCGCGGTCATGATTCTTGAATCCATGATCACACCGCCTCGATCAGCATGGCGCCGCCGAGCCCGCCACCGATGCATTCGGTGGCAATCCCGCGCCGCGTGCCGAGCCGCTTCATCGCATTGACGAGATGCAGCACGATGCGGTTGCCTGACGTGCCGACGGGATGGCCGAGCGAAATGGCGCCGCCATCGACGTTGAGTTTTTCGCGGTCAATCTCGCGGCAGAACTTGTCGTCGTTCCAGGCGGCGAGGCAGCCGAGCACTTGCGTGGCAAAGGCCTCGTTCAGCTCCCAGGTCTCGACGTCCTGGAGGGTGAGGTTGTTGCGGGTCAGCAGCGGCGTCGCCGACATCACGGGGCCGAGCCCCATGACGCTGGGATCGAGCGCGGCCCAGTTGCTGTCGACGATCGCGGCTTTCGGCGTCAGCTTGTGTTTTGCCACAGCCGCGTCGGAGGCGAGGATCACCCACGATGCGCCGTCGGTGATCTGGGAGGAATTGCCGGCGGTGACCTGGCCCCAGGGACGCTCGAACACCGGCCGGAGTTTTGCCAGCGTCTCGGCCGTGGAGTCCGGCCGCACGCCGTCGTCATGGTCGAAGAATTTGCCGTCTCGCGAGAACGCAGTTTCGACCTCGCCTTTCAGGAAGCCTTCGGCTTGCGCATGGGCGAGCCGGCGATGGCTTTCGGCGGCATAGGCATCGGCCTGCGCGCGGGTGATGCCGAAGAGATGACCGACGACTTCGGCGGTCTGGCCCATGTTCAGTTCGGTGATGGGGTCGGTGAGCCCGCGCTCGAGGCCGATGATCGGCTTGAGATAGCGCGGCCGCAGCCTGAACGCTGCGGCGAGCTTCGCGGCTAGGCCTTTGGCCGTGGCGAGGCCAGCGAACCAGCGCACGCCGGAATTCGGCCAGACCAGCGGCGCGTGGCTCAGCGCCTCGGTGCCACCAGCCAAAATCATGTCGGCATGGCCCTCGCGGATATAGCGATAGGCGGTGTCGATCGACTGCATCCCGGAGCCGCAATTGATCTGCACGGTGAAGGCAACCATGTCTTCGCCCATGCCGAGCCGGAGTGCGGCAACGCGGGCCGGGTTCATCTCGTCGGCGATAACGTTGACGCAGCCGAGGATGACCTGGTCAAAATCCGTTGGCACAAACGGCTGGCGCGCCAACAGCGGCCGTCCGCATTGCACGGCGAGATCGACAGGCGTGAACGGCCCGGGCCCGGATCTCGCCTTCAGAAACGGCGTCCGGCTGCCGTCGACGATGAAAACCGGTCGTGCCATCAGCTCGCCGCCCTCTGTTCACCGAGTTCCTGGAAGAACTGATGCACGTCGCCGGTTTTCTTGTAAATCGGCGACAGCGCCTCCGGCGCAAAATCGTCGACCTCGATGACGCTTGTGACCGCTGCATGAGCGGAAGCGAGCTGCTCGCCTTCGGCCTGCGTGATCACGCCCTTGGTCACCGCGTCCTTCCAGTCCCGGACATGCGCGGCGCGCATGCGCTTGGCAATGGCGTCGGTCGCCGCGACCAG
This sequence comes from Bradyrhizobium sp. BR 10261, assembly GCF_019455395.1. NCBI lineage: Bacteria > Pseudomonadati > Pseudomonadota > Alphaproteobacteria > Hyphomicrobiales > Nitrobacteraceae > Bradyrhizobium > Bradyrhizobium sp. BR 10261. The sequence goes on from NZ_JACOFQ010000015.1 coordinate 100,441, forward strand.
CTTGAAGGCGCGCTCCAGCCGGGCGAAGCCACTGTCGTCATCGACGTGGGCGAGATCCGGCGTGAGGCGCTCACGTGCGGCCGAGGGCTCGAGCACGAGGCTGGCGCATTGATGCACGACGCGATCGGAGGGACCGAGTACGCGGGCACCGAAGGGCTGGACCACGAGCTTGAGGATGACGGCGACGAAGCGGTTCGGCAAATTGGCGAGGATTTCGGCAAACCTCGCTTCGATGGTCTTGAAGCCCGTCGCCATGCACCATTCCAACGCGGCAAAATCCTCCTTCTGCCGGCCCTCGTCCTGCCAGCGTTTCAGCGCGGCCGAGAGCAGGTACAGCTCGGAGAGGATGTCGCCGAAACGCGCCGACAACATCTCCTTGCGCTTGAGCGCGCCGCCAAGCGTCAGCAGCGCCATATCGGCGCAAAGCGCGAACGCCGCGGAGTAGCGCGAGAGCTGGCGATAGAACGGTGTTGCATCGCCGGCATCCGGCGCCAGCGCAAAAGCGCCAAAAGTCCAGCTTCGTCCGAAGGCACGGAACAGCGTCTGGAAGCTGTGACCGACATGTTTCCAGAACGCCTTGTCGAATGCGGTAAGCCCGCGCTCGCGATCGGTGTCCGCAAGCGCGTTCATCTCGTCGAGCAGATAGGGATGGGCGCGGATTGCGCCCTGCCCGAATATGATGAGGTTGCGCGTCAGGATGTTGGCGCCCTCCACGGTGATGCCGACAGGCACGGCGCGGTGCAGATTGCCGATATAGTTTTGCGGGCCGTCGATCACGGCCTTGCCGCCGTGGATGTCCATGGCATCGTCGATCGCGATGCGCATGCGTTCGGTCGCATGCAGCTTCATGATGCCTGATATCACGGCGGGGTGGACGCCGGCATTCAGCGCCGCGCAAGTGAGCCGCCGCGCGGCGTCGAGCTGGTAAGCGGTGGCGACGATGCGCGCGAGCGGCTCTTCGACGCCCTCGAACCTGGAAATGGAGATGCCGAACTGCTCGCGGATGCGGGCATAGGCTCCGGTCGTCCGTGCCGCATAGGCGGCACCGGCTGCGGAGAGCGACGGCAGCGAGATGCCGCGACCGGCGGCAAGCGCGGTCATCAGCATCTTCCAGCCCTGGCCCAGCCGTTCCTGGCCGCCGATGACATAGTCGAGCGGAATGAAGACATCGCGGCCCCAGTTCGGGCCGTTCTGGAATACCTGCATCGACGGCAGATGACGGTGGCCGATCTCGACGCCGGGCAGATGGGTCGGGATCAGCGCGACGGTGATGCCGAGCTCTTCCTGATCGCCGACGAGATGATCGGGATCATAGGCTTTGAAGGCGAGGCCGAGCAGCGTCGCGACGGGACCGAGCGTAATGTAGCGCTTGTGCCAGTTCAGCCGGAGACCTGTGACCTCGCGGCCCTCGAACACACCCTTGCAGATGATGCCGCTGTCGACCATCGAGGCGGCGTCGGAGCCCGCCTCCGGGCTGGTGAGGCCGAAGCAGGGAATGTCGCGGCCGTCGGCAAGCCGCGGCAGCCAGCGCTCCTGCTGCTCTTTCGTGCCGAAGCGCATCAGGAGCTCACCGGGGCCGAGCGAGTTCGGCACCATCACCGTGACGGCGGCGGCGATCGAGCGGGTCGAGATTTTCCGCACCACTTCCGAATGGGCATAGGGTGAGAAGCCGAGGCCGCCAAATTCCTTCGGGATGATCATGCCGAAGAACTTCTCGCGCTTGATGAAGGTCCAGGCGTCCTGCGGCAGGTCGCGCCACTCCCAGAAGATCTTCCACTCGTCGAGCATGGCGCAGAGCTCATCGACGGGGCCGTTGAGGAAGGCGCGCTCCTCGGCGGTCAATGTCGCCTGCGGGGTCTTCAGCAGCTTCGACCAGTCGGGGTTGCCGGTGAAGAGGTCAGCGTCCCACCAGACGTCGCCCGCCTCCAGCGCCTCGCGCTCGGTGTCGGACATCGCCGGCAGCACGCCGCGGGCCCAGGAAAAGATCGGTTTTGTCAGTCTGTCGCGGCGGAAGCTCATGGCGGACCTCATGGATCGGCGCGGTGACAGGGCATTTTAGCGGAAAGTGGCCGGAGTGAGTGAGCACTTCGCGGGCAAAATGACGCGATTGAACGCGGCCGGGCGGCCGTCCGAACCATAACGGTTGGGGCGTGCAGGCAGTTCCGGGTGGGTTCGGGGACAGCATCTCCGCCGCCGTTCCGGGGCGCGCCGTCAGGCGCGAGCTATGGTGCGCAATTGCGCACCTGAGAATCCATCGTGCGGCAGCGTTGGTCGGTGGATTCCGGGTTCGACGCTACGCGTCGCCCCGGAATGACGTGTGGAGCGAGACGCGACCTAATCCGGCCGGACCATCTCGAACATGTTTTCCGGCTTGATCTCGAAATAGTCGCCGCGGCGCCCGGCGCGCACGATCGGGCGGGCCGCGGCGGTCTGGTAGACGCCGTCCTTGATCATGGCCTTGTCAATGTGGACGGCGACGACCTCGCCGAGCGTCAGCCAGGCATTCGCCTCCTTGCCGTCAGCACCCTTGAGACGGACGATATCGGACACCTTGCACTCAAAGGCGACCGGGCTCTCGCCGACGCGCGGCACGTTGACGAGCTTGCCCGGGACTGCCGTCAGCCCTGCGAGCTTGAACTCATCGACTTCGGGCGCGACATGCGCGGCGGTCGCATTCATCTGCCTGGCCAGATCCATGGTGGCGAGATTCCAGACGAACTCCCCGGTCTGCTGGATGTTCTCGACCGAGTCCTTCCAGTGGGTGGAGGAGAAGCCGATGATCGGCGGCACGTAAGCGAAGGCGTTGAAGAAGCTATAGGGGGCGAGATTGACGTGGCCCTTGGCATCGCGGGACGAGATCCAGCCGATCGGCCGCGGCGCAATAATGGCGTTGAAAGGGTCGTGCCTGAGGCCGTGGCCCTTGGAGGGTTCGTAGAAATGCAGGTCTTTCTCGGTCACGCCGCTGTTTCCTTTTCGTCATTGCGAGCGTAGCGAAGCAATCCAGAATCCCCCCGAGGAGACAGTCTGGATTGCTTCGCTGCGCTCGCAATGACGGAGTTTGTTGATCCGTCCTTGCCCCTCACCCTCTGGCGGGCGGCACATCAACTTATAGGGGAAAATGCCCGCCCCGTCAGTGACGCGGCGACAGACCGGCGATGACGAAATCGATCATCTGGTCGATGGTCGGGCCCGGCTTGGTGGCGCACTGGGCGATCATCTGGGGGTGGAAGAAGCGGATCATCGCGGAGCAGGAGCAGAGCGCGGCCAGTTGCAGGTCCGGCGCCTCGAACTCGCCGGAGGCGACGCCCTGCGCGATCATCTGGCCGATCATTCCGGCGATGCACTCCATATGGGTGACGCAGACGTCCCAATCCTCCTCCATCGCGATCGCGACCATCTCATGCAGCTTGTTATCGCCGACATAGCGCTCGGTGTTCATGCGGTGGATGGTGGTGAGCAGCTCGCGGAAACGCGGCAGCACCGGACCAGGCCGCGCCACGATCCGCTGCGCCTCCAGCTCGACCCCGCCCATCAAAGAGCGCGCCACCGCCTGATGGATCGCCTTCTTCGATTCGAAGAAGCGATAGACGTTGGCGGGGCTCATCCTGAGCTCCTTGGCGATGTCGCCGACCGTGGTCTTTTGGTAGCCGATCTGGCGGAACAGCCGCTCGGCCACCTCGAGGATGCGATCCCGGGTGTCGACTTCGATATGTTCCGAAACAAGGGCCATCAGTCAGGACTCGTTGGTCAGCAGTCTTCTCATCTATTCAGCCGCTTCGGCAAGCGGAATTGCGTGCGGGTCATCGCTGCCATGTTGCGGTGCGGCAGGCTGCTCGGGCGTTCCGGCCTCGTCCAGACTCTTGCGGAACCAGAGGGCGTAGAGGCCCGGCAGGTACAGCAACGTCAGGAACGTCGCGACGAACAGGCCGCCCATGATGGTGATCGCCATCGGGCCCCAGAACGCCGAGCGCGACAGCGGTATCATGGCCAGGATGGCGGCAAGCGCCGTCAGCACCACGGGACGGGCGCGGCGGACCGTCGCCTCCACGATCGCCTCGCGGCGGGTCAGGCCGTGGCTGACGTCGGTCTCGATCTGGTCGACCAGGATGACGGTGTTGCGCATGATCATGCCGGCGAGCGCGATCAGGCCGAGCAGCGCCACGAAGCCAAACGGGGCATTGGCGACGTTGAGGCCGAAGGAGGCGCCAACAATGCCGAGCGGCGCGGTCAGGAACACCAGGAACAGGCGCGAGAAGCTCTGCAACTGGATCATCAGCAGCGTCAGCATCACCATGACCATCACCGGAAAGAGGATGAAGATCGAGGCATTGCCCTTGGCGGATTCCTCGAACGCACCACCCGGCTCGATGCGGTAGGCCGGCTCGAGGGTGTCCTTGATGGCCTGAAGCTTCGGCGTGATCTGGTTGGTGACGTCAGGCGCCTGCACGCCGTCGACGACGTCGGAACGCACCGTGATCGCCATGTCGCGGTTGCGCCGCCACATGATCGGCTCCTCGTGCGCATACTCGATCTTGGCGATCTGCTGCAGCGGCACGGCAACGCCGTTCTTCGAGGTGATGGTGAGATCGCCGACGCCGCCGAGGTCGAGACGCTCCGACGGGATCGCACGGGCGACCACGCCGACCTTCTCGATGCCGTCACGCACGGTCGTGACCTGCGCGCCGGAGATCAGCATGGACAGCGCCTGCGAGACCTCCTGCGGGGTCAGGCCCATGGCGCGGGCGCGGTCCTGGTCGACGACGAGCTTGAGATAGGGCGACTGCTCGTTCCAGTCGAGCTGGACGTCCTTGACGTTCTTGTTCTCGCGCATGACATCGCGAACCTGATAGGCGATTTCGCGCACCTTGTTGGCGTCAGGCCCGATCACGCGGAACTGCACGGGGAAGCCGACGGGAGGGCCGAAATTGAAGCGGTCGACGCGGACGCGCGCTTCAGTGAGCATGCCGTCGGCGACGGCGCCCTCGATCTTGGCCTTGACGCGCTCGCGCGCCTCGACGCCCTTGGCGACGATGACGATCTCGGCGAACGCCTCGTTCGGCAGTTGCGGGTTGAGGCCGAGCCAGAAGCGCGGCGAACCCTGGCCGACATAGGACGTATAGGTCTCGATGTCCTTGTCGTCCTTGAGCAGCGTCTCGGCCTTCTTCACGGCCTTCTCGGTGACGTTGAAGGCGGTGCCCTCGGGCAGGCGCAGCTGGAGGAACAACTCCGGGCGCTCCGACAGCGGGAAGAACTGCTGCTGGACATGGCCAAAGCCAACGATCGCGGCCACGAAGACGCCAACGGTCGCGGCCACCACGGTGATGCGGTGGCTGACGCACCATTGCACGACGGCACGCAAGCCGCGGTACATGCGGGTCTCGTAGACCGCATGCGGATCGTGGTTGGCGTGGACCTTGATGTTCGGCAGCAGCTTGACGCCGATATAGGGCGTGAAGATCACCGCCACGAACCATGAGGCGATCAGCGCAATCGCCACGATCCAGAAGATGCTGCCGGCATATTCGCCGACCGCGGAATTGGCAAAGCCGATGGGGAGGAAGCCAGCGGCCGTGACCAGCGTTCCCGTGAGCATCGGAAACGCAGTTGATTCCCAGGCAAAGGATGCCGCGTGCATGCGATCCCAGCCCTGCTCCATCTTCACCACCATCATCTCGACCGCGATGATCGCATCATCGACGAGAAGTCCGAGCGCGATGATCAGCGCGCCGAGCGAGATGCGGTGCAGGTCGAGCGACATCGAGTTCATGACGATGAAGACGATACCGAGCACCAAGGGCACGGAGAGCGCGACCACGATGCCGGTGCGCCAGCCCAGCGCCAGGAACGAGACGAACAGCACGATCGCGAGCGCTTCCATGAAGGAGTGCACGAACTCGCCGACGGCATGCTCGACCACCTTGGGCTGATCGGCGATCAGCGAGACGTCCACGCCTTGCGGCACCGCCTTCATGAATTCGGCGGTCGCCTTCTCGACGTCCTTGCCGAGCTCGAGGATGTTGGCGCCCTTGGCGGTGACGACGCCGATGCCGATCGCGGCCTTGCCTTCCTGACGGACGACGAAGCTCGGCGGATCGACATAGCCGTGGGTGACGGTGGCGATGTCGCCGAGGCGGAAGACGCGGCCGTTGCTTTCGACCGGGGTCTCGGCCACGGCCTTGGCGCCGTCGAGCGCGCCGGTGACGCGCAGCGGCACGCGCTGCGACGAGGTCTCGACCGTGCCGGCCGGCGTCACGTTGTTCTGCTTGGCGAGCGAATCGAACAGCGCCTGCGGCGTGATGCCGAGCGTGGCGAGCTTGGCGTGCGAAAACTCGACGAAGATGCGCTCGTCCTGGTTGCCGTACATGTCGACCTTGGTGACACCGGGCACCTTGAGGAGGCGCTGGCGGAAACCTTCCGCGACCTTCTTGAGCTGGGCGTAGTCGGCGCCGTCGCCGGTCATCATGTAGAGGATGGAATCGACGTCGGAGAATTCGTCGTTGACGACGGGTCCGAGAATGCCGGCCGGCAACTGGCCCTGCACGTCGACCAGCTTCTTGCGCAGCAGATAAAACAGATACGGCACGTCCTTTGGCGGCGTGGAGTCGCGGAAGGTGACCTGGAGCGCGGTGAAGCCCGGCTTGGAATAGGTTTGCACCTTCTCGAAATAGGGCAGCTCCTGGATCTTTTTCTCGATGGGATCGGCGACCTGGGCCTGCATCTCCTGTGCGGTCGCCCCCGGCCACAGCACGGAAACGTTGACCACCTTCACCGTGAAGAACGGATCTTCGGCGCGGCCGAGCTTCTGATAGGAGAAGAAGCCGGCAACGCCGAGCACGAGCATCAGGAACAGGACCAGCGTCGGATGGCTGACGGCCCAGGCCGAAAGGTTGAAGCGCTTCATCGCACTCTCCGGAAAATCGATCCAATTGCCCAAACGACAGCCGCTCTGATCAACCGTCGTCGCGAGGCAGCGAAGCAATCCAGGGGGCTGGGCAGGTTCTGGATCGCTTCGCCGCTTCAGCCTTTGCGTAGGGGCAAAGGCAGAAGCTCACCTCACACGACGTAACTGGTAGCCACGCCTAGAAAGACAGCGCCGACACGACCCGCACCTTCTGGCCGGGATCGAGCTTCTGCACGCCGAGGGCAACGATCTTGGCGCCCTCGTCGACGCCGCCGGTGATGACGACGTCGTTGCTGTCGTAGGACTTCACCACAACAGGCTTGAGCGTGACCGCGCCGTTGTCGTCGACGACGAAGAAGGACGGCTTGCCGCCTTCGTTGAACAGCGCCGACAGCGGCAGCCGTGCGACGCGCTCGGTGCCGGCATCCGACAGCGTCAGCGTCGCGGTCATGCCGAGCGCGACCTTGTCGCCAGCCTCGGGCAGCGAGAATTTTGCGAGATAGGTGCGCGTGGCCGGATCGGCGGCGGGCGCGATCTCGCGCAGCTTCGCGACATATTTCTTGTCCGGCTCAGACCAAAGAGTGACGCTGGCGACGCCCGACTTGGCGCGTCCAACCAGCGTCTCAGGGATCGCGACGACCGCTTCCTTTTCGGCAAAGCGGGCGACACGGATCGAAGCCTGGCCCGCGGCGACCACCTGGCCGGGCTCGATCAGCGTTGCGGTGACGACGCCACGGGCGTCGGCAACAAGCGTCGCGTAGGAAAGGGAATTCTTGGTCAGCTCGACCGAGCGTACGGCGCGATCAAGGCGCGCACGGGCTTCGTCAGCCGCGGCGCGGCTCGAATCCATCGCGGCGTCCGTGGTCCAGCCCTTGGCTTTCAGATCCTTGGCCCGCTGCTCTGCCGCGGCGGCCTGGGCCAGCACGCCGGTTGCGGCGGTCTGTTCGGCGACGGCCTGCTCGGCCTGGAGCTTCAGATCGACCTCGTCGAGGGTGGCGAGTGCCTGACCGACTTCCACGGTCTGGCCGACCTCAACAAGGCGTTTTGCGACCTTGCCGGCGACGCGGAAGCCGAGATCGCTCTCGATGCGGGGCTTGATGGTGCCGACGAAGCTGCGCTCCGGGGTCTCGGCGTCATAATGCGCGGTCGCGACCAGGACCGGCCGCGGCGGCTCGGCTTTTTGCGCCACGGAATCGTTGCATCCGGCCAGCGCCGCGGCCATCAGGGCCAGCGACACACCTGCCAGGAGCCTGGAATAGCTAGACAAAACGTGCCGAACGAACATCGGAGGACACTCCTGCGTCTGCAATGAGAGGAATGTCGACTGATCACTGATAAAAGTCAATAATCGTCAGTCATCAGGAGTGCGTGATCGTTAAGAGGTGGTAAGGTCGACCAAGTGGTAGTCAGGAAGGTGCTATCGTAGGGTGAGCAAAGCCTGCGGGTCGCGCGAATGCGCGCCCGATGACAGGCTCCGCGTGCCCACGCCTTTGGCGATGTCGGAAGAGATCGTGGGCACGGCGCGCGAAGAGCGCGCCTTTGCCCACCCTACAAAAGGCTGCGCGAAAGCCATGGCGACGTTGGATCACCGCCCCTGGTCACCGAACTCGTGCTTGGTCTCGTGTCCGCCGATGAAGACCAAAATGCCGGCGAGCAGCGGCAGCACGGCGAGCACCAGCAGACCTGTCGAGGTCTGCCCCGTCGCTTCCTTGACCCAGCCGATCAGATAAGGCCCGCCGAAGCCGGCGAGATTGCCGATCGAGTTGATCAGCGCGATGGCGCCGGCGGCCGCCGTGCCGGAGAGCCAGGCAGTCGGCAAGGTCCAGAACACGCCGAAGACGCAGAACACGCCGATCGCGGCGAAGGTCAGCGCCACCATGGTCAGGGTGGGGTCGGTGAGATAGCTGGAGATGGCGAGCGCGATCGCAATCAGGATCATGGGCGCGCCGACATGCATCACCCGCTCGCGCGTGGCGTCCGAATGCCGCGCCCACAGGATCATGGCAATGGTGCCGAACAGATAAGGGATTGCAGTGACGAAGCCGGTCTGGGCATTGGTGAGGCCGAACGCCTTGACGATCTGCGGCAGCCAGAACTGCATGCCATAGAGCGCACCGACGAAGCCGAAATAGATCAGGCTGAGTGCGATCACCTTCGGTGACGACAAGGCTTCGCCGAGCGACAGATGCTTCACCGCCTGCTTGGCGGCGATCTCCGAATCGAGCTTCGCCTTGAGCCAGGCCTTCTGCTCGGCCGAGAGCCAGTCCGCCTTCTCCGGCTTGTCGGTGAGGTAGAACCAGGTGACGATGCCAAGCAGCACCGAGGGAATGCCCTCGAGAATGAACAGCCACTGCCAGCCCCTCAGACCCATCACGCCGTCGAGCCCGAGCAACAGGCCCGAAATCGGCGCGCCGATCACAGTCGAAACCGGCACGGCGATCGCGAAGGCTGCGAGAAAGCGGGCGCGATATTCGGCCGGATACCAATAGGTGAGATAGAGGATGATGCCGGGGAAGAAGCCGGCTTCGGCGACGCCGAGCAGGAAGCGCAGGACGTAGAAGCTGGTCACGCCGCTCACCAGCGCCATCAGCGCCGAGATGATGCCCCAGGTCACCATGATGCGGGCGATCCAGCGGCTGGCGCCGAACTTTTCCAGCGCAAGGTTGCTCGGCACCTCGAAGATGAAATAGCCGATGAAGAAGATGCCGGCGCCCCACGAGAAGATCAGCGGCGTGAACTTCAGCTCCGCGTTCATGGTCAGCGCGGCGAAACCGAGATTGACGCGATCGAGATAGGAGAAGAAGTAGGCCAGAACCAGAAACGGGATCAGGCGCCAGGAGATGGCGCTAATCGTTGAGGTCTCAATGGCGCTTTTCGCACCGGCGGAAGCGGTATAGGTCGTGGTCTGGCTCATGGCGTCCCCCCGTATTGTTGCTTTTGTGAGCTGATCCCGGTTTTGAGCATCGCGGGCAAAGAGTCAATGGAACAAGCGCACGATCTTCACTCCGCCAATTGAAACCGCTCGAAACGATCGAGCTCGTCCTCGATCTTTCGCTTCAGCTCCTTGCGCCCTGCCGTCTTCTTGCCCTGCCCGACCCAGGTCCATTTCTGCATCAACACCTTCTTCGCCTGCCGGTCAGTCTTGAGATCGAGCGCGGCGACGATCTCGTCGCCGACCAGCACCGGCAGCGCGAAATAGCCGAGCTGGCGCTTGGCCTTCGGCACATAGGCCTCGAACAGATGGTTGTAGCCGAAGATAAGATTGGTGCGCTTGCGCTGGATGATCAGCGGATCGAACGGCGAGAGGATGTGGACGAGGTCCGGCGGCACCTCGGCAGGCTCGAGCGCCGCGGGCGTCGCCCAATGCGCCTGCTTGCCGGCGCCTTCAATTGCCACAGGCACGAGTTCGCCGCGCCGGACGCGCGAAGCGACCAGGGCGCCCACCGCCTTCTTGCTCGGCGCATCGAGATGGCAGATCGAATCGAGACTGACGATGCCCTGCGAGCGCAGCGCGCGGTCGAGCAGATAGGCCGTGATCTCCTTCGGCGATGCCGGCTTCGGCAATTTGTCCCAGCCGAAATGCCGCGTCATCAGATCATAGGTCTTGAGCATGCCCTGGCGCGCGCCGATGGTCGCGACGCCGGTATAGAAGGCCAGCTGAAGCGCCCGCTTCGAAGGTTTTCGGCTCTGCCAGAGATGCTCCTTCTCGGTGAGCACATCGTCCTCGATGTCACGAATGGTCAGGGGACCGGCGCGTAGCAGCCGCATCACCTTGCGGGTGTCGGCCGGCGTCACCGACGCGTACCATTTGTGCCCTTCGCGCTTGTGCTCGCGCATGGCCGGCAGGAAAAAGCGAAAATCATCCGACGGTACGTAGGACAGTGCATGAGTCCAGTATTCGAACACGCTCTTGTCGACGCTTTGGGCATGACGCAGATCGGCGCGGCGATAGGACGGGATACGGCTGAACAGGATGTGGTGGTGGCAGCGCTCGATCACGTTGATAGTGTCGATCTGCACATAGCCGAGATGGGCGACCGCGTCTTTAACCGCCTGCGGCCCGTCCCCGAATGGTTCACGCGTGTCGAGCCGCTGGGCCCGCAGCCAGATCTGCCGGGCCTGTGTCGTCGGGATTGGGAGGGGTTTTGGGGCGCGGGGCATTGCGCGAGGCAATGTAGTGGGATTCGCGCCAAGAAAAAGGACAAGAGCAAGAACAACGCTGCATAGAAAAGCCGCGCTGCCATCTGCTGACAGCGCGGCGGATGGTGCGGCCGAGGCCTACTTCATCGTCATCGCCTTCTGCGCCTTCATGTAATGCATGCAGGCGCCCTTCATCTTGCCCATGCTCATGTCCGTATTGGCCATGGCCATTTCCTTGTTCATGGCCATCTTGGCGGGCGTGTCCGCGGTGCCGGTCATCATGGCCGTCGATTTCATCATATTGGCGCTGGTGCACGCCATCATGGCGGCGGATGCGGGCGAAACGGAAAGAGCGAACGCGACAAAGGCTGCGGCGGTGAGCAAGGTCTTCATCGAAAAGTCTCCTTGAGCAAAACGAAACCGGCGTCATGCCGGCATTCGCAATTACGTATTTTCCGGCGAGAACGTTTCGTGGAGAAGACAATTTTCTTGCTGCAATGCAAAGCGAACCGACGTTAACGGCCGGCCTTCGGAGGCTTGGTCCGGTCGTTGGGCCTGTCACTGAGGCTGCCGGTGGCGATGTCGGGCTCGCAGGAGGCCCTGCCCCGCCCCTCCGCCTGACAGCGATAGACGCTGCCGGTGAGACGGTCCACCAGCCACATGTTCTCGTCGGTCGGTGCTTCAAGCCCGACATAGCGGCTGGTGAGCCCCGTGATCAACGTCGAGAGCAGGATCGCCACCGCGATCATTGCCGCGCCGATATAGATGGGCATCGCGCTCAGAGACACAGTCCGATCCGGCGGGCCGCTGCGATAGAATTGGTAGTCACTGGGCCTCGGCACTGGATGGAACTCAGCTCCCTTCGGCTTGCGGTGACGGCTCGTCGAGGTCTGCTAGGCGTGTATCTGGCCAAATTCTTGTTCGCACGCAGGCCATGCCGCGACGGCTTTGCGACGATGGGTAAGCACTGGTTCCGGAACAATGGGCGGCCCAAAGCGGGCCGCCTTTTACTTACTCCCCTGCACCCTCAGCGGCGGCCGAACAACCCGCCCATCATACCGCCGAGTAGACCACCGGGACCTGCCGGAGCGCCACCACCGCCGCTATAATGGCGGCGACCGCCACCGCCCGAGTAACGGCGGTGCGCCGGCTCATCGTCTGCCTGTGCCGAGGAAGCCGCGCGGGTCGAGACAATCTCCGACAGCAGAGCCTTATGCTGGAGCTTGTTGAGATAGCCCGTAGCGGGATAACCGCGCGCAGCCTGCCACCGCCTGATCACGGAACGCGCCTCGTCGTCGAACTGGCCTGTCGCCCTGACGTCGAAACCGAGCCCAGTGAGGCGACGCTGCACGTCACGACGCTGGCTCTTGTCCAGACCAACCTGGTCTTCAGATACTTGGTTGGCCTCTTCCGTGAAGGTCGCGGGATCGATCCCAACCGACAGGTTGCGGGTGGCATTGGATGGACCATCCTGCAACGCCGCAATGCGGGCGAGTGCGATCGATTTGAACGTGCCGTTGGGATAGCTGGTGAGATAGGCGTTGAGCTCCTCGACCCTGTTGGAGTCCTTGATCGAGCGCCAGAACTCGAGTTCGACGTCGGAGCCTTGCTTGCTTGCGGCCATCACCGGCGCGCTCGACGTATCAGTCGCGCCCGCAGCCGGCCCGCCAACCGGATTGAGGTAGACGTTGCCCGTCAGGTTGGTGTGCCCCCAAGGCAATTGCCCTTTACCGGTCTCGTCACTGACCTGGGCGCGGACCTTGGTCATCGCCTGCTGAATCTCGATCCCAGGCTGGGCAATGTTGGCGACAAGCGCGCGCGTGAACGGGCTGTTGGTCCCGGCTTCGCCGTCGAGCGCGGTTTGACCTGGGCCGGTGGCAAAGGCAATCAGCGTGCCCTCGCCCGACTTCATCTCTGCCAGACCGGCCTGGACGTTGACCGATCGGGTGGCTTTCGCCGAGCGGATCTTTGCCGCGAAAGGATTGTCACGACAGGCATCCAGGAACACGAGCTTCACCTTCGCGTCCGACATGGTTTGATCGAGCGTGAGGTCGACATTGATCGCCGCGCCCAGCTTGACGTCCATCTCGGATTTCAGGTCTGCATCGATCGGCAACAGGTAGTTGATGCCGTTCACGGCAATGCCGTGGCCGGCATAGAAGAACACCGCGACATCGGCACCCTCGCTCTTCTTGCCGAACTCCAGGAGTTTTGCAGTCATGGCGTCACGCGTGAGGTTGGCACCCTCGACGACATCGAAGCCGACATTGCGCAGCACCCTGGCCATTGCCTTGGAATCGATCGCGGGGTTGGGAAGCTGCGGGACGTTCTTGTAGGCGGCATTGCCGACCACGAAGGCGACGCGCTTGTCAGCGAGGGCCGTGTTGCCGCTGACGATGAATGCTGCGAGTGAAATTGCTGCGATCAAGAAGCGCATGATCATTCTCCCCTGATCCAAACTTCTTCGCTGCTCTCGCATCGGCCTTAGCCGATCCGATGACAGCAATCTGATCCAACTCACAAGGACGCACTGTGATTTGGATCACTCGGGGATTTCTGCTGCCCGAACCGAGCTGGGAGTCGCTGCGACGATCGCTTTTCGGGCTGCTAACGCAGCGGGCAATCCGGCAGGTGACGAGCAATGGCAAAAGATTGTACCCGCTGGAGCTGCGAGTCCAGCAGCTATTGAAACCTCGTCCGAGAATGCGTGATGGATCAGGATTCTGCTTCGATGCCGAACGAGACAGCGCTCCTTTCTGATGGTAGCGCGGTGCCAGTGGCGCGAGCATGCCATGGATGCCGACTGGCTCCGGCGCTAGCCTGCAGCCGACGTTTCGGTCCTTTGGAATGTGACCCGCATCACATCGGAGCTTTTGAACCTTCCCTATGCTCGGAGCATCAAATTGCCATCAGGCGTCACAGCAAGGATACGACAATGACCCATTTCAATAAGTCTTTTGGACTGAGGGCGATCACGCTCACGGCCGCGCTGTCGTTGACGGCGGGCCTGGCTTTCGCCGGCGACAGCAACGTCTCGTCCAGCCAGATCCTGGATGCGTTGAAGCCGAAGCCGATCACCCGCGGCCTCTCCGTCGGTCCGCAGGCCGATCCAACCGCGCAGGCCAAGGAAGCGACTTTCCTGAATTCCGTGCGCAACCGGCAGACCCGTTCGCTCTCGATGGGCGAACGTGACCAGATCGCCGAGCTTGCTTCGACCAAGCCGAACATCGATCTGGAGATCCAGTTCGACTACAACTCGGCCGACATCGCCAAGACCTCGGTGGCATCGGTGCAAGCCCTCGGCAAGGCGCTGTCCGACCCGTCGCTGAAAGGCTCGACCTTCGTGGTCGCCGGCCATACCGATGCGATCGGCACGGAGGAGTACAATCAGGGCCTGTCGGAGCGTCGCGCCGATACTATCAAGAAGTACCTGGTGCAGAACTACGGTCTCAACGGCAGTGACCTCGTCACCGTCGGCTATGGCAAGACCAAGCTGAAGGACGCCGCCAACGGCGCCGACCCGATCAACCGCCGCGTCCAGGTCGTGAACATGGACACCAAGACCGCGTCCAAATGATCTGAACAAGTGACCTGAGACGCCATTGCCACAATCGACAAACCGCCTGCCGCGAGACTGGCAGGCGGTTTTCTGTTGTCAGATCCAGCTCTGAAACAGCATCAGCCGGTTGAACGTCTGCATCGATGTGCCGATGAAGGCCGCCGAAATCGGCAGCATCACCGCAAAGCCGGCGGCAGCCATGCCGACATAGGCCCACAGCAGCCAGCGCGGCAGTCCCTCTCGGCGCAGCGCATAGACCAGCGCAAGCGACGCGACCGTTGCGGCCGGCAGATAGTAGTAGATGAAGCCCAGCGTGCGCGGGAGCAAAGCCCAGGCGAGCCAGCAGCCGAAATAGAACGCCGCGATCAGAAACGCATCCCAACGACGCGCGACGACGATGTCGCGCAACACAACGGCAAGCGCGAGCAGCGCCGGCCAGGCGACCAGCGGATTGCCGAGGAAGACGATCGCCGCGACGTTGTCGTCTGATGTCTTGTCGAACAGGAACCACACCGGCCGCGCCAGCAACGGCCAGGACGGCCACGAGCTCATATAGGTGTGGCCGGCGATCGCAGTGGTGGTGTTGTCGGCGAAGATCCGGCGCTGCGCCTCGATCAGATCAGGCAGCGACAGGCCGTAGAGCGGAACGAAGGCGGCGATATACGTCACTGCCGGCAACAGCGCGAAGCAGAGCGCGGCATGATGCGCCCTGAATGTGGGCCAGAGATCAGGGCGGTACCAGTCAGTTGGCCTCGCATCGGCAAACAGAGTATGCCAGCCCTGCATCAGGCGGATCACCGCAACGATTGCGATGCAGACAGCGAGCGGAAACAAGCCGCTCCATTTGCAGGCAGCTGCGAGACCGAACAACGCACCCGCGATCGCGAACAGCGCCTGCGGCCGCGCTCGCCGAAAGCCGTGCATGAAAGCAGCGATGGCGAGCAAGCCGAGGCTAAGTGCAAAGATGTCGAGCATCGCGATGCGCGCCTGCACATAGAGCATCTGGTTGAAGGCCGCGATCAGCGCCGTCGCAACCGCGGGTGCTTGCGAGCCGAACAGCGCGAGCCCGCAGAGATAGATCGCGACGACAGCGAGCGCGCCGAACAAGGTCGCCGGATAGCGCCAGCCAAACGCGTTGTCGCCGAATGCCGCGATCGACGCCGCGATCAGCTCTTTCGCCAGCGGCGGATGCATCGGATTGAGCATCGGCTGCGGCGCAGTGACGCCCAGCATCTGCCGTGCTGCCGGCACGTAATGCACCTCGTCGAACACGAACTTGTCCGGCGTCGTCAGCCCGATCAGCAGCGCGAGATGCGCGGCTAGGAAGATCGCGACAGCGATCACTGCGCTTCGCGACGTCATCGGCATCGCATGTGCTTCAAGCGACTGCTGTAGGGCTATTTTGCGTGGCAAATCGGCGTCACCGCGAATAAAAAATCACTCAGCCGATGCATTGAACGCATTCTGCCGCAACTGTCACTAAGCTAGCGCTCGTCTCGCGCCGCCTGTGATAATTCTGCCACAACACGAGCGTGCGCGATCCAGCACGATCAGGGGCCTCGCTCGGTTACGACATGAATCTGCGTTTTCTGCTTTTCCCAACATTGCTGTCGGCTGCATCGTGCGCTGCGCCTTCTGTGCAGGCCCAGACGCGCGTCGGCGAAGCCGTCCTCGTGCAGAACGAAGTGGTGCGGGTGGCCGCGAGCACGACGCCAATCAATGTCGGCGACAGCATGCTCCGCGACGAGACCGTGCGCACCGGCGCCGATAGTGCGGCGCGTTTTGTCATGGCCGACAGCACCAATCTTTCGCTCGGGCCGAGTGCGACGCTGAAGCTCGATCGCACCGTCTTCAACGACGAACACAGCTATCGCGACGTCGCCATCCGAATGGCGACCGGCGCATTCCGCTTCGTCACCGGACATTCGGAGAAGACCGCCTACAAGATCACGACACCGCTGGCGACCATCGGCGTTCGCGGCACAATCCTCGACATCCTCTCGCAGCGCAGCCGCTCGGTCGTCGTGCTTCAGGAGGGAGCGGCGAGCGTCTGCACGTTGAGCTTCCAGTGCATTCAGCTCACCCAGCCGGGCGACACCGCGATCATCACCTCGACCGGCGGCAAAGTCACGATCACCAAGACCAACTCGCCGCCCTGGACGTTCGCAGCCAACTGCGCCGCCAATGCCGGTCTGTGCGCCGTCAACCAATATGCCGATGCCTCGCCGACCACGCCCGCCGTCCATGACGACGGCATGCTGTGTGGACGCTGACGATGGCAACGCCCGACTTCAAACGCCTCGTACTGGCCTGCACACTCGCTGCAGCCGCCGCGCTCACGCTGTTCGCGCTCGACGCCCGTCCAGCGACAGCCGCGACCTTTTGCGAATCCGAGTGCGGCAATCCGACACCCTCCCCTTCACCGACCTATTCGCCGTCCCCGACACCAGGCACATCGCCCTCCCCGAGCCCATCGCCGTCGCCGAGCCCGACCCCGCTGCCGAGCCCAACGCCGACCGGCTCCGATTCCAGCGGCAACTCGGTCAATGGACTCGCGGGCCAGCGCTTCAATCAGATGATCACCAACCGTGTGCTCGGCACGGTGCTGCTTGGCGTCAACGAGCAGATCAATTGCAGCGACTGCATCAGCGCGTTCGGCTCGGCCGGCTCGTTCTCGGCGGGCATCCACGGCCGCAAGGAGCTGACGCCCAACCTGTCGCTGCTTGCCGGTATCGCCTACACGCAATACAGCGAGGGCGGCTATCACATCACCAGCGCGCCGATCGGCGCCTTTGCGCTGCGCTATGACTTCACCGATTGGGGCTCATCGCGGCCGTTCTTCGACGTCGGCACGATCCTGACGCCGTGGGAGAAGGCGCGCTACACCCGCAGCTACACCTCCAGCCTCGGTCCGGTCAGCGTGACGAGCTCAACCGACGCTTCCAATTATGCAGTCTATGGCCGCGTCGGCTGGATCAGTCGCCTGTCACCGCGCGATGAGGTCGCAGCTTCCGTCGAACTCTGGCAGCTCTGGCAGCGCGTGTCAGGCTATGCCGACAACACGGTCGCGTTCAATCCGTTCAACGCCACCATTGCAACGGGCACCGACCGCACCAGCCTCGTCAAGATCGGCGGCCAGTGGACCCATCTCTTCGCCAACAATATCGAGACCAATATCAACGGCGGCTGGGTGCAGTCGTTCGCCAGCCACAGCGGCATCGTCGCCACCGTGACCGGCGACGGCATGGTGGTGCCGACGATGGGCAACCAGGGCTGGTTCGAGTATGGCGGCCGTCTCGGCTTCCGTGCGCAGAAGGGCTGGGTGGTGGACCTCTTCGCCAACGGCACCCTGGGCCCGCAGCCTGTCGGCAACACGATCCACGGCGGCGTCGGGCTTAGGATCAATTATTAGCGGCGCGCTCTCGCATGGCCACGAATTCCGCTGTCATGCCCCGGCTTGGCCGGGGCATCCAGTACGCCGCGGCGGTCGTTGTGAGAGGGAGCTCTTCGACGAAGGCCTCTGGAATACTGGATCGCCCGCCTTAGCGGGCGATGACATCTGTCGCATGGCAACGGCACTGGCCCTCACGCCGCCGATTTGCCTTCGAACGCTCGCCGCAACACCTCCACGTCCAGTTTCACCATCTTCGTCATGGCCTGCCATGCGCGGGCGGCGGCCGCCTTATCGGGGCTGGTGAGGAACTCGAACATCACTTTCGGCACGACCTGCCAGGCCACGCCCCAGCGATCCCTAAGCCAGCCGCACTGTTCTTCCTTGCCGCCATTTGCGAGGAACGCATTCCAGACGCTGTCGACCTGGGCCTGGTCGTCGCAATGAATCATCAGCGAGATCGCATGCGTGTATTCCATCTTCATGCCGCCGTTGAGCGCGACCATGGGCTGCCCGGCCACCGTGAACTCGACGACCAGCACCGAGCCTTCCTTGCCGGACGGGCTATCCGAGACGTTGTGCTGAACGTGCGTGATCTCCGAGTTCGGAACGAGCGAGACGTAGAACTTGGCGGCATCGACCGCATCGCCGTTGAACCACATGCAGGGCACGAGCTTGGACATTGCGAATGCTCCTCTTCAGGTTTCGATCAGGCGTTCGCCATGGCGGGCTTCGGCGGGACGGCTGCCATGTCCAGCCAGTTCACGCCCCACATATGGCCATCCGGATCCTCAAAGCTGCGGCCATACATGAAATCGTATTCGTCAACCGGGCTGGGATCGGCCAGGCCGCCTGCAGCCTTGGCCCTGCCGACGATATCGTCGACCTCCTTGCGGCTGTCGGCGGACAGACAGAACAGCGCCTGGTTCGAGGTTTTTGCATCGGCAATCGGCTTCGGCGTGAATTGACGGAATTTGTCGTGGGTCGTCAGCATCACGTAGATGGTCTCGGAAAAGACCATGCAGCTTGCCGTGTCATCGCTGAATTGCGGGTTCCTGGTCGCGCCGACCGCCTCGTAAAAGGCGGTCGCGCGCTTGAGATCGGTCACCGGCAGATTGACGAAAATCATCCTGGGCATGGGGGCTCCTTGGGCGGGGTTCTGCCCAAGGACGGACGACCGGGCCGCCATCCGACAGCGCATGCCGAATTATTTTGCCGAGACCGCCGCGGGGTTTGGTCGCACTGACCCCTCGAGCCTCGGTGTTACTTCTTCTCGTTCGGATCCCGATGCACGGGGTCGATCCACAGCACAGTCTCGGGCTTCTCGACCGGCTCGATGTCCAGATTGATCGCAACCGCCTCGCCATCGCTCCGCACCAGCACGCATTCCAGCACCTCGTCGGGGCTGGCGTTGATCTCCTGGTGCGGCACGTAGGGCGGCACGAAGATGAAATCGCCGGGACCCGCTTCAGCGGTGAATTGCAGGCTCTCGCCCCAGCGCATCCGCGCCTTGCCCTTCACCACGTAAATGACGCTCTCGAGATGGCCGTGGTGGTGCGCGCCGGTCTTGGCGTCGGGCTTGATGCTGACGGTGCCAGCCCACAATTTCTGCGCGCCGACGCGGGCGAAATTGATCGCGGCCGCGCGGTCCATCCCTGGTGTCGAGGGCACATTGGTGTCGAGTTGATTGCCGGGAATGACGCGCACGCCGTCATGCTTCCAGCGATCATCGTGATGATCGTGGACATGGTGGGAATGGCTGTGGTCATGGCCGGTCATGGGGACTGCTTTCTGTTGGTTCCGCGCGGGCGAACGTAACCAAAGGCGCGACATCAAGCCATACCAAAATCGGAACTCTCATAGTCGACAGATGTTGTCTTTGCGAGCAAACTGGAAGGAGAGTTTCATGGGTAGCACCAGCGACAAGATCAAGGGCACTGCCAACGAGACGATCGGCAAGGCCAAGCAGGGCATCGGTGAAGCCACCGGTTCCGAGCGTCTGCAGGGCGAAGGCGCCGTTCAGGAAGTGAAAGGCAAGGGCCAGAAAGCCATGGGAGAGGCCAAGGACAGCGCGAAGGAAGCGATTGATCGCGCCGCTGCGGCGGCACGTCGCGCGGCGGAATAACGCGCGCTAGCACTGAAAGCGAAAAGACCGGCCGAAGGGCCGGTCTTTTTGTTTGTGTTGATCTCTATCCGTCATGGCCGGGCTTGACCCGGCCATCCACGTCTTGGCCAAACGAAGGAAGTACGTGGATGCCCGGGACAAGCCCAGGCATGACGAGGCGGAATGCGCCGTCACTTCACGCCGAGCAATTCCACGTCGAACATCAGCGTCGCGTTCGGCGGGATCACGCCGCCGGCGCCGCGCGCGCCGTAGCCGAGCTGCGGCGGGATGATCAGCGTCCGCTTGCCGCCGACCTTCATCGTGGCAACGCCCTCGTCCCAGCCGGCGATGACGCGGCCCTTGCCTATGGGGAATTCGAAGGGCTCGTTGCGATCGACGGACGAGTCGAATTTCTTGCCCTTCTGGCCGTTCTCATAGAGCCAGCCGGTATAGTGCATCACGCAAATCTGGCCGGGCTTCGGCGAGGCGCCAGTGCCGACGACGCTATCGGTGATCTGCAATCCTGAAGCTGTGGTCATGGTCTTTCCTGCGGTCTGGGCCGAGGCCGGGGTGGAAACAAACGTCGGCGCACCGCCGATCGACGTGATCGCGAATGCCGACATGATGGCGAGGAGCACGCGCTGGACACGCTGCATAAGACACCTTCCCTTTGAGGCCGAAGGTGTCTAGCGCAAGGTCGACGCCGTTTCCACCCCTCTAGACCTCGATATTTTCCAGCCGCACGGGGAGCTTGCGGATGCGCTGGCCGGTGGCGTGATAGATCGCATTGCAGATCGCGGCGTTGGTGCCGACGTTGGCGAGCTCGCCGAGCCCCTTGGCGCCGGCCGGGTTAATGTGATCATCCTGCTCGGAGAGCAGGATCACCTCGACGCCGGGGACGTCTGCATTCACGGGAATGAGATAGTCGGCAAAATTGTCGTTGACATAGCGTGCGGTGCGCGCGTCGATCTCGGTGGCCTCCAGCAACGCCGAGGACATGCCCCAGATCAGGCCGCCCATCAGCTGACTGCGAGCCGTGCGCGGATTCATGATGCGGCCCGCCGCAAACGCTCCAACCAGGCGCGGGGCGCGGATCTCGTGGGTGAAGCGATTGATCCGGACTTCCACGAACTCCGCGCCGAAGGCATAGGCGATCTTGTCCTTCATGGCCGCACCGCCGACGAGCTGGGCGTGCCCGCTGTGCATCGCCTTGAACGAATCCGGCGGCGCGCCTTCGGGCTTCCATTCGCCATATTCCTCGACCACGCCGACACCGAGCGCGTCGAACGCTTTCTCCAGATCGATCGGGCGATCGCCCTTTGCTGCCTGTGTCGATCGGGTCTGCCCCATCCCAACGGTTTCCTTGGCCTTGTCCGTGAGGCTCTCGTTCGGCATCAGCGCCTTGAACAGGCGCTGACGAACCTGATCGCACACCATCATCACAGCGGAGCAGGTGCTGGCCGTCGAATTCGATCCGCCAGCAACGGGCCCCGGCGGCAGGTCGCTGTCACCAATGAAGACCGCGACCTTCTCCAGCGGCACGCCAAGTCGCTCGGCGGCTGTCTGCGCAAGGATGGTGTAGGCACCGGTGCCGATCTCGTGGCCGGCGATCTCGACGCGGGTACGGCCGTCGCGCTGCAGGCGAACGCGCGCCGCCGACGGCGCCATCTGCGTCGGATAACAGGTGGCCGCGCAGCCATAGCCGATCAGCCAGTCACCGTCGGACATCGATTTCGGCGCCGCCGAGCGCTGTGCCCACCCGAAGGCTTTGGCAGCTTCGTCGAAACACGCCATCAGCGAGCGCGACGTGTAAGGCTTGCCGCCGATCGGCTCATTGGTCGTGTCATTGACGCGGCGGAGCTCGATCGGATCCATGTTGAGCTTCACGGCCAGCTCGTCCATCGCACTCTCGAGCGCAAACAAATACGGCACCTCAGGCGGCGAGCGCATGAAGCCCGGCGTGTTGCGGTCGGCGCGCACGATCGACACGAGACTGTCGACATTTGGGCAGGCATAGAGCCGCGTCGTGGTCTTGGTGCCGCCGACGCAATAGGGGTCGGCGCGCGAGGAGACCTCGGCCCCTTCGTGCCTCAGCGCGACCAGCTTGCCGTCCCGGCTCGCGCCGAGCTTGATCTCGTGGCGGGTTTCGGCGCGATAGGTCGCAATCGTAAAGCCCTGGTCGCGAGTCGCAACCAGCTTGATCGGCCGGTTCAGCCGCCTCGCGATGCCGGCAATGATCGCGGTTCTCGGCGTCATCGAGCCGCGCGAGCCAAAGCCGCCGCCGACATAGGGATTGACCACCCTCACCTTGTCGGCGTCGATGCCGAGCTGTTCGGCGACGCCGTTCTTCAGTCCGTAGACATATTGGCTGGGCTCATAGATGACGAGAGTGTCGCCCATCCAGGCGCAGCTCGTCGAAAAAAGCTCCATTGGATTATGATGCTGCGTCGGCGTCTCGTAGGAGGCCTCGACCTTCACCTCGGCCTCATCAAACGCCTTGGCAAAGTCGCCGACCTTGGGGTCTTCCTTGAATTGCGCGTTCTGGCCTTTCGCGGCGGCTTTCGTCGTTCCCGGCGAATCGAAGCTCGCACTCGGGGTTGCGGCTGTGTAGCTCACCTTGACGCGGTTGGCGGCCTCGCGCGCGGCCTCGTGGCTCTCGGCGATGACCACCGCGATGATCTGGCCGTCATGGGCAATGTCGGTCGATTTCAGCGGCTGGATCGTGGTGCCAGCATAACCGCCATTGCTGAACAGCTTTGACTCGTTCAGGTTGGGCGCGTTCTCGTGCGTGACAATGTCGATCACGCCTCGCACGCGTTTAGCATCGTCGAGATCGAAGCTGTTGATGCGGCCTTTGGCGATCGCACTGGTGACCAGAAACGCATAGGCGGGATTGTCCAGCGGCATGTCGGACCCGTAGGTTGCACGCCCTGTGACCTTCGCAACCGCATCGTAACGTGGCACGGGCTTGCCCATATTCGCCTTCGGCTCGGGAGCGGCAGCGGTCATGGTCATATCTCCATCATTACGGCCTGCTGGAGCGCACGCGCCACCACGCGCTTGCCGAGCGCAATCTTGAAGCTGTTGTGCTGGCGCCCCTTGGCCTCAGCGAATGCAGCATCGGCGGCGCGCTGCGCCAGACCGTCGTCGAATTTTTGTCCCTTCAGCTGCGCCTCCGCCTCGCGAGCGCGCCAGGGCACGGTCGCGACGCCGCCAAGCGCCACGCGCGCGTCCCGGATCGTCCCACCCTGCACGTCCAGCGCAACCGCAGCCGAGGACAGCGCAAACTCATAGGATTGCCGGTCGCGCGCCTTCAGATAAACCGAGCGGGGCCAACGGCCGGAAATAAGAAAGGCCGAGATTAACTCGCCTGGCTGCAGCGTCGTCTCGATCTCGGGCGTGTTGCCGGGAGCCTTGTGGAGCGCCGCAAATGGCATGCTGCGGGTGCCGGACCTGCCGGTAACCTCGACCGTGGCATCCAGCGCGATCAGCGCCTGGGCGAAATCGCCGGGGTAAGTCGCGATGCACTGATCGGAGATCCCGAGCACCGCATGCATGCGGTTGATGCCGTCCATCGCGGCACAGCCGGAGCCGGGATTGCGCTTGTTGCAATTTTCATAGGAGACATCACGAAAATAGCTGCAACGCGTCCGCTGCATCACGTTGCCGCCGAGTGTCGCCATGTTGCGGAGCTGGGCGCTGGCGGCGAGCTTCAGGGAATTGGCGATCACGGGATAATTGCGCTGGATTTCGTCATGCGCGGCGACGTCGGACATCTTTGCGAGGGCGCCGAGCCGCAGGTCCTCGCGACCGGGCGAGATCGCCGACCACCCCTGCGCGAGCGGATTAATGTCGACGATCGCGGCGGGCCGCATCACGTCGAGCTTCATCAGGTCGATCAGCGTCGTTCCGCCGGCGAGCGGCTGGGCCGAGGCCTGCGTCAACGGCTTGTTGGCGGCCGCAGCGGCGCTAAGCGCCTGCACGGCCATGTCGGGGTCTGTCGCCCTCTGGTAAGAAAATGGTCGCATTCGCCTAGCCTTTCATGATCTCGGGCGCGGCCTGCTTCACCGCAGCGACGATGTTGGGATAGGCGGCACAGCGGCAGATGTTGCCGCTCATGTATTCGCGGATGTCGGCATCGCTGCCGGCGTGTCCCTCCTTCACGCAGGCAATCGCCGACATGATCTGACCGGGCGTGCAATAGCCGCACTGGAACGCATCGTTGTCGATGAAGGCCTGTTGCATCGGGTGCAGGCGGTCGTCGGTGGCGAGGCCTTCGATGGTCGTGATCTCCTGCCCTTCAGCGGCCAGTGCGAGCGTCAGGCACGACACCACGCGCCGATCGCCGATCAGCACCGTGCAGGCACCGCATTGGCCGTGATCGCAACCCTTCTTGCTGCCCGTGAGCTTGAGATGCTCGCGCAGTGCGTCCAGCACCGTGGTGCGCGGATCGAGACTCAGACGCTTCTCCTGACCATTCACCCGCAGTGTGACGTCGACGGGAAGCGCCGGATCCTGCGCCACTGCCGCTCGTGCCTCCTGCACGGTCGCGCGCGCGGTCAGCGGAACAAGCGCGCTGCCGGCAGCACCTGCCATGAAGGAACGCCTATCGTATCCGGATGATTGGGAACTTGGATGATCGGACATGGACGGCCTCCGCCGCTTCGACAACAAGGCAGCGCGCGCCTGCACCGCTCATCGCCCACCAACTTTGGGCCATGAGCTCCGTTCCGAACGGAAAAGGGCGACGCGGCCGATGCCGCGCCGCCCTCCGTCAACTTTTCCTGATCTTGTTGCGAGGAACCTCGCGCGACGATCAATAGCCGAGCGCGCAACCGTCCTTGCGCGGATCGGAACCGCCGGTCAGCGTGCCCTTGTCCCAATCGATCCAGATCGCCTGGGCGCCGCCGAGCGGGCCGACCACGCTGGTGGTCTTGTGGCCAAGCTTCTTCAAGCCTTCGACGACCGCCGCCGGCACGCTGTCCTCGAGCTGGTACTGGCCCTCGTAGTGCAGGCCTCGGGGCATGTCGATTGCCTCCTGCACGTCGCAGCCATAGTCGAGAACGTTGGTCAGCAGATGGGTCTGCCCGGTCGGCTGGTACTGGCCGCCCATCACCGCGAACGACATCGTGGAACGGCCGCCCTTGGTGAGCAGGCCCGGCATGATCGTGTGCAGCGGGCGCTTGCCGCCTTCGATACAGTTCGGATGGCCCGGCTGGATGCGGAAGCCGCCGGCGCGGTTCTGGAACAGCACACCGGTCTTGTTGGAAACAATGGCCGAGCCGAAGGAATGCGCGACCGAGTTGATGAACGAGCAGACGTTGCGATCCTTGTCCACCACCGTGATGTAGATGGTCGAGGGATTCATCGGCGGCGCGACATTGGGCAGGTCGAGCATGCCGTCCATGCGGATCTTGCTGATGTATTCGTCCGCAAAGCCCTTCTCGAGCATCTCGGCAACGTTGATCCTCATGTGGTCGGGAGAGGCGACATGCATCTCCCGGTTCATGTAGGCGATGCGCGCAGCTTCCGCCTCGAGATGGAAGCGCTCGACGCTGACGGGCGCGTATTTGGCGAGGTCGAAGCGCGACAGGATGTTGAGCATCAGAAGTGCGGTCACGCCCGGACCGTTCGGCGGGCACTGCCAGACGTCGTAACCCTTGTACATGGTGCCGATCGGCGTCGTGACTTCGGTGGTGTGCGCGGCGAAATCGTCGAGCGTATGCAGGCCGCCGATGCCGCGCAGGGTCTCGACCATGTCCTCCGCGATCTCGCCCTTGTAGAAGGCGTCGCGGCCGTCCTTGGCGATCGCGCGCAGCGTCTTGCCGAGCTCGGCCTGGCGGATGACATCGCCGGCGACCGGCGGCCTGCCGCCCGGCAGCAGGTAACGCACGGCGTTGGTACCGTTCTTGAGCTTCTCGAACTGGTTCTTCCAGTCGAAGGCGATGCGGGGCGCGACGACATAGCCTTCCTCCGCAGCCTTGATCGCGGGCTGGAGCAGACGGTCGAAACCGAACTTGCCGTGGTCGCGCAGCACGGTCGCAAACGCATCGATCACGCCGGGGATCGAGACCGCATGGGCCGAGGTCAGCGGCACGGAATTGATCTTGCGCTCGAGATACCAGTCGGCGTTGGCGGCCTTTGGCGCCCGGCCGGAGCCATTATAGGCGATGATCTTGCCCTCGCCGCGCGGTTGGATCAGCGCAAAACAATCGCCGCCAATGCCGGTCGACTGCGGCTCGATCACGCCGAGCAGCGCTGAACCCGCGACAGCCGCGTCCACCGCCGTGCCGCCCTCGCGCAGCACCTCGATCGCGGCAAGAGAAGCCTGCGGATGCGAGGTCGCCACCATCGCGTTGGTAGCGTGGACCGTGGACCTGCCGGGGAAATGGAAGTTTCTCATCGAAGTTTTGCTCTCTCAGCACCGTGGGACGCGCGCCGCGCCGTCTCGGAAAAACCGGACCTTCATGACACATTCCTGGCCGTCCGGGCAATGCTGGCATACCAGGGAAATGGCTGCCATTCCCTGGGAATAGAGCTGTGCGTTGCGGGTTTTCTGGGCGCCGGCCGCCTGCTAAACGGGCGCATGATTTACAAGGTCTGCGCCTTCTACCAATTCGCTGCCCTGCCCGATTTCCGCGAGCTGCGCGAGCCGCTGCGGGCGTTCTGTGCCGGCCTGTCCCTCAAGGGCAGCGTGCTGCTGGCCCATGAGGGCATCAACGGTACTATCGCCGGGTCGGCCGACGCAATTGACGCCTTCGCCCATGAGCTCGCACATGGAGCTATGTTCGGCGGCCGTCTGAACAATCTCGAGCTGAAATGTTCGACAGCCGAGGCGATGCCGTTTGGCCGGCTCAAGGTGCGGCTGAAGAAGGAGATCGTAACGCTTGGCGATGCGGCCGCCGATCCGACCCGGCAGGTCGGCATCTATGTCGACGCGCGCGAATGGAACGCGCTGATCACCTCGCCCGACACGCTGGTGCTCGACACCCGCAACGCTTTCGAGGTGGCGATGGGGACGTTCGAGGGTGCTGTCGACCCCGACATCAAGAGTTTTGGCCAGTTCAAGGACTTTGCCGCTCAAAAGCTCGATCCGGCCAAGCATCGCAAGATCGCAATGTTCTGCACCGGCGGCATCCGCTGCGAGAAGGCAAGTTCGCATCTGCTGGCGCGTGGCTTTGCCGAGGTCTACCACCTCAAGGGCGGCATCTTGAAATATCTGGAAGAGGTGCCGGAGGCGCAGAGCCGCTGGCGCGGCGAATGTTTCGTATTCGACGAACGTGTCGCGCTTGGCCATGGTCTGCAGGAAATTGGTCTCCGCGAACGGGATGAGGGGCACGCCGGTGACGAATGACATCAAGACGCTTGCCGAACGCATCGACGCGCTGGAGATGCGCCTTGCCTATCAGGACGACACCATCGAGACGCTGAACCAGACCATCACCGCGCAGTGGAAGCAGATCGATGCGTTGACGCGGAAGGTCGCAGAGCTCGGCGAGCGGCTGCAGGACGCCGAGACCAACGCGCCGGGCCCTGCCAACGAGCGCCCGCCGCATTATTGAGCGCGATTACTGACCTGACGCTCTGGGCAACAGGTTCATGACCTCGCCGGACATCATCAGCCGGTCGCGGCCGGCATCCTTGGCGGCGTAGAGCGCGCGGTCGGCGGCCTCCACCAGCGAGCTCGTGCCCGCGGTCCGCTCCACCGCCGGCCGGCAAGCCGCGCCGCCGACCGAGACGGTGACGCATGGCCCTGCCGGATTGGAGGCATGAACCAGGCCGGCATCGCGGATGGCGTTGCGGATCCGCTCACCGAGCCGGGCGCAACCGGCGGCATCGGTGTTCGGCAGCAGCATGGCGAATTCCTCGCCGCCATAGCGGGCCGCGAGATCGCCGCCCCTCTGCACCTCGGCCGCAATGGTCTTTGCCACCACGCGCAGACAGGCATCACCCGCGGGATGGCCATATTCGTCGTTGTAGGCCTTGAAGTGATCGACGTCGATCATCAAGAGGCCAAGGCTGGAACGGTCGCGATACGCGCGCGCCCATTCCTCCTTCAGCCGCTCGTCGAAGCGGCGGCGGTTCGCAAGCCCGGTGAGGCTGTCCTCGATCGCCAGGGTCTCGAGCCTCGTCTCCAGATTCTTCTGCTCGGTGATATCGCGCGAGATCGCGACCACGCCGTCGACAGTGCCGTTCTCCTTGCGCGTCACGTGCATGGTCGATTCCAGCCAGACCTCGGACTTCTGCCGGTGCACGTTGCGGTAAGTGACGCGCGCTTCTTCCGTCTCGCCACGCTTCATGGCATCGATGATGGCCTGGACGTGCGGGCGGTCCTCCGAATGGATTCCGGCGAGCGCCTCCGTGCCGATCAGCTGATTGGGCCGCCAGCCGACGACGCGGTTGGACGATGGCGAAACATAGCGCAGCCGCTCGTCGAGCCCGATGCGGGTGACCATGTCGCTGGAGCCTTCGGCGAGCAGGCGGAAATGCGCCTCCTTCTCGATCAGGGCCGCCGCCATGCGCTGGCCGCGCTGCAACTGCCGCACCAGCACCGCGCCGATGATCGCGATCAGCATCACCAGCGCGAGCACATACAGCATGCGCGAAATCGCCGCAGCCCGCCACGGCGCCAGGAGCTCGTCCTTGTCGACGGTCGCGAGCACAAGGAGCGGGTAGCTGCTGCTGCGCTTGAAGAAACTGACTCGTTGGGCGCCATCCAGCGGCGACTTGAAATGATAGACGCCGCTTGGTCGCTGTAGGCTCGGGTCGCGAAACAGCGGCCCGTCGGCGACGCTGCGTCCGACGAACCGCTCGTTGTTCGGATTGCGCGCGATGATCAGGCCGTCGCCATGCACGAGCGCGATCGAGCTGTTGCGCCCGATCTCGAACTGCTCGTAGAAGTGCGAGAGGTAGCCCGCGCTGATCGTTGCGAGCACGACGCCGCCGAAGCTGCCATCCGGCTTGTTGAACCGGCGTGACAGCGTGACGATCGATTGCCCGTCGAGCAGGCTCTTTACGGGATGACCGACATAGGCCTCGCGCTTCGGCGAGAGCTGATGGTGACGGAAGAACGTATCGTCGCTGAGCGTCGATGCGATGGCACCAGGCGCGGTCAGCCAGTTACCCCGGTCGTCGATGATGGCGAGGCTGTGGATGCGCGCGACCGCCTTCTTGCGGGCGTCAAGGATGCTGCCGAGTTTGGCGATCGTGGACGGGTCAGTGCCGTCTATCTCGAGACGGCTGACGACACCTACAACGCCCGAATCCAGCAAATCGAGGCTGTCCTCGGCGTGCTGCGTCAGGGAGCGGGCGACGTTCGCCATCTCGGTCTCGGCACCCCTGAGCACCTGATCGCGCGCGGCCCATTCGCGCCAGCCGCTGACGCCGAGGATCGCGACGCAAGTGAGCACGACGAAAGCCGCCGCGCGCAACGGCAGGCGGCTCCATCCGGCTCTCAGTGAGGCGACGTTCATGCGACAGAATTCTCCAACGGGGGGGAAATTCTGCCGCTTCTCTTAGTGAACTCTGAAGCCCTGACAGCGATTCGCATTCATCTACGGGCTTTTCCGTACTCCTACGGACCGGGACTTCGGCAGATCACTAACAAGGTCTTAGCAAACCTGTCGGAAACTCGCGGTCCCTAGCTGAAGATCGCCTTGACCTTGTCCCACAGGGAAGGATTGTCGGCGTCCGCATCGGCCTTCGAGGGCGTCGGCTGCGTGACGCTGACCGGATCGGAGGCGGGAAAGCTATCCTTCAACCCGGTGTCGAGCTTGGCGTGGCGATCCGCCGCGAGGGCTTCGCGCAGGTCCTCGGCATGCTTGTCATGCGGCGCGGGATTGAATGTCTGGGCCATGCAATTCCTCCTCCATTGGCGGGGTCAACGCGGCGCATTTGCGCTGGTTCCCCTGTTCCGCTTCCGCCCGCGGCGGTATATCAGGAACCTCAACTCTGCATCAGGACGATCAGTGCCCCAGTCTGCGACAAAGCCTTTCATCGACGTGCTCTCCGGCCAGCGGCAAGCCGTGCCGCCTTTGTGGATGATGCGGCAGGCGGGCCGCTATCTGCCTGAGTATCGCGAGGTGCGCGCCAAGGCCGGCGGCTTCCTCGATCTCTGCTTCAATCCGGAGCTTGCGGCCGAAGTCACGCTGCAACCGATCCGAAGGTTTGGCTTCGATGCGGCGATCATCTTCTCGGACATCCTGGTGATCCCCCATGCGCTCGGCCGCGCGGTGCGGTTCGAGGTCGGCGAAGGTCCGCGGCTCGAGCCGCTCGATGATCCGGCCAAGGTCGGAACGCTCGCCGCGCAGGCCGACTTCGGCAAGCTGCAGCCGGTGTTCGACGCGCTCAGGATCGTGCGCGGCGCGCTCGACCCAAAGGTGGCGCTGATCGGCTTCTGCGGCGCGCCGTGGACGGTTGCGACCTACATGGTCGCGGGCCACGGCACGCCCGACCAGGCGCCGGCGCGGATGATGGCCTACCGGCACACCGAGGCGTTCGCGAAGATCATCGACGTGCTCGTCGAGAGCTCGATCCAATATCTGCTGGCGCAACTCGAAGCCGGCGCCAACGCCTTGCAGATCTTCGACACCTGGGCTGGCGTATTGCCACCGGCCGAATTCGCCCGCTGGTCGACCGAGCCGACGCGGCGCATCGTCGACGGCGTGCGCGCCAAGGTGCCTGATGCGAAGATCATCGGCTTCCCGCGCGGCGCCGGCGCGCAGCTGCCTTTCTATGTCGAAGGTACCGGCGTCAACGCCGTCAGCATCGACTGGACCGCCGAGCCCGCCTTCATCCGCGAGCGGGTGCAGAGCCGCGTCGCGGTGCAGGGCAATCTCGATCCGCTGGTGCTGATCACGGGCGGCGCGGCACTCGACCGCGCGGTCGACAACGTGCTGGCAAATTTTGCGCAAGGCCGCCTCATCTTCAATCTCGGCCACGGCATCCAGCCGGAAACGCCGATCGCCCATGTCGAGCAGATGATCAGGCGCGTGCGGGGGTGACAACAAAAGCCGCGAAAACAACCCCATGCACAGTACAAATCATTGGAGAATTCGCGCCGCACCTAATTTGATTTTTCCGAATATCGTTTGACCCGTCGGGCAAAACAGATGTAGGATGGCATCATCCCGCTGGTCGTAATTCGCAGGCTGTCAGCGACCGGTCGACGTTAGACGAGGCGACCGTTTGATCTGTGATGACGCACCGCAACGCGATGGACCGACGGGCAAAGCTGATGTCGCTCGGTCGGCAGAGCAAGATTTCCCCTTGGTTTTTGCAAACTTGCCTGCCGACAGGCATCATCAGACTGTGGCAACCGGAGTGGCGTTCCTGCTGGTTGCGGCGGCAGTGGCAATTGCGCCTTTCGCAAGTATTCAACTGGGTCGGATAGATGCCTTTATCCCGGTCCTGCAAACAGCCTTGGCCATTGCGGATGGCGTAACCGCATCTCTTCTGTTTGCACAATATGCTATCCAGCCGCAGCGGGCCCTTCTTGCTGTCGCGAGTGCTTACATTTGCAGCGGCTCGTTCGCATTTCTGCAAACCCTGTCATTCCCTGGCGGCTACGCTCCCAACGGTCTTATCGGTGACGGCCTGAACACGCCGGGTTGGTTGTACGTTCTCTGGCACACGACGTTTCCGGCGGCGATCCTGATCTACGCGCTTACCAAGCATACGGATGGAGCCGAGCGGCCCAGGGGATCGATCAGGGCAACAATCCTAGCCACTGTTGCGGCGGTCATGTCGATGGTTGCGGTACTGACTTGGATCGTAGCGACAAAGGCGCAATATCTTCCCAGCTTTTACACCGACGACGTCAGGCAACAGACGCAATTCGGCAACCAGATCAATCTGGTTTTGGCGCTATGGGGAGCGACAACTCTCGCTGTTCTGCTTTCTCGCCGACATACGATCCTTGATCTGTGGTTACTTGTGACATTGCTGGCTTGCATGCCGAACTTCCTGGTGGCGATGTTCGCCAGCTCGGTACGATTCAGCGTCGGCTGGTACGCTGCGCGCGGCTTTGTGCTTGTCAGCAGTTGCATGCTTCTGGTGGTCTTGATCATCGAAACGATGCTGCTTTATTCTCGTCTTGCCAGTGCCATTGCACTGCAGCGACGCGAGCTCGCATATCGGAATTTAAGCATACAGGCTGTCACGGGCGCACTTGCCCATGAGCTGAGAAGTCCCTTGGCGGCCATCACACTGAATGCCAACACGGCGCGTCTCCAGCTGCGATCGGCGCCAGTCAATGTCGCGGACATCGAAGAACTACTTGGTGACATCGAAGCCGACGGCCTGCGGGCAGGCGCAATCATTTCCAGTATTCGAGAGCTGACCACAAAGGAAGTCCATCAAGGTACGTCAACCAACCCTGCAAGTTCGGCGCAACTCGCCTTGCGGTTGCTCAAACACGATCTTCGGGCTGAGGGAATCACCGTAACTGCGGAGCTGGAACATGACCTGCCGGACGTGAGCATAGACGGGTTGGAGCTCCAGCAGGTACTCCTAAACCTTGTCAGGAATGCCATGGATGCGATGAAGGCGCGCCCTGCGGCGGCAAGACTTCTGCAGCTCAAGGCCAGCTTCGATGGTCAATCGAACGTAGTTGTATCCGTCCACGACTCCGGACCCGGAATTCCTGACCAATACCGAGAGCGAATTTTCGATCCATTCTTTTCCACCAAATTGGAAGGAATGGGCCTGGGGCTCGGCATCTCGGCAAACTTGATTGAAAAGAACGGAGGCAAGCTGAGACTTGGAAAGTCGAGTTCAGAAGGTTCGGTCTTTGAACTAGTGCTGCCTGTCGCAGGATGAATATTGCGACGTTCGATTCAATCAAAATTGGCTTTCCACCCTAAATCCTTTTTTGCCTCTCCACCGAGAGTTCCTCACAACCACGATAATGGCGTTTTCAGCTCTAACATTATCAAAAGGCAAGAACGCCTGGGTGCTTATGATGCGATACCTCGCTGAATCCGCACTCAATGGCCTGACTTCGAGTATCAAGGCTGCACATAAATCCGGTTGCCTCGCTTATCTTACCTAGCCATTCGGCGCGGTGACGCTGGCCGAGACGCTAGGACGGGTCCGAACGTAGCGACAGTTCTTTTGCACGCCGAGGCCTGCGCTTGCGCAACGCGTCGATTGCGAGATGCGCATAGTCGGCGGCATCCCGACTGCCAATCATTTCGGTCTCTTCGAGGGTCCAAACCAGATATTGAACAGCGGCCTCGGTGTCATCGTTAAGATTGGTTATGCCTCTCATTTCGACTTTCTGCTACAAAGACAGCGGTCTTTGGAAACTCCTTCAAGTGTCTCATTTTTCAGCATCAGCCCTTGAACAGCTCATTGCCGACGCGCGGGTCCCCGGTCTGTCCATGGCGATCGTAAGGGATGGTCAGGCAACAACGCGAATTACTGCCGGTGTCCGCAACTCGCACGACAGGATTGCAGTCGATCCACAAACGGTCTTTGCGGCGGCCTCGCTGTCCAAGCCTCTATTCGCCTACTGTGTTCTCCGACTCGTCGGTGCGGGTAAGCTCACACTCGACGCCCGGTTGTCGCAATACGTCCCGGACTATGTGGCAGACGATCCCCGTGCGGCCACCATCACCATACGCCACGTCCTAAGCAACACATCTGGACTTCCCAATTGGCGTTCGGCCGAACATCCGCTCAAGACCGTTCCGGGGGAGCGCTTCAGCTATTCCGGCGAGGGCTTCGTTTGGCTTCAACGCGTCGTCGAATCGGTCACCGGCGAAGACCTCGATACAACTATCCGTCGTTTGATCTTCGAACCGCTCGGCATGAATCGATCAAGCTATGTTTGGCAGTCAGCATTCGAAACGAACCATGCGGCCCCGCACGACGCGGAAGAAAAGCCCGGCACGACAATCAGGCGGCTCGTGCCCAACAGTGCGGCTTCGTTGCTGACGACGGCGGAGGACTACGCTCTCTTGCTGACGGCAGTGTTGTCGGGGACAGGATAAAAGCGAGAAGCCGCTAGCGATTGGCTCGAACCACAGGTGCGCATCCAAGACGCGCAGATTGCATGGGGACTCGGCTGGGGTCTTGAGACAGATACCAGCGCCTTTTTTCAGTGGGGCGACTGCGATCGCGGGAGATTTAAGGCCTTCGCGATGGGCTCGCAGCAACAAGGATGCGCGATCGTCGTGCTGACCAACGGCTTTCATGGCATGGCGATCATGCCCAATTTGGTCGGCGCAGCCCTGCCCGGTCCCCACCCGGCTTTTTCGTGGCTGGGCTATCCGGCGTTTTCTGGATAGGTGACCTGGTCCGCATTCAGGCTCATCCCAACACGTCGATGGCGAAACCGAGGTGACAAATCGGATGTCGGCGTATGGGTCCGTAGTTGACCTTGCTCAGCATTGCGGCACGGACCGGTTTTGGCCCCAAGCCGACGTGGACACCCCGCCCTCAGACCCGCTTTGGAATGAGCCTCAGGAAAACCCGGCCAAAGAAGCAAGTCTCCGCAAGTGAACCGGTTAAGACGAAACTGGTGCCATCTGTTTACGCGAACAGCTTGTCGATGTCGTCCTGGGAAATCGCCGCGCTCGGCCGCTGTGGGCCCTGCAGAAAGTCCGGGGCGCTTTGGACAGCAAGCTCGGCGGCTAGCCGTGCCAGCTCCTCTTTTCCCCACATGCGGACCAGCCTGTTGATGTGGTCCTCCATAAACTGCAGCGACTTGATCACTCGAGTGATCCGCTGCCCTGTAAGGTCCTGAAATGCGCAAGCCTCGAACACCTTGTTTGAGCTATTGGCGATCTCATCGCATACTGACGCGGCGGTCGAATCGTTGACGCTCTGCAACTTCGCGACGCTGTCGCCGATTGCCTCCATGCTTTCGAGGATCGCATTTCCAGCTGCCTCCGTGTTCTCGACGATCGCGTCGAGGGTGTCTGTCATCGTCGCGAAACTGCCCTTGGTGTCGCCTTGAAGAGCGGCAAATTCCCGCCGCATGCTGCTGATGTGGCCGAACATCTCGACCAAGAGCGTTTTCAGCATCCTCTCTTCTTCTGGCGCAATCATCAGAGATCTCCGAATTCCGGGGCAAAACGTCGCGATCAGGGCTGTCCCTACGCGGCGAGGTTGCCCTTAGAGCGACGCGCGAGGTCAGCCCAAGCCAAAGCAACCCGAAGCCACTTCTGGCGTTCAGCCGGGCAACTCGCGGCAATGGCTTTCCTCATTGCAGCGAGGGCTTCTGCTTCCTGGTCAGGCTCCCGCATCATGAGCGTGATCATTCCCAAAAATTGTTAAAGCGGATGAAATTCGACACCCCGGGAAAATACCGAACGAAGAGAAGGTTCTCGGCGCCTGGCGGAGCTGACGCTCGCTTCCCTAGCGAGCTATCGGGGATGCGCCCGCACCCGGACCTTGAGGCCGGGATCGAGCCGTTGGTAGGACGTTTCGCCTTCGAGCTGTTGGGCCAGCAGCTGAACGATGCGCGACCCCAATCCGCCCGGCTCTTCCCCCTCCCGCAGACCTACGCCGTTGTCGGAGACCGAGAGCTCGATGCCGCTGCCACTCGAGAACGCGACCGCGATGTGGCCGGGTCTGTCGCCGGGAAAAGCATACTTGATCGCGTTCGTCACAAGTTCGTTCGTGATCATGCCGATCGCGAGCGCGTGGTTGCTGGCGAGGTCGACGTCCTCGCAGACCACCTGGAAAGCGACCGGTCCGGAAGGAGCCAAGGACTGGAAGACCTTCTCGACGACGTCGTTCAGGAAATAGCGCATGTTCACCGAGCGAGAATCTTGTGTGGGCGAAAGGTGGTCGTAGACCTCCGCCATCACCTGCAACCGACGGGCAGTGGATTCCAGAGCGGACTCGACTTCGGGACCGCCGTGCCTTGCCTGCAACCTGATCATCCCGCCGAGGATCGCCAGGTTGTTCTTGGTCCGGTGGGCCATCTCTTGCAGAAGCAAGGCCTTGGTCTTGTCCGCCAGCATGACCCGCCGCAGTTCGGCGCGCTCGAATTCGGCGACAGCGGCCGTCCCGGCTGCGGTGATCGCGAAGAGCGCATTGGGCGCGAAATAGTCGATGCCGTTGGTGCCGGCATAGCTGAGATAGGCGCCGACCGCGACGGCGATGATCGCGGCGAATATTCCGGACCCGCGGTCGAAGATCAGGCCCGAGAGAAACACGCCGGGGAGCAGCAGGAAATACCCCGGCGAGCCGGTCTGCATCTGCAAGACCATCTGCAGTACGGCGCAGCCCAGCATCATTGTCGCCGAGACGCCGTACCGGACGGGAGTCGGAAGCCGGTGCTCAAGAACGAGCGGATAGAGCCTGTTCATAAATTGAAAAAACGCCTGTCCGCGATAGCCGTTCCTCGCCTTGGCGCACCAGGTCCAAGCATCGGCCCCGGCTCTCCTGCAAACCTCGGATGGGGAACGACCCACATGTTGCGCCGTTCGATTGCTTGATAACGCAAGCGATTTTAAGAGCCAGCAGTGAGCGTACTTCTTGTTGAGGACGACCCTCTGATCCGCGAATTCGTCGTCGAGGCGCTGCGCGAGGCAGGCTATCACGTGATCCACGCGAGCAACGGCGAGGAAGCACTGGCCTGGTGCAAGCGCCGCGTCGCGGATGTGCTGGTCACGGACGTCACGCTGCCGGGACAGATCGACGGGTGGCAGATCGCGGAGCGATACCGAGAACAGGATCCGGAGCTGCCGGTCATCTACGCCACCGGCTTCTCGCCAACGACACCACGCCCCGTCCCGGGCAGCCGCATCGTGAAGAAGCCCTTCCATCCAGAGGAACTCGTCCGGACCATCAGGGAGATCGCAGAGTAAAGAGTAAACGGGCGCGGCGTCTGTTTAGTCGATCTCTACGCAGGACGCGCGCTCTCGTGTCATCGATGGCGGGAGGCAGCCCACATGGAAAGGGCCGCTGTTCATCCCTGTGACGAGATTCCAGCGTTCCGCCGCGCTGGGAAAAGGTGGAACTTCGGCCGAGCCTCCTCATTAGCAGTGACTACTTGGCCCTGTTTGAGGAGAACACCATGAAGAAGCTGATCGTATGCGGCGCACTCGCCGCTTTTGCCCTCGTGACCCAAGCGGCCACCGCCGCCGAGTTCTACATCGTTCGCGACGCGACCACCAAGAAGTGCACTGTCGTCGACACCAAGCCAACGACCACCACCACGACGGTCGTGGGCGACGGCGTCTACACGACCAAGACGGAAGCCGAGTCCGCCGTGAAGACCACAAAGGTCTGCACCGAGCAATAACCACTCGGTTCACATGCACTAAGCGAAGATGTGATTGCAGAACGGTTCGTCCGGTGCGCCGGACGGGCCGACGACATGCGGGGCGCGGGGGATGCCTTACCAAGTGAAGTTCGGCGCGCTGATAGTCATCGCAGCAACGGCGAACGAAGCGCTCAAACTATTTTATTTTGCTCTGGCCGGTGTCTTAGTAAGGCCCATCTGGCGGTAGTGCTCGCGGCCAGCCCATTAACTTGTGTGAATGCGAGAACATAACATTTGCTTTACTGATGGCTGTTCACCGGCAGCGATTGAGATCTGGTGACTGAGAGGTTTTCCAAGCCCATGGCCGACAAGGAAGCGCCAGCGAAGCAAGTCGTGCGCCACACTCCTTTGACCATCGATGAATTGCGACAGATGGTCCGCGAGGACATCGAGGAACAGCGGAAAATCGCAGATAGTTTCCCCCGCAAGATGCACTAAAGCCCGTTGCGGGAACAAAACAGTCGGACCCAAATTTGTGTTCGGACATCACGCCTCGACAACGTGAGACCGAAGCAAAAGGCCTCAGCTCGGCGCCAGCCCCGGAGCTGAGGCCTTTTTATCGCCTGTGTACATTTTTGCACCAAGTCCCGGAACGGAATCAGGTGTTCCAGAATCTTTCCTGCACTTGATATTTGTTAGGGAATGCCGTGGTTACGAAGAACACCCGAGAAGTAGCGGCGACGCTGCTTAAGCTGGCCAAAACGAGCTCCGACCCAACCGTGGCGGCTGGCTTCATCGAAAGGGCCGCCGACCTCAAGGAGCGGATAGACGACGAAGGGCTGCCCAAGGCCGACGGGGGTCCGCCTCCCAACATTATCCAGCGTCAGTAAAGCTGCCTCAGTTCGCCTCTTTCATTCGCGAACCCGTCGTTCTGGCACTTCATCCTGGTTGACTGCCACAAGTTAACGGCGCACGCTGGAACCATCACCGTCCGATCCGAGGCTTCTATCGGTGACTGAGAGACCTGTCGCGCTCCCGCCGAACACCGGGAGGCGGTCATGACGATCAATCGCCTGCTTGAAGATAGCCGGCTTACGCCAGAGCAACGGCACGTCTACGAACTGGCCTTCAACGCAACCCTGCGCAAACTCGATCTGGTAGATCGCCGTGATCCCATTTGCGATCTTGTTGCCCGCAAGATCATTGAGATCGGTTCAAGCGGCGTGACCAATGCTATCGTGCTTGCCGAGATCGCCAGCAAGCAGCTCGACCCAAGGTAAGCCCGAACCTATGGGGACATGGCCGAAAGCATGATCCGGAAAAGTGCGAAGCGGTTTTCCCTCGCGACATCAGCGGAACGCGTTTGCGCGGAGATCATGCTCAAACAACAACCTAAAGCGCGATGACGATTCATCCTGGTCTCATCGCGCTTTAGCGCGGCCGACTGCGCTCGATGATCTCGGCGGCTCCCTTCGCCAGGAGATCGAGACCCACCGCACGACCAAGCTCGCGCGGCCGGTTGGCCGGCCCCGTGCGCGACGCTTCGATGATGGTGTTGCCGGAGAGATCGAGGACCGACGCTGTCAGCGACATCTGATCGCCCGCGATGGTCGAGAAGCCCGCCACCGGCGAATTGCAGTGGCCGTTGAGCACCCACAGCACTTCGCGTTCGGCATCGGCAGAGGCATGGGCTGAGGGATCGTCGATCGACGAGAGAATCTGTCGCGTCTGCCAGTCCCGCGCCGCGCATTCGACCGCGACGATGCCCTGCCCTGCGGCCGGCAGCATCTCCGCCGCAGTGAACTCGTAGGCGATGCGGCTGGAAAGACCGACGCGATCAAGTCCCGACCGCGCCATGATCAGCGCATCCGCGGGTCCCACCGCGCCGCCGTCCGGCAGCTTCTGCTTCTCACGATGATCGAGCTTTCGCACGCGGGTGTCGGCGGCGCCGCGGAAGTGAATCACCTCGACGTCAGGAAACAGCCGCCGCGCATAGGCGGCACGACGTACGGCATTGGTGCCAATTTTGAAGCCTTTGCCGCGCGACTGGTGCAGCGCTTGCAGCGTCACGCCCGCGCGCAGCACCAGTGCATCGCCGGGCGGATCGCGCGACAGCGTGGCGCCGATGACGAGGCCCGGCGTGTCCTCATTGCCGGGCATGTCCTTCAGCGAATGCATCGCGGCCTGGAGCTCGCCCGCAAGCACGGCGGCGCGGATCTGGGCGACGAAGGCGCCGCCCTTGCCGCCATGGGGCAGCAGCTTGCTGGTCTGGTCGAGATCTCCCGTGGTGTCGAACTTGACGATCTCGACGTCGAGACCTGATACGGCCGATGTCAGGCGGCGCGCAATCTCTTCCGTCTGCGCCAGCGCCATCGCGCTCTTGCGGGTGCCGATCCGTAGTCGCATAGCCAAGCCGTTCTCCATCCAGCACGTTTGTCGCGTGCGCGTCATTGCCCATACGACAGGTTCAGGCCGGATGATAGACGGTTGCCGCGCTCAGCGCAGACATTAGCACAATCAATCCCGCAGACGCAGCGCCTCGACCAGCGACTTGAAGGCACGGGCATATTCCGCGCCCGCCCTTGCGATATCCGCGCGTCCGGCGCAGGCGACTGCGGCCTCCGTCACCGCGCCGAGCAGCAGCCGCGCCAGCGGCTCGACCGGCTGTTTGGCGATCAGGCCGGCCTCCATCGCGGCAGCAATCGCGCGCGGCATCTTGCCGCCAAAGTGTTTTGCATCGATCTCGCGCCAGCGCTCCCAGCCGAGCACGGCGGGACCGTCGCGCAAGATGATCTGGCCGGTCGCACCCTTGGCGGTCGCGGCAAAATAATGCTGGGTGCCGGCGACCATGGCGGAGAGCACGTCCTTCTCGGTCCGCGCGGCGCCGTCGATCTCGACGACGAGGTCGCGCGAGACGAGATCGAACACCGCTTCGAATACGGCTTCCTTGGTCTTGAAGTGATGATAGACCGCGCCCTTGGCGACGTCGGCTGCCTCCGCGATGTCATCCATCGTCGTGGCGGCGAAGCCCCGCGCCCCGAACAGCCGCCGCGCCGCTGTCAGGATCGCCTCAGATGTCGCCGCCCGCCGCTCCGCCTGTTTGGCCATGGGTTTGGTCTAATCGAATTCGCTTTCCGCGGCCAGTTGACTTTTCGACCGACGGTCGGTATTTACCGACTAACAGTCGGTTTTCTCAAGAGGTGCCGCCATGCCGAGCCGTGACGTCGTTGAAGCCTTTGCAAGGCATCTGGAGGCCGGAGAGTTCGTCGAAGCGATCGAGCAATTCTACACGCCCGATGCAGCGACCTATGAGAACAACGCGGCGCCGACGGTCGGACGGGACAAGCTCGTCGCCAAGGAGCGTGGCGTGCTGGCGGCTTCCAAAGAGGTCAAGGCCGTGCGCGTCGGGCCGAGCCTGATCGAGGGCGACAATGTCGCGAGCCGCTGGATCTTCAGCTTCACCAACGCCGAAGGCGTCACGCGCACGCTGGAGGAGATCGCCTGGCAGACCTGGCGCGGCGACAAGCTGATCGAGGAGCGGTTCTATTACGACCCGAAACAGTTGGGGCGGTGACGCCTAACGCACCGCTGTCATCGCCCGGCTCGACCGGGCGATCCAGTACGCCGAGACGGTTGTGATAGAGCCGAGAGGCCGCGGCGTACTGGATGCCCCGGTCAAGCCGGGGCATGACAGCGAAGAAGTTGCAGGCGATTTTTGCGGCGTAGATGCCCTCAAACCGCATCCGCCCGCAGCAGCGTGTCCACGGTGATGGTGCCACGTGCCCGCGAGACGCAGGTGCAGATCTTGGTGTTGCTGTGCTTCTGGTGATCGCTGAAGAAGACGTCGCGGTGGTCGATCTCGCCCTCGACAGCGACGACGTCGATGGCGCAGAGGCCGCACTCGCCGCGCTTGCAGTCGGAGATCACCTCAAAGCCGCTGGCGTTGAGGACGTCGAGCATCGAGCGCTCGCGCGGGATTTCGAGCTCCACATCGGAATCCTTCAGGCGCACGCGAAACGCTTCTGTCGGCAGCGTGCCGCTGGAGCCGAAGGTTTCGTAGCGCAGATCGGACAGCGGATGGCCGGCACCGATCCAGGCATGGCGCGCGGCATCGAGCATGCGCATCGGGCCGCAGAACAGCGTCAGCGTGCCCTTGGGCAGCGAGGCGAACAGCGCGTCGAGATCGAGCCGCCTGCCCTCGTCGCTGGCATGGACGACCAGGCGGTCGCCGAGCATGTCGGCGAGCTCGTCGAGATAGGCGGCATCCGCGCGGCTGCGCACGGCATAATGCAGGGTGACGTTGGCGCCGCGGCGCGCGAGCGCTTGCGCCGCGCCGACGATCGGGGTGATGCCGATGCCCCCGGCGATCAAGCAATAGTTGTCGCGCTCCCAGTCGACGGCAACGAGCGAAGCCGGCCGGGTGATGTCGAGCCGCGCGCCGGCTGCGAGCTGCCACATGTAGCGCGAGCCGCCGCGCGAATCCTCGGCGCGGCGCACCGCGATCTTGAAGCCTTGCGAGGTCGCTTCGCCGACCAGCGAATAGGACCGCGTCTCCGGCTGGCCGGCAATTGTGACGCTGACATTGATGTGGCTGCCGACCGGATAGGCTGCGCCGTCGAACTGGTCGGGCAGAATCAGGAATTCGCGGATGCCGGGCGACAGATCGCGGGTCGCGACCAGCGTTGCGGGAATCCAGGTTTCGACGAAGCGCATGGTGCCCTCAATCGGTTGCGGTCTTGATCAGCGCGAGCGCCGGCAAGAGGTCGAGATGGGTTCGGTTGCGCAGCGCGAGCCGCAGGTTTCGCACCGCAAGCCGCGCGTGCTCGCGCATGATCGCTTCGGCCCGCGCGCCTTCGCGGTTCTCGATCGCGTCGATCACGACGCGGTGGTGCTCCTGGCCGATGATCAGGATCTGCTGCGCCTCCGGCAGCGCCGACTGCGCCATCACGAAGCCGCTGGGCGAGGCAAACGGCAGCGCGGAGGCGCGGTCGATCTGCCGGATCAGGGGCGGGCTGCGCGACAATTCGGT
Organism: Bradyrhizobium sp. BR 10261; assembly: GCF_019455395.1. Taxonomy (NCBI): domain Bacteria; kingdom Pseudomonadati; phylum Pseudomonadota; class Alphaproteobacteria; order Hyphomicrobiales; family Nitrobacteraceae; genus Bradyrhizobium; species Bradyrhizobium sp. BR 10261. The sequence goes on from NZ_JACOFQ010000015.1 coordinate 142,786, forward strand.
CAGCAGCGCATGGAAGCGCGCGTTCAGCGTGACATAGGACGAGAAGGCCTCGATCGAAATCGGCACCTGGCCGAGCAGCTCGTCGATCGCGGCCAGGCACTCTTTCAGCGGCTCGAGCTCGCGCGCGGAGACGCCGCGCTCGGCGGCAAAGCGTGCGGCGAGACCTTCCAGCGTGCCGCGCAGCTCGATGGAATCGGAGATGTCGCGCTCGGAGAACGCCTTCACCATGAAGCCGCCGGAGGGGATCGCCTCCAGGAGCCCCTCCTCCTCCAGCCGCACCAGCGCCATGCGCACCGGCGTGCGCGAGGCGCCGGTGGTTTCCACCGCCTGAAGCTCGGAGATGCGCTCGCCTGGACGCAACGATCCGGACAGGATCTGGTCGCGCAGCGCGAGCTGCGCCTTCACGGTCTGCGAGACGGAGCGGTCGAGCTCGGCCATGCCCTACTCCGCGGCCTGCAGATGCTGCGGTCCGTTTTCCTTCGCGATCATCCTGTCGATCAGCTTGCGCATCCACATCGCGCCGGCATCGATGTTGAGATTGTAGAAGATGCGGTCCGGGTTCTCGTCCATGGCGCGCTGCTGCGCCTCCAGGATCAGCTCGTCCTCGCGGAAGATGCCGGAGACGCCTTCGCGGATCTCGGTGGTGATGCGCTGCTCGCCGATCTGGTAGTTGCGCACGAAGGCCCAGAAATAATGGCAGGTCTTCTCGGTCTCCGGCGTGATGGTGTTGAGCACGAAACCGTTGACGCCCTGCGAGCGATCACCCTCAGGCGCGCCGGTACCCGCAGGCGCCACGCCGACGTCGATGGCGATGGTGCACGGCGCCTCGAAGCGGATGATCTGCCAGCGATCGACCAGGCCGGGCTTGCCGAGTTGCTTGGCCCAGAACGGCGGCGCCTCGATGCCGCGCATCCAGCGCGTCACGGTGACCGTCTTCTCGCCATGGGTGACGTCGAACGGCGCTTCGGCAACGGCATCATTGCCGATGGAGGAGCCGTGCACGAAGGTCTCGTGGGTGAGGTCCATGAGATTGTCGAGCACGAGGCGGTAGTCGCAGGCAACGCGGATGGTCTTGCCGTCACCGGCCCAGGCGGGATCGTGATTCCAGTGCATGTCGGGCACCAGCGCGGGATCGGCGAGTGCGGGATCGCCCATCCAGAGCCAGACATAGCGGTGACGCTCGACCACGGGATAGGCGCGCACGCAGGCGGACGGATTGATGGTCTCCTGCGACGGCATGAAGGTGCAGCGTCCTTGCGCATTGTATTTCAGGCCGTGATAGCCGCAGACCACGGTGTCGCCTTCGAGCCGGCCCTTGGACAGCGGCACCAGACGATGCCAGCAGGCATCCTCGAGCGCGGTCACCGCCCCGTCGGCCTTGCGGTACATCACGACATGCTTGCCGCAGATCGTGCGCGGCAACAGGGCCGGCTTCACCTCCGCGTCCCAGGCGGCGGCGTACCAGGCGTTCATGGGAAAGGGTTTTGTCATGGGCGATCTCCCAGGGCTGTTGTATGCGTTATGTATACAATAACTCAAGGACGGTGCCGTTCAAGCCCATAATTTGAGTGTTATAATACCTATAGTTGGATTGATGTATACATATGGAACAGCTGTCATTCCCCGCGAAGGCGGGGAATCCAATACGCCGCGGCGGTCATTGGGTTCACACAACTGCGGCCGCGGCGTACTGGATCACCCGCTTTCGCGGGTGATGACAGCGGAGGGATGCGGCGAGCACTCCCTCTCGGAGCGGCAGCTTGGGAGCGCTCGGCGTAGGTCCCTAAGCCGCGAACACCTTGGCGAGCCCCGCCTGAGCCTCTTCCTGAATCCGCTTCAGGTGCTCGGTGCTGCGGAAGCTTTCGGCGTAGATCTTGTACACATCCTCGGTCCCCGACGGCCGCGCCGCGAACCAGCCGTAGTCGGTCTCGACCTTGATGCCGCCGAACGGCTGGCCGTTGCCTGGCGCCTTGCTCAATGTTGAGCGAACCGGATCGCCGGCGAGATCCTTCAGGCCAAGCCGCTCCGGCGTGACGGATTTCAAAATGGTCTTCTGCGGCCCGGTGGCGGCGACGTCGATGCGGGCGTAATGGGGCACACCGAACTCGGCGGTGAGATCGCCGAACAACTGGCTCGGATCGCGGCCGGTCCTGGCCATGATCTCGGCGGCGAGCAGGCCGAGGATGATGCCGTCCTTGTCGGTGGTCCATACCGTGCCGTCGCGGCGCAGGAACGAGGCCCCTGCACTCTCCTCGCCACCGAAGCCGAAGCCGCCGGTGAGCAGACCATCGACGAACCATTTGAAGCCGACCGGCGTCTCCACCAGCTTGCGGCCGAGCTTCCTGGCGACGCGGTCGATGATCGAGCTCGACACCACGGTCTTGCCGATCGCGGCATCCTTGCCCCAGTTCGGGCGGTGCGCGAACAAATAGGAGATCGCGGTCGCCAGATAATGGTTCGGATTCATCAGGCCGCCGGTGCGCGTCACGATGCCGTGGCGGTCGGCGTCGGTGTCGTTGGCAAAGGCGACGTCGAAGCGGTCGCGCATCGCGATCAGGCTCGCCATGGCGTAAGGCGAGGAGCAGTCCATGCGGATCTTGCCGTCCCAGTCCACCGTCATGAAGCGGAAGGTCGGGTCGATCGCCTCGTTCACCACGGTCGCTTTCAGGCCGTAGCGCGCGATGATCGGATGCCAGTAGTGCACCGCGGCGCCGCCGAGCGGATCGATGCCGATGTTGACGCCGGCGGATTTGACCAGCTCGAGATCGACGACGCTGCCGAGATCGGCAACGTAAGGGGTGATGTAATCATGGCCGTGCACGGTCGACGATTTCAGCGCCCTGGCATAGTCGATGCGCTTGATGCCCTTGAGCCCATCCGCAAGATAGGCGTTGGCGCGCTTTTCGATGACGGAGGTTGCGTCGGTATCGGCCGGGCCGCCATGCGGCGGATTGTATTTGTAGCCGCCGTCTTCAGGCGGATTGTGTGAGGGCGTGACGACGACGCCATCGGCAAGGCCGCTACTGCGGCCCTTGTTGTAGGTCAGGATCGCATGCGAGATGACGGGCGTCGGCGTGTAGCCGTGGTCCTTGTCGATCATCAACTCGACGCCGTTGGCCGCGAACACCTCAACGGCGCTGGCGAGCGCCGGCTCGGCCAGCGCATGGGTATCGATGCCGATGAAGAGCGGACCGGTCAGCCCCTTCTCTTTCCTGTAGTCACAGATGGCCTGCGTGGTCGCCAGGATATGGCCTTCATTGAAGGTGTTCTTGAGCGAGGTGCCGCGATGGCCCGACGTGCCGAACGCCACCCGCTGCGCCGGGTCGGCCGCATCGGGCTTGCCGGCGAAATAGGCGGTCACGAGCCGCGGAATGTTGGCGAGCGCGTCCGGCGAAACCAGCTTGCCCGCCGCGGGATGAACATCTGCCACTGGGATATCCTCGTCCTGTCCTTAAAGGGATTGCGGCCCACCATAGCATCGGCCGGGAGCGCGCCAAGCCGGTTGGCGGGCCGGCCAGATGCCAGATCAACGATCAATCGACAACGCCGATCCTCCACGGGGCGATCCATCGGAAATCGCAGATGGCGATCTCGTACTTTGGTGCCGGATATCGGTTGATTCAGGACAAGGACGCCGTTGCCCGGCGCGGCGCACGATGCTCCCCGTTTTATGAACGAAGGCGGACCTGCAGGATACACCTGAAGATCCCGTGATTGGGGCGATCACCATGATTGGACGTCTGTTTTTCACGCTCATGCTGGCCAGCGCCGCGTCGTCGGCCTGCGCCGCGGAGGGCGATCCGGCGGCGGGGAAGGCCGTCTTCCAGCAAACCTGCGAGAACTGCCACGCGGTGGTGATCGGGGTGAACAAGGTCGGCCCAAGCCTCTGGAATGTCGTCGGCCGCAAGCCTGCCGCTGTCCCGGACTTCGCCTATTCTGATGCCATGAAGGCCAACAAGGAGGCCTGGACGCCAACAGCGCTGGACGCCTATCTCGCCGATCCCCGCGGCGACGTCCACGGCGTCAAGATGTTCTTCAAGGGGCTGGCCAACCCCACAGATCGGGCCAATGTCATCGCCTATCTCCAGACGCTGAAGTGAACGATCGGGGCGGACGTTAGAGCGATCCGAACGAGGCCGGTTCGCCGGGTCATGCGGGTTCTGTTATGATCCGCAACGGCCACGGAGAATCATCCACCATGGGCTTTGCGCGCTGGCGTCTGCCCGTGCTCATCCTGCTCGCCATAGCGGGGGTTGGGGCTCGCGCCAACGCCGGCCAGTTCTACACCGAGGACCTGCGCATCCCGATGGCCGAGGCCGGACCGCAGGGGCTGGAGGCGTTCCTGGTCCGCCCCGCGGGCACCAAGCGCTATCCGCTGGCGCTGCTTAGCCACGGCTCGCCGCGCAGCTTCGAGGACCGCGCAACGATGTCGGCGCACAAATATTACGGCATCGCGCTGGAATATGCCCGGCGCGGCTTTGCTGCACTGATCGTGATGCGGCGCGGCTATGGCACCTCGCCCGGCGGACGCGTCGACAGCGTCGGCGGCTGCGCCAAGGCCGCCTATCTGCCGGCAGCGGCGATCGCGGTCGCGGATTTACGCGCGGCGATCGATGCGATGAGCCGCAGGACCGACGTCACCACCACGGGCATGATCGCGGCCGGCCATTCAGCCGGGGGACTCGCCACCGTCGCGCTGACCGCGCAGGCGCCAAGCGGCCTCGTTGCCGCGATCAGCTTCGCCGGCGGCCGCGGCTCGCGCGACGATGACGACGTCTGCAATCCGGAGGGGCTGGTGCAGGCCTTCGCGACCTTCGGCAAGACCTCGCGCGTGCCGATGCTGTGGGTCTACGCAACCAACGACCTGTACTTCGGACCCGATCTGGCGCGCCGGTTCTATGACGGATTTCGCGCCGGCGGCGGCGCCGCCAAATTCGTCGCGGCGCCGCCCTACGGCGATGACGGCCACTATCTCTACTCCGTGGCGGCCCGCCCGCAATGGACGCCCTACATCGACGCCTTCCTGCGCGAGCGCGGGCTTGGCCACGACGTGCTGAGCCTGCCTGATCCGCTGCCGCCGCCTGCTCATTTCAACGACGCGGCGAAAGCCGAGTTCGCGCGCTATCTCGACAGCACCGTGCCGCACAAGGCCTTCGCGGTGTCGCCGAACGGCGGCTACGGCTGGCGTTCGGGGCGCAGCACCGTGGACGAGGCGCAGCGCGATTCGCTCGCGGCCTGCATGAAATGGTCGCCGACCTGCACACTCTATGCCGTCGACGACCAGCTCGCCTCCGGCAGCGTGCAGGGGATGGCCACGGACCAGCTCTCACGCTCGCGATAGGCGCGAGACTGCGTGCCGGCCATCCACCATCGCGCCCAGTCGCGAGAGATACTCGGCCGACTGGCTGCACACCGCGGTGTTCGCCATGCCGTGCGCGATGGCCGTCTGCAGCAGATGCACCATCCGTGCGGCGTCACCGCTGCGGCTCGACCGTATCAGCGCAACATCGAGCAGAAACGGCGCCAGCGCCATCTGCTCGCGCGCATCCAGCGACTGGAAAACGTTCTCCCAATGCGCGCCTGTCCGGGGTATCGCGGCATACAACATCTCGATGATATCCATCTGATATGCGGCACCTGCGATGTCGAAGGGCGACGCCATACCGTCCCTGAGCGACACCGCACACAACATGCCCATCACGTAAGCCGTGTGATAGGAGGTCGCGAGCGCGCATCTGGTCTTGTCGTGTCCGTTCAACCGCTGGATCCGGCCCGACGCCGAGCGTCCTGCAGGGAGAAATCCGACCTTGTCCTCCAGCGAGGCGAGAACGCGAAAGCCGAACGCAGCGGCCGGACTCCAGTGCGACGACAACAGCGGCCACGCCATCAGCGCTTCGCCCGCAAGGTCATAGTCCTCGACGACCAGCGCCCGGGCGAGCACAGACCCTGCCTCGTCGAGAAACTCGCCGCTCGGCCGCGGCAACGTCACCTGCCACGCCCCGAAATTGGTGGCATACATCGGGGCATGCGTGTGCGCATAGGCGTCATCGCGCGTGCCGTTCAACAGATCGATCGGATTTCCGAGCGCGGTCCTGCGCGCGATCTCTTCACACACAGGGCCCGGCCGCTCGCTGCGCCACAGCGCATCCAACCAGAGCACTTCGAGCTCGCGGTACGGCACCACTTCGTGCCCGGCGCGCGCGGACGCCGACCAGCTTCGCGCCAGCAGCTCGTCGAAGCCCGGGTCGGCGTGGCCGAGTGCACTCAGCAGGATGTGCGGCGTCGCGAGCTGGAGGCAGACCGACGGATAGCGTACGACGTCCCAGCGCATCTGCTCCGAACGCGCATAGGGCACGAGATCTCGCAGCGGCGCCGCTGTGCCGACATCGGGCGCGTAGCGCGCGGCTACATAGAGCAGCATCGCGGTTTCGGCGAGCGGCTTTTCCGCGGCGAAATTGCCGTCCGGGACCTCCGCACCGTCGAACCCGTCCTTGCCGAGAAACTGGAGCGTCCGCTCGGCGATGCGCACGGCGAGCTGCAGGCGTCGCCGCAGATCCTGGGCAACTTCCGCGGCGTTCGCGGCGCCGGCCGCAATGCGGTTGCAACCCGGCGCGGCAGTCCGATCCTGCAGATTTGGCATGGGCGCCTCACGAGAGGGAGAGTGCGGGAGCTGATGGACCAAAGCGAGATCGTGGCCGCGCCGGAAGCGCACCTCAGGGCCGGGTCAGCGACCGGTGACCTCATTGCGGATAGCGGCCGGATTGATCCCCTGTTCCACTTCCACCACCGGCGGGATGCAGTAACGGATGAAGCGATTGCCGACGACGAAGCCGAACTCGCTTTCGCTGGCACTCGCAATGCTCGCGCCGTTCTCGGCAACGAATTTTCCGAAGGCATTGAAGTCGAACACCTTCGACCCCAGGAACTTGCGGACGATCTCTTCCCTGTTTGCTGCGTTGCTCATGTTGGCTCCTTGCTCACCGTGGATCGATCCGGACGCGGGATGCGGCCAGTACCGACGACGCGCACGATGATCCGATCGCGGAGCGAGGCGTGTGAACGACCTTACATTTCAAGAATTGTTGAGCACAACTAGCCGGCAACACATCGGTTGTTAACTCGGAAGATGTACGACGTACCTCATGTTGCGGAGCCGGGTACGATCGAATTCCAGCGCGATGTGGCGAGGCATCGTGGTCGCGGCGCTTCTGTCGGCGGCGACTTGCGTGCAGGCCCAGGATGCCGCCAGGGAGCGCGCCACGGACGACGTCGGCACGACCGCGGCGATCCCCACTCAAAATGCCGGCCTCGGCGCAGGCGAAACCGTGACGTCGCGAGCCGAGATCCGAAAGATCATCGAGCATGAGACGGCGAGGACCACTCTGCCCGCCGACATTGCCGAGGCCGTCGTCTTCGTCGAGAGCGGCTACAACTCGGCCGTCGTCGGCAGCGCCGGCCAGCTCGGCCTGATGCAGCTGCGGCTCGAGACCGCGGCGGCGCTCGGGTTCAGGGGAAACGCTGCCGAGCTCGCCGAGCCTGATATCAACATCCACTACGGCGTGCTTCATCTCAGCCGCGCCTGGCGCCTCACCGGCGGCGACCTCTGCCGCACGCTGATGAAATATCGGGCCAGCCACAACGAAGAAGAGATCAGCCCGCGCTCGCAGGTCTACTGCAATCGCGCGCGCAACCGGCTGCTCGCGATGAAGTCGACGGCAGCGGTCACCCCTGATGCAGCCGCCCCACCCTCGGCACCCGCGCCGGAATCCACAACGGCGCCAGCACCGGCAACGACATCGGCCAGAGCTGAAAAGCCGCAGACGCGGCCCAGGCTGGCCCAGCCCAAGGACGTCTATGCCCGCTACACCAGGGGCACGGCCGCCGCAAGCCGGGCCTATTGGGCCGCGCATGAGGCCAGGATCAGCCGCATCAAGGCCCGCATCGAGGCAAGGTGGAAGCGGACGGCCTCGCGTTAACGGTCATTCGTCACGACCCGGACCCAGCCCTTGACGACACCGTCATGGTCGATGGAATACTGCGGATGCTCCCCTTTTCGGGTCCTTTTCGGGGTAGCTGCAGCGATTTAGCCAAGAGTGTTTTTGCGTAACCCCTGATAGAGACCATGCACAACGGTTTGAGAGTTTTGTTTGCGATTGTCGCAACGGCGGCCGTGGCCACGTCGACCTTCATCGCCATCCGGTTTTTGGTCGGGTTCAGCGGCTGAAGCAGACGGTGATGGCCAGGCCCCCGGCCGGCGCGACGGCCGTCGGGCATTGCTGGCTGACGCGCGATGAGATTAGGAGGAATCGTCATCGCGCTTTAGGTTATTGTTTGAGCATGATCTTTTCGGAAAACCGCTTCGCACTTTTCCGGATCATGCTTTAGAGGCGCTCGCTGAGCGCGAGCTGGTAACCGACGCCGGTGACGGTGGCGATGACGGGCGTGTCGCTGCTGACGAGCTTGCGGCGCAGCCGCGCCACCAGGGCATCGACGGTGCGGATGTCGACCTCGGCCTGGCGGTTGCTCACGACTTCGATCAGATAGTCGCGGCTGAGCGGCCGTCCGTCCGCGCCGACGAGGGCCGCGAGCAGGTCGAACTCGGCACGCGTCAGCGCCACCGGCTTGCCGTCGCTGCCCAGCAGCTCGCGCCGCGTCAGGTCGATGATCCAGTCGCCGAAGGCGATCGAATTGTGGTTGCGCGCCGCCTTGCGGTCGATCGAGCGCCGCCGCAGCACGCTGCGCGCTCGCGCCAAGAGATCGCGCAGATTGATCGGCTTGGTGACGTAATGATCGCCGGCGATCTCGAGGCCAAGGATGCGATCGACGTCGGTGTCGCGGCGGGTCACGAAGATGATGCCGGCGTTGCTGGTCGCCTGGATCTCCTTGGCGAGCTCGAAGCCATCGCCGTCGGGCAATTGCACGTCGAGGAAGACCAGGTCGGTGCGCGCGCGCAGCGCCTGGCGGCATTCGGCACAGGTGCCGGCACCGACCACGTCGAAATTGTTCTCGCTGAAATAGCCGACCAGCATCGTTCGCGTCACGGGATCGTCTTCGACGACGATCAGCCGCTCGCGCCCGACCGGCCGCAATTCCTGAAGTGCGGAATCAGCCACGATGTTGGATGTCCTGTGTGCCTGCGACTGGGCCTGAAGATTCAAATGGCCGCGTGATGCGCTGTCCTGTGAACGAACATTCACGTCTTGTTCGAGCCCCCGAAATTGCCTGCCGCAATACTAGGCGCGTTGTGTCGCCCGAACAATATAGGTCACGGTATTGAAGTGTTACTATGAATTGCCCCACACTTCTCATGCAGCGCATCGATGCTCGCCGACGTCCATAATTCAATGCGGCTTGCCTCGCCGACCCTCGCGGGTCAAGCCGGATCACGCTCACCGATCGGCGGGAAGCAGGAAGATCGCTGCAAGGACGCCCAAGACTGCTGTTGAGGCCGCGGTCGCGAAAATGGCCGCGAAGGCTTGCCCGCCACCAACTACGGCCAGCGCAGCGATCCCAAGCGCAAAGCCACCCTGCCGCGCCACGATCGTCATGGCAGAGGCCATGCCGGAACGGTCTGGCGGGGCGAGCGCAAGCAGGGCGCCCGAAAGTTGCGGGTGGGCGAGCGCCGCTCCGCTGCCGATCGCTGCCATGCCCGCGAGCATAAGTCCGAGGGTCTCGGCCGCATATGCGCGCCAAAGGGATGCAAGCAAAAGGAGATCACCGACTGCGAGTATCGCGAGAGAAAGCGCGAAGTGCCGGCGCCAACCGATGCGCATCACGAGGTGGCCGCCAATTGGCGGCACGATCAGCATCGGTGCGGTTGCAACGATCAGAGCGAGGCCCGTACGATTGGCGTGCCAGCCGAATGCGCTCTGCATCGCTGGCGGCAGATAAACAAGGATGGCCCAGTAGCTGACGGAGACGGCAATCAGCAGCAGGCCGACGCCGGTCATCGCGCGCGTCCCGAACACGGTCGGGTCGAGGAGCGGCACCGCGCGCCGACGCTGTTGAAGGGCAAAGCCCGCCAACAGCAGAAGCGCCGCGCCGCCGAGGCACGCGGCACCGATCATGTCGGCACGTACGCGCATCGTCGCGTCAATCAGCATCGCGAGCGCCGTCGTCAACAGGGCAACGCCGACACTATCGAGCGGGCGCTTCTCCGCGGCTTGGCTCTCGGCGACGGACCGCGGCACCGCAATGGCCAGAGCCACGCAGAACGGGACGTTGATGAAGAAGATCCAGCGCCACCCGATCCAAGCCGTGATCACGCCACCGAGCGTCGGCCCAACGGCCATCCCGACACCGGAGACGACGCCCATCAAGGCGAACACACGTGCTCTGACGGCGGCGTCCGGGAACGCGCTGGCGACGAGCGCCAAGGCGCCTGTGACGACGAACGCTGCGCCAATGCCTTGCAGGCCACGGGCGAGCCACAACGACGGACCGTCCCAGGCAAGGCCGCAAGCGAGGGAAGCGACAAGGAAGATCAGATTGCCGGACAGCAAAGCGCGGCGGCGACCGAAGCGATCGGCGATCGCCCCAGCCGCGAGCAGCATGCCCGTGAAAGCGAGCGAATACGCATCGATCACCCACGCCGTTCCGGCCACGCCGAAGCTAAGTGTACGCGCCATCGCGGGCAGCGCGACGACGACGGCGGTGACGTCGAGATTCGTGAAGAACGCACCGAGGCCGAGTGTCAGGGCAACGGAAAGGTCACGAGCGCATAGGGCGGTTGCGGTCTTCACAAATCCTCTGTCGAACCGGGAAAGTGCCGCGCAGAGGAGCTGCGGTGCTCGCAGAGCATGATCCGGAAAAGTGCGCAGCGGTTTTCCGGAAAGATCATGCTCAAACAATAACCCAAAGCGCGATGACGATGCATCCTGGTCGCATCGCGCTTTAGTTATCATCGGTTTGCGCTCCCGGCGTATGCCGAGTGTTCAACTCGGCATGAATCTGCTTCATATTGCCGGCATGACCGCCCAACCTCCATTCGATACCCTGATTGCGTTCGAAGCCGTACACCGTCTCGGCAGCGTCACCGCCGCAGCAAGCGACCTCGGCGTAACGCAGAGCGCAGTGAGCCACCGGTTGCGCCGGCTGGAAGACTTTATGGGTTTGCCGCTGCTGATGCGGAGTTCGGGCGGCATGCGGCCGACCCCCGCGGGTGAAGCGCTTGCATCCGGCCTCGCGGAACTCCTCGCCGGCCTCGGAGAGCTACGCGCGCGATGCCGCGCTGCGGCCAACAATGGCCCACTGCGCGTCGGTGTCAGCGCCGCGCTCGCCGACTATTGGCTCGTCGCACGTCTGCCGATGTTCAAGGCTCCATCGACGCCGATCGAACTGATCATCGTCGAAAGCACGGCGCAAGCGATCCAGCTCGATCTCGACATCACGATCCATTGGCTGCTCGAGGGCGAGGCACGCGAGACCTCGACGCAGCGCGTGTTGTTCCGCGAGCAGGTCTTCCCCGTTTGCCACGCGCGGCTATTGCCGTCCGCGCCGCTCGACGACCCGACGCGCATCGCCGCGCTGCCGCTGATCCATAAAGGGGCCGGCGCAGACGCGAACGCGGGAACCGAGTGGTCCTGGTCGACGTGGTTCGCGCGACTTGGCCTTCACGCGCCGCCGCCGGTCGGACTACGTTATGCCAACATGGCGACCGCGATCGGTGCCGCACTTCAAGGCAGCGGCGTCGTGCTCACGCGCTCACTCCTCGCGCGCGACGCGCTCATCGACGGCCGCCTTGTGCGCGTGCTGCCTGAGACCTGGGACATGCCGTCGTCGAAGGTGCACCTCGTGCGCTGGCCTGCGGTCTTGGCAAGCGATGCTCGGGTGAAGGCATTCGTGGCATGGCTTTTGGACGAGGCCAACGAATGCGTCCAATAGGGGACCTGCCCGGAAGCGTTGCGTCTGGTCAGCCCCCTGGGATTCAAGCGTCCAAACTGGGAGCTCGAATCATGGGCTACGAGCTTGCCGATCATGAATGGATCGCCATCAAGCCCATACTGCCGAACAAGCCGCGCATCGTTCCTCGGGTGAACGACCGTCTTGTCCTCAATGGCCTCTCTCGGCGAGGACCTCACGCGGATCGAGGCGTGAGCGCCTGAAGCGCGATGAGATTGGGCTGAATCGTCATCGCGCTTTAGCTCTTTGTTTGAGCATGATCTTTTCGGAAAACCGCTTCACGTTTTTCCGGATCGTGCTCTAGGACGTGCCGACATCGATCCGGAACGAGAGCTGCTCCTCCGCACCGGGCGCAATATGCATCAGCCCTGGCTTGTCGGTGAACTCGCCGTCAAAGCCGACGGGGCTGGCATAGCCGCGCCAGGGCTCGATGCAAAGGAACGACGCACCCGATGGTTTCGACCAGATGCCGAGCTCGCGAAAGCCGCGCCAGGACATTTTGAGCCAGGGCCCGGTGCCGTGCCCATCCGCATAGCGGACCGCGGCGCTGTTGACGGGATTGAGGATCACTGCGTCGTTGGTGAACAGGGCCTCCGACAGTGGGAGCACGGTGCCTCGGACCGGGCTGGGATCCGCAGCTGCGAGCAGGAGCCCGCCCTCGACACGGCAGATCGGCGACGGCTCCTCATGCGTGAACGTCAGCGCATAGCTTTCCTTCGGCACGCCAGCCTGCAGCGGCCAGTTGAAAGCGGGATGGCCACCGAGCGACACCGGAAGGGTCTCGCCTCCGGTGTTCTCGACCGCGAGGATGAGATCGAGACCGGCATCATCGAGCGCATAGGTCGCGGTCAGGCGGAACGCGAACGGATAGCGCTCGCGGGTCGCCTCGCTGTCCTCTAGCACCAGCGTGCACCTGTTCTCTCCGCGTGCCCCCCATGCAAATCGGCTGTCGCGCGCAAAGCCGTGCTGGGTCATCCGGTACGTCTTGCCCCGGTGCCGCAATTCGTCATTGGCAAGGCGTCCGACGATGGGAAACAGCAGCGGCGCGTGACGCGGCCATTCCGGGGCCGCCTGCCAAAGGAACTCGATGTCGCCGCCCTTCAGCGAGCAGAGCTCGGCGCCGTACGCCTTGACGGTCGCGGTGAGCGTTCCGCTGCGAAAGGAGTGGGTGTCGTCGGTCATTGCCAACCTCTACACCGCGGACTCGCATGCAGCAAGGCGACGCGGCCGAGGCGCAACGTCTGCTTTATGCGTCCGCCGCTACCGAAGGATTGATTCCCTCGCTTGTGTAGGGCGCTAAAATCAAACGAAGAATTTGGCTTTGTTCTGCAGATCAGCTTGATTCTCTACTTGAGAAGCCCGCGCGCCGCCGGCCTCTTAAGTGAGGCCATCCCCCCGCCTCAGTCCTGAAGGCTCCCCCCGTGACCGGCCGTTCCGCGGGGCCCCAGCTCAGCGGAGACGCAATGGTCAGCTGCAAAGGTTCGAGGAGAGAAGGGCGTGATAGGCGTGGCCGCACCAAAAGCTTGCCGCCGACTCGGGACCACCGAACATACCTGCGACTCACAGTGCGAGAAGCCCCGAAGTTCTCTCAAGACGAAGCAACTGGTTTAGACCCCACCCTGACGCGATACCCCAGCGCCGGCGAGTTCGTCGGAATTGGCGTTGCGCAACAGGAACAACGACCTCCAATCGCGCTGATGGCCAAATTCGATATAGCGGTAGCTCAGGGCACTTAGCAGGATCGTTATTGCAAGATAGGGCAATGAAAGTTGAAGCGTGTCTTGCAACGGAGACGTATCGGGCGGGATCATTTCAACCATGATGATCGAATGCCACGCATAAATACTGTAGCACATGCATCCGACGACTTGAATTGGCCACGCCTCGAACAAGCGATTTGCGGACCATGCCCCGCACAACACCGCCAGCAGCACCATGGCAAACCCGGCGCAAAAGATCGTGGCGTAGAGAATGCTCACCGCCCAGGGGCCGTTATCCTTGAGATATATGGCGGCAATCATCACCAGCAGTCCGGGCAGCAGCCCGCGCGCCTGAAATCTCCTAAGTGATACACTGTCCCTGGACTTGACGTAGAGATCGCAGACCAACATTCCGAAAATGAACTGGTAACACGACCCAAATATTCCGCCCACAAACGGGCGAAACATCCCAATCCGATCCACCGCGATAAGGTGCCCAGCCACCACGAAAGCTGAGCAGATGACGACGCTCAACAGCAACAGCCTTCGGAGGCCCAAGCGCGCGGTGAGAAGAATCAGAAGCGGAAACAAAAGGCTGAACCAGATCTCAACGCCTACGGACCATAATACGGGATTGGAGGGGGGCATAAACCCGTGCGGCACAAAAATGAAAAGCGTAGATAACAGTCCGCCGAGTTCCAGGTACCACGCGTGCGATCCAGCGGGCGACTTGGCATGGAGCGCAACCGTCACGAGGACTACCGTATAGTAAAGTGGAAGCAAACGGGCTGCGCGATGCCAATAGAAATGCGGGAGGTCGGCGAGCCGACCGATGGCTCGCTTCTTTGTGCGATAGGGCAGGTACAGAACGAATCCGGAGAGCACAAAAAAGATATTTACACCCAGGAAGCCGTGCTTGGCGACAATGGCCAGGAGACCATTCGGATCAAGTTCGCCGGGAAACGCCGACGCGCTGGATGTAAACGGAACAAGCAAGTGAAAGAGGATCACCATCAAGATGGCGAGTCCGCGAAAACCGTTGACCGCGCCGATCTTCTCCGCGCGACTATCGGCTTTGATGGCGGAACCTGGAGATTGTAACGACAAGGCGGCGATCTCGGTATGGTGATTTCCTGTTTGCGATGTTCGCTACGTTGAGCGAGCTGTCAATTGACGGCCGTCACACCCACGACAGCGCGATGCCAAACCGAAGGTGCATTGACCAGCAAATAGGCAAGTCACCGCATCGCTAGGATGCAGCGGATATCGTATCGCGAACACCTCACGACTCGTTGGAAGCGATCCTTACGCGAGCGCAGCCCTCCCCGGACACGGCGAACGACGTGCCTTCAAATCGTCAATTACGGTATCTATCAACTACGGGATATAGACGGTAACAGGTTAACTCTGAGGCAGAATTATGCGTGGGCGCGGGTAGTTTGATGGCTGGGCTCCTCATCATGTCTGTTCTGCTCGCGATTGGCTTCGCGGCCGGCTACGGCACGCGTGAGCTGATCTCTCGTAAGCGCCACGCCGAGTACTTGAACTTGCAGCCCTACGTTTCGCCTGCGCTCAGAACCGGACGGCCATCTTCCGATGAAAGCACCATCACGCGATACGCCACACCCCAACCCGCAATAACTGAGCAGGCGAACTATGACATGCTTGAGTCGTTTAGACCCGTATCAATTGGGGAGCCGAAGCCAGTGAAATCCGGGCCTGCCGGCGCAAGCTTGCGTTTGATCGAGCCGCATTCCTCCAAGCCCGATACCGGATCCTTGCAGTCCGCGGACATTGAGCAGAGCCTCGAAGAACTGGTCGGACTCCTGCTGCGCAAAAAACAGGGCGGTTAGGGCCCTTTTCTCCGAAGCGTCTGGTCACAAGCGTCTTGCCGCATTTACGTGTCGGCGTGTTGCCGAGACGGGGTGGGAAGTACCCCCCTGGAACCGAGAAGCACCAGGTTGTCAGCAGGAGAGCTCCGGGATCCCGGTGGGAATCCAGGGCACCGGGTCGATGACAGAGCACCTTTTTACGACGGAACCGCCCGCCCGCAGCACAGGCAGGTAAAGACTGGCCGGGGCCGCGTAAAAATGGTATGTTTTTAGCGGTTCTGTGGCTACAATACGGCCCATCACGCGTCCGGAGAGCAGGAGGGCAGATTTGGTTGTGCTGATGATCGCAAGCGCCGTGGCGGGTGTTCTTCTGGGGCGTTTTCTTCGCGCATATGCCCTTATTCCCGCAACGATGCTAATCTTGGCTGCAGCATGGTATTTGGGCCTCGAGCAGGGTTTCGCGACGGGCGCGATCGCATTCGTCGCTAGCGCGGTGGTCTTGCAAGTCGTCTATTGCGCGAGCCTGCTGATCTATCTGCTCATCGCGAACCTCTCGGTGCTGGACCAGGTGCAGTCGGAGGCATCACCGCAGATGCCTGAATCGCAAATCGCAGCCTAAGACACCTATCCTGAGCGGCCACCGAGAATGTTGTCGCGGGCCCGTACACTGTGACAACCTCCCGTAGAAGCGCCGCACCTGCTTAGTTCATGCAGACCATCCCGCAGGGCCGCATTCCTGCCGGTGTGTTGTGAACGCGTCGTTTACGCGGCATGATCCCCCTGCGCGCGTGGTGCTCCGCTGAAGCTGTTGGCCTGCAGCTTCCAATCTGCTCAACGACAATATCTGCTACACCCAACTGAATACGCGTTTGAATGCGTGGCGCAGGCTTTCTTCTTTGATTTTGATTTCGGCTCGTTGAAACTTCAGCGGAATGGCTGTGTTGCACCAAGTCGAGGCAAATGCTTTTAGACGAGGCGAATCCGCGACAAGCTGACGCGACACAGTATGCTCAGGACGTTTGGGAATAAATGGCAATGCAATTTATTCGGAACCGATGCGAAGCCGCCGGCCGATATTCCTCGATTGCAAAGAAGAAGCGCACATTTGCGCCTTGCCACGGGTTTATGATGCTAGATCAACCCGCTGAGACAACATGACTCTCCATAGCACCTATATTCGCCGTCTTTATGTCGACAATGCAGATATGATCGGTTGGCTGGAAATTAAAAATGGAATTGCTGGCGAGAACAGCCGCGGGCGGCAACGGCGCGCAGAACGCGTTACAAAAGTTGATCGTAAGGGGTCAAGCGGCTGTCGCATTTTTGACGCCAGCGCGATCACGGGCCAAGCAGCGTCCCGATCCGGTCATTCACCGGATTGATACCCGGCCCCTCGACTTCGGCCCCGATGAGATCGTGGCTGTCGGCAAGCTCCGCAACGAAATGCTGCGATTACCCGAATTCCTGCGCCATCATCGCCGGCTTGGGGTCCGACGTTTCCTCGCGATCGATGACCGTTCGGATGACGGCACGCGAGCATTCCTGCTCGATCAGCCGGACGTTCACGTGTTCGAGATCCGGGAGTCCTTTGCAGAATCAAGTGGTGGCGCGCGTTGGACCAGCGCCGTGCTCGACCAATTCGCGCCAGGACGGTGGGCGCTGACGCTCGACGCCGACGAACTCTTTGTCTATCCCGGTTGCGAAAATTTTGATCTTCGATGGCTGTGCCGATATCTGGAGAGTACCGGCGCCGATTGCATGACCGCGGAGATGGTCGACATGTATCCACGCTGGCTCGGAGGCCCGGAGCGCTACCAAGCCGGTGAGAGCCTCGTCGCGTTCTGCCCCTACTTCGATTCAGATAGCTATGTGAAGCGCCGTCGGCGCGGCTTTCCGGCCAACTACCTGGTGGGCGGTGCGCGAGCGAGGCTGTTTTATGACGAACCGATGCCGCCGAAGATCGCCCTTTATGACGCACTCGTACAGTTGCTTGAGCCATACGGGCTGGCGCGGCTGCTGCCTGCAGTTAACATCACGCGCTGGCAGCCACCGCTGCTCACTAAAGTGCCGCTCGCGCGCTGGTTGCCCAGCCGTCGCTATATCGCCGCCGGTCACCTGATGACCCCACCAGGCAAGCCAGGCGATGTCACAGGCGCCCTGCTCCATTTCAAATTTCTCCACGACTTCACCGATAAGGTCGCAATAGCGGTCCGTGAAGGGAATTACTATCTCGGATCGGTCGAGTATCAGCGCTACGCGGAGCGACTCGATCAAAATCGGTCATTCGAGCTCATCTATCCGAAAAGCCTGATCTACCAATCATCCGACGACCTTGTCCGTTGCGGCCTGATGCGTCTCTCTCCGGCCTATCAGGCCGCGACGCGATAACCTGCCCCACCGCTTCTTGTACACAGGAGGCGCGCTGGAGCCTTCCTCCAATCGTCATCGGACTCCCTCGTTGTGCTTGATGTTTTGGTCGGAAGGACCGACCGGTATCCGCTGTTCCGGAGCATTGATCTCATCGATCAACTTGCGGCCGAGAAGCCGAAGGAGAAGCTTCCTTCCACGCACCAGTGCCGGATAAAGTGCCCTTGCCAGGCGTGGCCGGGAGAACACCAGCCGATTAAGACGATTGAAGACAGTCTTCTCCGCGGCAAGCGTTGCCAGCAGATGCATTGCATCGGCCCCATGGTAGTGCCGCCCACGCCAGCGAACCACCATGCCTTCATTGAGATCGAGGTTGCGGGCGCGGATATCGCCGACGATCGGATGTTCCGAACGCGCGTCGATCAGGTGAATGCGCTGCCCACGCTCCCGCAACTGGTACAGCAGAACATAGCGGCTGCATAACGGGCATTCGCCGTCATAGACCACCCAGATCTCGTCATCACTATGGGTCAATTCGATAGTCCGTTCGATTCCGAACGTCGCGCACGAGCTTGCCCTCCGCCAGGCCGAGACATACTGAGTCCACCACATAGTGATAGGCGACGATATCGTCCATGGTCAGCTCGTTGAATTCGCCATACAGCCATGGATTGGACAGCATGTGGTGCGGATAGGCATAAAAGCTGTTGTTGTGCTTCACCCAGGGGTAGACACGAAAAAAGCGATCCGTCTCGCGGACCAATTTTTCCACGGCCTCCATGGATACGCCTGTGTCTTGACGCGGAAGGATCTCCGGGCCGCAGGTGGCCGCGTCGTGCCAAGTCGCAAGATCGTGGTTGTTGCCGCCAACGCGAGCCCGGAAATGATTCTCAGGGATGTACATGGTTCCGGTCCCGATCATGTACGAGTAGATGCCGAAATAGGTGGAAGGCGCGAGAACCTGGCGACCTTCGCGGGTCTCGACGAAAAGCCGCGGGCTTGCCAGCTTCGGCCCGTCCAGCCATCCCAGGTGATTGGTGTAGAAAAAGAACCGGCCACAGATGACGGTCACGACCATCACAACCTTCATCGCCGGGGTGAACCCATCACGCGGCAGCGTGCGTGCCGCAGCCACGATGAACAGGTTGAGCGCAATCCAGAAGAAGAAAAGAGCCCCGAGCGTGAAGTACACGCCGATGTGGAAGACGTCGAACAGCAGGCAGAAGAACGACAGCACGCGCGTCGAGATCGCAGCCAGGGGCGACAGGAGCTGGGCACCCAGCACGAAGACGTTGAAGATCAGCTGGTTGCTCACGATCGCGTCCCAGATGGTCTGCAACGCGCCCGGCCACAGGCCGAGCGGGGCGTCGCCGCGTTCGAGGCCCATCAGGATGGACGTTTGCGTGGGATTTGCGAACAGCCAGGTCCACGGCTTCTCGCCACCAGCCTGCAGCTTTGCGATTCCCGACCAGAAATAGCTGCCGAGATGCGCCCCGACGGCGCACGCCCAAATCAAGCCATAGGCGCGATCGCGAAGCTGCTTCACGTCATTTGCGGAAGCGAACAGAGTTCGCAGCCTCGGCACGCGATCCATCACCCAGGCGCTGGTGAGAACGATGGTGCCGAGCACGCCAAGCACGGCGAAGTTACCGACGTCGAGCATACCGAGATAATCGGTCTCCGTCACGAAGATGCCGGACACGACGCTCACCATTTCGCGCCATGCATGATAGAAGTAGAACAGCGGCACCAGAAATGAAGGACGCCAGATCGCGGCTATTCCTGCCACAACCGCAAGCACCGCACCGTAGCGGAAGAACAGAATCTTGTCGCCCGCCCCGAACAGGATGTTGGGAGGCCCTGCGAAGGGCCCCAATGAATCGAACAGCAACTGCACGAAGATCGTCATTCCGATCGCGAAGGCGGTGATCCGCAATGGCGGCGAGAAATCACGGTAGCGAATGGAGCTGAAGGCGAGCGCGCCGGCAAATGCCGAGCAAACCAGCACCAGAGCGTAAATGTCAGACCAGCGCGCGAGATGCGTGACGGCCCGCCGCGAAATCGCAGACAGAATGACGGCTACTGCAAGGAGGAAGAGAGGTCCCGCAAGCGACGCGACGCCAGACCGCGCTCCTTGCCGTGATGCAACAGTGTACAACGTCATCCCGTCTCGGACCTCCGGAGCTTCGCCATCGAGATCAACCGAACATTATAGAATGACTAGCGGCCTGCAAATATCGCAAGCGCAGCTTGCCCTTCTCCTGGTGTGAGTGCCCACAAAATCATCTCACGGGAACCTCAGCACTGTGAATCGAAATATGACAAACTGCGGGCATTGATGTGACCACAAGTGTCTGCATTGACGTTGGTGACGTCCAGCCATCGCTTGAGATCAGTTTCGAGCAGGCTCGTCCAGGCCGATCCCACATCGCCCGATCATGTCTTCCGTTCGTGCCAAGGCCAAGCTAAAAGCCGGAGACGATCGGAACCGCCATCGTGCAGCGCGCTGGATTTCCCGCGGAATTTGCTGGCAGGCGCGAGACCGCGCAAGAGGTGTTTGAGATCGCGGGGGTGAGCCGTTGGACAAGGACAGCAAGTCACGGGCCGTAACCAACATCCTCATAACGGGCGGGTCCCAAGCCTGGAAACTCTCGGCCGGTTTTGTCCTGACGATATTCTCGACGCGAAATCTTGCCCCGTCCGACTTCGGCCTGCTGGCTATGTCTGCGACGGCCGCAACGTTCGTCGGGCTCATCAAGGATGTCGGCGTTGGACAGGCCATCATTCAACGCACGGAAATCGCCAAGGGCCAAATCGATGCGCTGTTCTGGCTGTCGGTGCTCGCTTCCGCGGCATCTGCTCTCGTTCTGGCGTTGAGCGCGCATCCGGTTGCGCTGTTTTATGGCGATACGACGCTTCAGCAGCTCATGATCGCAATTGCCGGCCTAAGTTTCATAGCTGGCCTTCCGACCGTTCCGGCGGCTCTCCTTGCCAGAGAATCCCGATTTAAGGCCCTAGCAATCCTGGATGTCGCCGCGACAACCGCTTCCGTTGTCGCAGGGATCGTCGCTGTAATCATCTTGAGAAACTATTGGGCACTTTACCTGTCCACGTTCGTTCTTACCCTCTTTTCGACAATCGGGATCTGGGCCTATTCCGGCTATCGCCCCGGATATCCCAGTCTGGACAGCGAGACGCGCCACATGGCGCGATTTGGCCTGCATGTGTCAGGGTTCAACCTCGTCAACTATCTTTCGAGAAATGCGGACAACATTCTCATCGGCAAATTTCGAGGCGGCGACGAACTTGGCCTGTACGATCGGGCCTATAAGCTGTTGCTGCTGCCGATCGTCCAATTACACAACCCGATCGGCCAGGTGATTGTCCCGCTGCTTTCGCGGCTTCGTTTCGATAAGGAGAGATATCTCAGTACCTACAATGATGCCCTTTCCATGGTGATGCTCATATGTCAGCCGGGCATCGTGTTTGCCATCCTACTCTCGGAACCGCTCTTCAGAGTTCTCCTTGGCGAGCATTGGGTGGGCGCAGCCCCGATTTTTTCCTGGCTGGGCGTTGCCGGCTTGATCCAGGTCGCGACCGCGACGGCAGCTTGGCTGTTCCTCAGTCAAGGCCGTAGCCAGGAGTACTTCAGGCTTGGCGTTTGGACCGCCTTGATCAACGTGACCTCATTCCTCGTCGGTCTTCCCTGGGGTGCGCTTGGAATCGCCGCGGCGTATACGCTGGTGAACTGCACCGTCGTGCTGCCGCTTTGCGCGATATCTATCGGTCGTCATGGCCCGGTGACGACAACGAGCCTGGTCAAGACGACCGTCCCGCATTGGATCGGTTGTGGCGTTGCGGCGGCCGTCACAAGGATTTCGAACATCTCATTGCTGGATGGAAACTCTTTCGCTGGGCTGGTTACGCTGCTGGCGCTTGCCTATGCATCATATCTCCTCGCCATGATCTCCTTCACGCGGAAACGGGAACTTGCGAAACGCGCGTTGCGCAACGTTATTCGAAAGGCAAAGACCTTCAGCGAAGAATGAAGTTATGCAACTCCGCCAGATGGACATCAATCGGGGCTACCGCGTGAACGGCGTCGACCTGATGAAGGCTCGAGTCAACATCTGGATAAGTGGTGGCCGCGAGGAGCCCTATCTTGGTCGTTTCATGAAACGCCTCGTTAACTAAGTCATATGGGTTGGAGGTGGCGGACTGCTCGAACACGAACCCCTCGCCTCCCAGGCGCGCGGTGCCGACGGCCGGTGCGGTAGCAGGAGGCTGCGACGGCGCAACCGCCGAAAAATCAAAGCGAGCCTTCGGAGGATCGATGACCAGTGTGCCCCCGGATCCGTCGCTCGAGAGATTGAAGGTCGAGTTGGTGTAGTCGCCAGCAAGCGAGATATGTGCCGTGTGATTTTGAGCGTCGACCACGGTCAACACGCCACCGGCTGTATCGCCGGAAAAGGACGCCGTCGTTCCCGCTCCGTAGGCGATGTCCTTCAGGTCGATATGGTTGGAATTTGACGCGGTGCCGTCACCCGTTAGACCGATGAGCGTTCCCGTAAATTGCGACGCGTGGTCCAACACCAGATTGCCGGTCGACGCCTTGAAGGTGATCGACCCGGAAGCGGCGCCGGACAATTCGAGCGTGGCGCCGGGGTCGACCGTCGCGGCCTGTGACATATTGCCCAGATTCAATACGACATTTCCGGAGATCTTGAGGATGGTCGATGACGTATTGATTACACCATCGCCATTGAGGTCCTGATAAAACGTCGTCTCGACCGCTTTAAGAGCAGAGTCGGTCGGGGACACCTTGTTCAGGAGGTTCGATAGATAGTTGCCATTGCTGTCCGTGGTCCACACACAGAGTTCGCCGGTGGCCGGAATCTTCCAGGCGACATCATAGCCGCTGGTCGTTTGCTCAACGCCCACCGGCGTCC
The DNA here is from genome assembly GCF_019455395.1 of Bradyrhizobium sp. BR 10261. Taxonomy (NCBI): domain Bacteria; kingdom Pseudomonadati; phylum Pseudomonadota; class Alphaproteobacteria; order Hyphomicrobiales; family Nitrobacteraceae; genus Bradyrhizobium; species Bradyrhizobium sp. BR 10261. Next base: position 165,535 of record NZ_JACOFQ010000015.1, read on the forward strand.
AAGCGCCGAACTGTCCCGACACAACCGCTACGCCACCGTACTTCAAGGTCGGCCCCGCGCCGCTGGCCATCCCGTCGAGCAAGTAATTCGAGCCGACCAGAACCAGGCTGGTTGAGCCGGACGCCTCGATTGTCGTGCCTGAAACCTGCTGGGGCGTTGGTGGAAGACCAATCACGCCATCACCGTTGAGATCCTGGTGAAAGAGGGTCTCGCTCGACTCAAGAGCCGGGTCGGTACCGGACACCTTGTTCAGATAGCTGGATACGAAATTGCCGTTGCTGTCGGTGCTCCAGACCGCGAACTGGCCGGTCGAGGGGATCTTCCACGCGACGAGATAGCCGTTCGACGACGCTTCCGCAGCCACTGGCACCCATGCGCCAAGCTGCCCTGCGACAACCGCCGTTCCGCCATTCTTCAGGATCAACGATGAGCCGGCCGTCGAAAGGTAGAAGTTGCTTCCCGACTTGATAAGCGATGTCGTGCCGGTCGCTTCGATCACCGTACCCACCGCGGAACTGAAAGCATTGGAAAGCTGGCTCAAATTGCCGGCGATGTCGGTGGCGGTCGCGGTGAAGCTGTGTTGCCCTGCCGTGAGCGATCCGGTGGTGACGCTCCAGGCCCCACTCGTCGCCGCGACGCCCGTGCCGATCAAGATCGAGCCTTCGTACAGCCGGACAGTGCTTCCGGCTTCTGCCGTGCCGGACACGATTATCGCGCTTGAAGCTCCAGGTGCGCCCGAGGTCAGGATGGGTGCAACCGGGGCACGCGTATCGACCGTGACGTTCAGTGCACCGGAGGAAGCGCTGACGTTGCCGGCGGTGTCCGCGGTCTTGCCGGTAAAGGTGTGATTACCGTCCGCCAACGTTGCGGTGGCAAAGGACCAGGCTCCGTTGGTATCGGCGATCGCCGTTCCGATCATCGTCGCGCCGTCGAAGACCTGCACCGTGCTCCCGGCGTCCGCGGTTCCAGTCAAATTCACGTGGTTGACATTGGTGACGCCATCGCCGGCGACGTTGCTGTCGGGCGAGAACGACGCGAGCTTGGGCACGTTCGGGGCGATCGTATCGATGGTGACATTCACCCCGGCTGAGAGCGCGGTGAGATTGCCGACACCGTCCATCGCTGCGGCGGCAAAGGTGTGGCCGCCTTCGGCCAGCATTGCAGTCGCCATGCTCCAGCTACCGTTGCCGTCGGCGATCGCCGTGCCGATCTGAGTTGTCCCGTCGAAAACCTTGACGGTTAAACCTGCCTGCGCGCGACCCGTGAGGACCAGATGATTTGTATTGATGAGGCCCGACACGATCGAGCCGCTGTCGTTGACAGCCGAGATCGTCGGCACGGCGATAGATGTCATCGTCATCGGCGAATTCGTCGCGGAAACGAATGAATAGTCGGCCGACGTCAAGCTGGTCACGCCCGCGATGCGCAGCGTGTCTGCTCCACCCGCGTAGTGAACGGTCCATACATCGTTCACATGGGTCAAGTAGGCGCCGCTATCGTAGCCTTTCAGAATCAGCTTGTCATGTTCGGCAGTCGCGCTCGTGAACACGTGGAAATCGGCGACCGTATCGTTGCCGCTGGCTACATTGTAGATGAACGTATCGTTTCCGGCTCCTCCGGAGAGCCAGTCATTCCCGCCTGCGCCATCCAGGAAATCGTCACCGCTCGAGCCGACCATACGGTTTGCCGTCTGGTTGCCGACGCCCGCGAGCCCGCCCATCATCAACGTCAGGTTTTCGACGTTTGCCGACAACGTGTACGACGTCCAAGCCTCCACGCTGTCAACGCCGCCGCCGGGATTTTCGACGATTTTCTGGTTCGCACTACCGATGACGTAGGTATCGTCGCCGTTCCCCCCGACGAGCGTGTCATCGATATTGACCGCCGAGAGCTTGTCGTTGGCCGCGGTACCGTACACCATGTGGCTGCTCGCCTTCCCGCTGATCCAAGACGTGATCGTGCCGCCGACCGGGAGCGTTGCTGGCAATTGGAAATCGTCGCTGGTGAATGCCGAGACCGTCGTGTTGCGGAACACCAGGGTATCCTGGCTCGTCAGCTTCAGATATACGTCGCTTCCGATTTGGCTCATCGCCGCTTGAACGTCGGCGAATGAGGTGAAGGCAAAGCCGTTGAGCTGGACGACATCGTGTCCGGCGCCTGATCCCGGCGAAAAGTCGGTGATGATGTCCGAACCGTCGCCGGAGTTGATTACGAAGCTATCCGCACCGCCGCCGCCGGTCAGGATATCATTGCCGAGCCCGCCGGTGATCACGTTTGCCGCGGCATTGCCGATGATGATGTTGGACTGAATATTGCCGGTGGCGTTGATGGCTGCGGAACCGGTGAGGGTCAGATTCTCGACGTAGCTCGAAAGCGTATACGTCACCGAGGCGTTTACCGTGTCGATGCCTCCGCCATAGCCTTCGATAACCTTCGCACCGGAATCGGTGACGACATAAGTGTCGTCGCCGGCACCGCCGGTCATGACATCGGCGCCTCCTGCACCACCGATCAGGTCATTGCCGGACGTGCCGCTCAGCGTGTCCGCAGCCGCGCTTCCCGCGATCGTGTTGGTCGGCGTGCCACTCGTGAGCAGAGTGTAGTTCGCAAGCGTGTATTCCGGCAATTGATAGGCTTTGATCGAATCGATGGTCATCGTCGCCGTCGATCCTGGAGCGGCATTGCCCGGCCAGCTCCCGCCCATCGCCAGATTGGCGATCATGTACATCGCCGTATTCATGTCGGCGGGCGTGGCCTGCCGCGCGACCTCGTTCCCGTCGACGAGGAATGTCAATTCGTAAGGCGTCCATTTGAGCGCGAACGTGTGTTCTCCAGTGGTCAGGTTGGCTGTATTTGCCCAGCCCCCATTCGTCGCCGGCGCGTAGGGCGAGTGAATGGCCCAATGCGCCTGGTCAGGATCCTGGCCAAAGGCTTCGAGCACATCGATCTCAGTGTTGAGGTTATTGGCCGTGCTGGGCAGCATCCAGAACGCCGGCCACGCTCCGCTCGTGCTGGGCAGCGTGGCCGTCATCTCGAAATAGCCGTAGGTCTGAGTAAAGCTGTTCTGGGTCGAGATCATGCCCGACGAAAATATGGCACTGCCCGTATAAGGCGTTGCGCTCGCAGGCAACGCTTGCGCCGTGATGACGAGGTGACCGTCCTGAATCGAGAACGGATTGAGCCCGAGCGACGTTGATGCCTGAGTGGCCGGCAGCCCGGAAAAGCTGGGATCGACATACACCTCCTGTTCGCCGGCCAGCCCGTACCCTGCGGCTCCGCTCCAGGCATAGCTCGTGCGCCAGGTCAGGCTCGGATCCTGACCCGCGGAGAGCGTGTTGAAGTCGTCGTTGAAGGTCTGGACCAGTCCGGTCAGGGGACTGACGATGTTTATATTGGCGGCCGTGAGATTCTGGAGGCTGGTGTTTTCAAGCGTTATCGTTTCGCCGCTAGCGATCGTCAGGACAAGGTCGGTGCCCACCTGCTTCATGGCCGCCGTGACGTCGGCGAACGTCTTGAAGCCGGTGTTGTTGAGCTGCAGGATGTCCCCACCCGCACCCGCCTGAAAGTCGGTGACAATGTCGTTGCCGTTGCCCGCTTTCACGACAAAGGTGTCGCGACCGGCCCCACCGGTCAGCACATCGTTGCCTCGCCCGCCGTCGATCATGTTGTCGCCGGCATTGCCGACAATGATGTTGTTGAGATCGTTGCCGGTGGCGGGCGACGGAACACTATCTGTCAGGACAAGATTCTCGACGTTCGGCGCATTGACGAGGCTGTATCCATTGATGTTCCAGACACGGATCGTATCGATACCCTCTCCGGCCTGCTCGACGACCTTGGTGTTGTGGTCATAGACATAGTAGGTGTCGTCCCCTGCTCCGCCGATCAGCGTGACGCCCGTGCCGCCGGCCTCCATACCGTCATTTGTCGCACCGGTCGTCAGCGTACCGCCCGCGGCGACGGTACCCGCCCAGTTCCATGCCGTTCCGCTCGCTGGCAGCGGATTGTCCAGGGCGACATTGCTTGCAACCAAGGTCGAAAGCGCGACATTCTGCAGCGTCAGGGTTTCGGTGGACGACAGCGTGACGACCGTATCGGAGCCCACTTGGGTGGCCGCTGCCAGGAAACTGGCGAACGTCGCAAAGCCGTAGTTTTGCAATCGCAACACATCGCCGCTCAAGCCCGCCTGAAAATCAGTGACGGTATCGGAGCCGTATCCCTTCGAGACGACGAAAGTATCGCTGCCTGCGCCTCCGGTCAGAACATCGTTTCCGGTACCGCCAAACAGAACGTCAGTACCGGCGCTTCCATTGATAATGGTCATGATGGATTGCGTGCTCCTTTTACGTGCACACAACTATGCACGCGTTCAAAAGAGCCTTATCGATTCGATGCAATTTGACGAATGACGCGAGAATCAGCTGACGGCTAGAGATTTCTGCGGAGACACCGTAGTGCTACGGGCTCATGTGAAGTCGGCGCTGATCTGCAACAAGCACGCTCAAGGCAGTACCCGTCATTCACCGGGCGAGTGCCGAACACGCAGGTTCCGGTTAGGGAACCGCGTTCCGCATCCGATGTAGGGCACTTCATCTTGCGAAGTGCCCGTTACGCACGCTCCTTGACTCGCCAGGACTTTCGCCGGAGGACCCTCAGCGACAACCCGGCCGTTTTCAATGCACACCGCGTGGTCCGCATCGCGCACTGAATCCAGGCGATGTGTTATCAGCAACAAAGTTCGGTTCTTGAATTGTAGCTGGATCGCGCGTCGAATGCTGTCCTCGAGCGTCAGATCGAGCGCGCTCATCGCTTCGTCCAGGATGAGGAACTTCGGATTGCGCACGATCGCTCGGGCAAGACCAAGGCGCTGCCGCTGACCGCCTGAGAAGCGCAGGCCGTGCTGTCCGATCCAGGTGTCGTATTTGTCCGGCAAGGCCTCGACGACCTCTGAAATGCCCGCGACCCGCAGCGCCTGCCGAACCTCTTCCTCGGAGGCGTCGTTCTTGGCCATCCGAACGTTCTCGATCACCGTGCCTTCGACCAGGTCCACATCCTGCCCCGCAATCGCGAGCATGCCGAGCCAATCGATTCGACGAACGTCTTCGATGGATCGCCCATCAACCCGTATGACACCCTCGTTGGCCGAATAGAGTCGCAACAATAGATTTACGATCGTGGTCTTGCCCGCCCCACTGGCTCCAATGAGCGCAGTGGTCTTGCCCGCAGGAATGTCAAACGAAGCATCCAAAAGAGCGGGCTCGGTACCGGCATCATAGCGGAACGTCACGTTGCGAAATGAGATGCCGTTCTCCAGTTTAGCCACGGCCACGTGCCCGGCGTTCGGGTACTCCTTGTCATCTGTCGACAGCATGTGTCTGATGGACCGAAGCTGCGGCTCGATCTGCGCCATATACAGCAAGTTCCCTTCGAGATCTCGCATATGCGGCTGCAATCGATAGAGCAACGCGACCGCGGTCAGGCTCGTCGCAAAGCCGATTCCCCATAGATCAGCGAACGCGATTACGAGAAACAGCACGAAAAGATACCCCACCTCCGTCAGAGGCGAGACCAGGGCGGATAGGCGCACAAGGCGCAGCGCGACCTGTCGGGCCTGCGCCGAAGCCTGCTCGAAGCGCTTTTGGTGACTCTCCTCCTGGCCATACGCGCGGATCGTGCGCATGCCCTGGAGTGTCATCAGCATATGCTCACCCAGCTTTTGATGAACCAGCTTTACGCCGGCGCCCAACTGCTGCATTGGCAGCGAAAGATGGCGCAATCCCGCCGATATGATCATCGAGGCGACGAGGGCGACGACCGTTACCTTGATCGAGAGCGCCAACAGAAAGGACGCGAAGAGAAAAACCGAACACGAACTCACGACAATGCGGGTAAGACTGGCATATGCCCCGGAGATCACCCATGTCTCGGTTCCCAACACCTCCATGAGATAGGCTTCGTCATGGCGTTGGAAGAACGAATACGAAGTTGACAGATACTGCAGATGAACGCGGTTGCGCGCGACTTCATTGATCTTCTCTCCGACACGCGCACTGATCAATGTGTTGATAAAGGAAAGAGCACCGCGAGCAATGATGAGAAGGAGCAGCACGACAGCAGTTTCGGTCGAGCTGTGAAACCAGTTCGCCGCATATCGAAGCGCTTCGCCCAGCAGGCCGCTGGTCGACGTTGCAAGCTCCACCTGACCCATGGCGAAATAGAAGAACAGGAGCACGAGAGTAATCCCGACCGTCTCCGCCAACGATGTCGCCAGGCCAAGGACAATCAGCGCGGGCGTCACCCAGCCGGGCAGTGGAGCAAGCTTGAGCAGCTTGAACAGTTCGACCAATGCAGCGCGGCGAGCAGATCTCGGACTTCGTGTGTTGTTCGCGTGCTCTGTCATTGCAATTGACTCGGATCGCCGATGGCAAATAACGAAGCCGGTGGTCGGACCACCTTGCGACGCTGATGCCGCCATTTCCACCGGACTTCCAACACGGTATCCCGTGGCACATCGTGCACGGCGACCCTGAGCGCGAGCAAGGGATTCCGTCTGAAAAGCTGTCCAAGGATTGAGATGAAGTACCACAAGTGACCGCCCGTCAGAGCTCTCCGAAGCAGCCAACGCGCATAGTTTCTGAAGCCCAGGTCGAGGAGCGCCGTGCGCTCTGGGTGCCGCGCCATGATCTCATCGGCGACCAGCATCCACGACCGGAACATCCGGGGCATGTTGCTTGACATGTTGTTCGGAAGATAGCGGTAGCCGATCTGGTACTCGGGCACGACCGCGAAGTGGTACGCCTCCGCGACACGGCAATAGAACAGCAGATCTTCGCAGCCTTCTGCCCCCGACGCCCTGAGTCCGCTCTCGAAACCTTTTGCAGCTATGAGGGCTTCCCGGCGAACCAGCGCCGAGCTGCCGTTGCCAATGAAATTTCCCTGACAGAGATAGTCCAGCACCTCGCCCGCATGAAAGACGGGATCGGACCTGGCACTTACGCGACTATCGGCATCGATCCAGTCATACCAGCTGTAGACCAGACCAGTCCGCTCTCCTGCCTTAAGCAAGGCTTGAAGCTGTTGCTCAATCTTGCGAGGCGTCCAGAGATCATCGGCATCAATGAACGCGACGAAGTCCGCGCGCGCGGCCTGCCAGCCCGCATTCCGGGCGGCCGCCACCCCTGCATTACGCTGTTCTATGATTGTTACGCGAGAATCCTGAACCAGATGCCGCTGGACAACTGCGACCGTGTCGTCTGTGGAGCCGTCGTCCACGACAATGATTTCCAGCTCACGGTGCGACTGGGACCTTACGCTGCGAAGCGTCTCATCGATCGTCGCACTGGCGTTGAAGGCGGGAATAACCACACTGATCAGCAGCGCACCGCTACTCATTGATACTGCTCCAGGCAGCGCGCGAATGTGTCCAGCGTGAAATCGCCTCTGACCTCAATTCGCGGCAGGTCCAACAGATTGTCCTTCAGTGTTGCAGCCCGGTTGACCGTGTTGAACACGGTCTTGTAGCCGCATTCGGCTGCGAGAATTCCAAGCCGCTGATTGGTAGAGCCAAAAGGCGCAGCAAGCGACGTTATCGATCGCCCAAGCCATCGCTCCAACTGTGCACGAGATCGCGTCAGTTCCTCGGCGAGCGTCCAGGTCGCAAGTTCCTGGCTGCGCGGGTGGCTCGCCAAATGGCTGCCAAAGGATACGCCCTCGGCGGCCAGCCCGGCGATCCCGGCCGCATCGAGCAGCGAAGCGGGCTCTCCAAACGGCGCATCCCATTCAGCCCACCTTCCCACGAAATCGGTCGCAATGAACACCTCTGCCGAGAAATCGTTTGCCTGCAAGATCGGCCATGCATACTCGGCAAAGTCCTGATAGCCATCGTCGAACGTGATCAGCACCGGCCTGCCCACGAACGGATGATTGCTTGCTACGAACCAGGCGAGCTGATCCGAATTGATCGTGTGGTAGCCATTGCGGCGAAGCCACAGCATCTGTTGCCCGAACGCATCCGGAGACAAGCGGTACCGCGCCAGTTCGTCTGGTCCTTCTGTCGCAATTCGGTGATACATCAGGACCGGAGCGTGCGTTCGTCTTTCGGATTGCGCGACGTCAAACCTGCGCGCCACGGCCCCGCCCCACACGATGGACCGCGCAACCTCGAGCTCAATCGGCGCGTCGATAGTCGCGAATTTCACCTGTATGTCAGGGGCGGCTTCGCCCGGGACTAACCGCCTGAACCGATCGATACGGTACAGCTCCGTCTCGATCGATGTATCCAGGGCGAGCCCGGGCACGCCCTGGATAATCCGCCTAATCGTCTCCGCCCCATACGGACTCTCCCAGTCGAGGCCCGTTCGCGATATATTGTCCTTCAGCACAAAGGCATGGGCCGCCACCAGGTGACCGCCAGGACGCAGCGCCTGCACCAGTCGCTTCGCGACCGATTCCAGTTCGGCCTCGTCGTTAAGGTAGTAAAGGACCTCGGAGCAGACGATCAGATCGATATTCTGTGGGAGCGGATCGGCGGATAAATCCAATTGAGAGAATTCGATATTCTGATGCCCATTGCATCGGACACGGGCGCGATCGAGCGCCTTGGTCGAGATATCGGCGGCTCTGAGGCGCTTGACCCTGGGTGCCAATTGCCGTGTGAGATGTCCCTCCGCACACGCAAGCTCAAGCGCGTGATCCACTGGCTGGTCCGGCAGGAGCTCGAGCTGCCGGCTATACTTTTCCTGTTCATACGGCGAACCGTAGTTCCAGGGATCCTCTTGCTCGAAGAAACCCTCCCAAAATTTCTTGCGTGTGGTGTCTCGAGATCTTCTGGCACATCGCATAGGACTGCTCGAAGCGGAGATGCCCGAGATGGCTCGCGACCGCGCCTCACGTGAGGCCCGCGAGGCCAACTCGCGTAGCCGCCCCCGGTGAGTATCTCGGCCGTCTCGGATGAAGGATTGAAGTCGTTCTGTCCGCTTGTGGAGTGCGATTTTTGCCCGAATCAGCCTTCCGATCTGGTCTTTGACCTGCAAATGAACGAGGCCATGGGCGGCCAGCGCGATCCAAAACCGGTTGTTGACGGTGCCGAGGGCACCAATATCGAGCAGCGTCAGGATGCGAGGCCCGTCACAGAGATAGACATACAATCGATCGACAGTCCCGATCGGCCTGATGGTATCGATACGGCGAAGGTCAACGCGCGTGCCGAACGTCAACGTGAGGACCCTGGGCGCCGAAAGGTCGTCATAATCGAGCACTTTTCGCTCAAAGCGGTATTGACACTTTCGCGCTGCCGCCGGGTCGCTCCATGCGTGCCCCATTGCTGAAATGAGGTGGGTTACGCCCTTCCCGTATTGCGGCCACCGTTCCGCCAGCTTGGCGGGCACCGTTCTTGCCCCGACCATCACGGCATCGAGCAAAACAGAGGCCACGAAGTCCGCTGTTGTCTCGGTCTTTGGAATGTCGCTGAGCGTTTCCGGCGATGGATCGCTGGCATTCCTGCGGCCGCAGTCAAATCCGGCACACCAGAGGGCGAAATACGCGTACGCCGCCGCGACGCTGCCGTATGCAGTTGACGCTCCAGCTTGGTGTGCGGGTGCCGGCTCGCTGACGCGGTCGTCACTCGAAAATCCGCGCGCAATGACCACACGCGCGTCGGCCAGCATCCGTTTGACATCTTGCGTCAGTGAACGGTCGCTTGTCCGGTAATAGCTCAATTTCTCGTCGACATGGATCCACCTGCCGCCGCAGCGGGCGATCCGTTGCCACAGGTCCCAATCTTCGCACGTGCGGAGGCTGGTCTCAAAGCCACCGACCTTTGCAACCGCGCTCTTCAAGACGAGCACGCCATGGATGAACGTGGCACACGTCCGAGCGAAACGCTCGAAGGCGTTGTCCTGGATGGCCGGATCGCGGCGAACGGAAATTTCACTGCCGTCAGGCATAACCCGGCAACAGTTGCAGTAGGCGGCCACCGCCGAGGAATCGCGATCCAGCGCAGCATTCATCAGCGCAAGGAAGGATCGATCAATCCAATCGTCACTGTCCAGGAACAGTATTCGTTCGCCGCGCGCGCTTGCAATTCCCTTGTTGCGGGCACCGGAAGCGCCTACTCCGTCAGACTGCAGAACCCGAAAGCGGGAATCCCGCGCCGCATATTCAGCAACGATCTCGGCCGTGGCATCGATCGAACCGTCATCCACGACAAGCGCCTCCCAGGAGGGGGCGCTCTGCGCGAGCAGGCTGACAAGAGTTTCAGCAATGGTTCCCGCAGCGTCGCGGGCGGCGATCACGATGGACGTACGCGGATGGGCTGTCATCTGCGAAACCTTTGGCGATGATAGAACAGCAATCCGGCGAGATATCCGGTCACCTCCTCCTTCAGGAAGCGGTCGCGAATGCTGTCTCCTTCCATTGCTTTTCGGAGTAGCCTAGCGAGGTACCAACGCGGCTTGTGATAGTAAGCCAGACGCCGGTTCGCCGAGATCCCCGTTCGCTCATACTGCACCAAAAGTGCGGCCGCATGACCGCGCATGTAATGATAGATCTGGCTGGCCAGTCCATCCATTGTCCTGCGGTGAAAATGGAATGCGACTGACGCCGGGGTGTAACGACACGTGTAGCCGCCCGCGAGCAATCGATACCAGTACTCCGAGTCGCCCGAGCAGCCGGCCTGACCGACGTCCAGGCGCTCATCAAAGAGCCCGACGGCCTGAAACACCTCGCGCCGGAACGCCATGCTCGCTCCGGCGCCGACGTCCCACGCGGGCAGGACCTGGCCGTGATGCGATCGGAAGGCTGCGCTGTCGTAATCCTGTTCGCGATAGCCCTTGCCAAATCCCCAATACGTCTCGAAGTGCCGTTGCGCCTCGGTCGCGAGCTCGGCGGGAAGCACAAGCCCAGTCACCGCACCGACCTCGGGAGAGTCAAACGCACATGTCAGTTGCTCCAGCCAGCGCGGGTGAAGCAGCACATCGTCGTCCGTATAGGCGACAATATCTCCAGTCGCCTGGAGCGCGCCGGCATTGCGCGCAATGTCCAGGCCGGGTCGGTCCTCCCGAATATAGGTTACTGCCGCGGCCAACGCGACATCCCGGGTCCGCCGATCGCGCGATGCATTGTCTACGACAATGATTTCTCGCGGAGGATGAGTCTGTTGCGGCAGCGACGACAAGCATTTGCTCAGCTCGTCCGGACGGTCTCGCGTGCAGATCACCACGCTCGCCGAGAGCATCATTTTCGTCGAGGTTCGCACGTTGGAATCGACGGCTGACAGGAAGGTGTTGTCGATATGATCGATCCTGGCGTCCGTTATCTGGCCTTCATGCATCAGCACATGGCCGATCGGCTGGTCGGCGCGCCAGAACACCGTCATGCCCTCGTTCAATGTCGTTTCAGCAACATCGGACGCCGACGTCACGGAGACGTGCACCACGCCTCTTCCCAGTCCAATTCCTGCGAATGGGGTATCGATCATTTTCGTGCGAAATCATGCCGACGGGTTGCTATCGCTCCACCTCAGTGCAGTCTCAATAATGAAGTCGATCTCGGATTGCCGCGGGCTCCAACCGAGCTCCCGCTTGGCTTTGGCAAAGGAAGCGACGAGCGTGGGCGGGTCGCCCGCGCGGCGTGGGCCGCGGCGGACGACCGGATCGTTTCCGGAGACACGCCTCACTGCCTTTATTAGTTCGAGCACACTCGTGCCAACCCCTGTACCGAGATTGAACACATGAGTACCGCCTCGCGCCACCAGCATGTCACCTGCGAGAAGGTGCGCCTGCGCCAGGTCGTTGACGTGGATATAGTCCCTGATTGCACTGCCATCCGGCGTCGGAAAGTCCGTTCCCAGAATGGTGAAAGGCCGATCGGGTCGGCGCACAGCTTCGATCGCCAGCGGAATGGCATGCGTTTCCGGTTCGTGGCGCTCGCCGATCTCTCCGTCCGGATCACAGCCCGCCGCGTTGAAATAGCGCAGCGAAACCGACGACATCTCGTACGCGCGGCCAAAGTCCTCCAGCATGCGCTCGATGATCATCTTGGACCAACCATAGGGATTAATCGGCGCCTGCGGATGTGTTTCGTCTATCGGCGTGTGCTGGGGAATTCCGTAACTGGCGCACGTGCTGGAAAAGAGCACGCGCGAACAACCGGCCGCTCGCATTGCCTCCAGGAGTGCAAGCGTTCCTCTCGTGTTATTGTCGTAATAGATGGCGGGATCAGCCACGGATTCGCCGACATAAGCCAGTGCCGCAAAGTGCGCGACAAGGTCCGGCTTGTAGGTGTCCAGCGCTGCGCGCACGCCGGCTGAATTGCGAATATCGCACTCGACCAACGGTCCCCAGCGCACCGCATCGCGCCAGCCTCGGGAAAGATCGTCGAGCGTCACGACATTCCAACCCGCCATCGCAAACGCCTTGCAGCAATGCGAGCCGACGTAGCCGGCACCGCCGGTGACCAGAACGGTCTTTTTCATCTCGCCGCGCCCGCGCGTTGCGCATCGATCGGAGCTGGGACACTACCGATATTTGTCGGGCCGGCGAAATCGCTACGCTTCCTTATCAACCTTCGCGCCAACAACACTCAACTCCTTGTCACGAAGCATGAACTTGTTCTCAATCTCCAACCTTCCAAACTCCATTAATTCATATCTAGATGGATTGTGGCTTCATTCGTACGATCGAACGGCGGCGCGCAGACGCGTGAAGCTGCCACGCGCAGTTGCAAAGGACCGAAACGGTGCAATCCGTGGATTGATGCTGCGAAATTATTGCTTCGCTGCGGTCTCGTCCGCGGGATAGAAACGCGCCTGATGCGCTTCCGATAGAACCTGTCCCGTCGATGATTTCACGAGGGCGGTCCATTCATACACACCCGGCTTGCAAGGACCAAATGTCCGGATCGTCCCCGATGGCACGACGCCATTGCTCGGAACCGGAACGTTCTGGCCTCCCATTTCGCGAGTGCCTTCTGCAAGTGTGAGCGTCATCGATGTGGCACCGGCGGGAATATTGCGCAGACGCATCTCAGGATTTGGGAACAGCGTGACACAGCCGCGGGCCCCGTTCCATGAAAAATCCAACGTCATCGGATCGGCCGATGCGGGATGACAGGCCGCCAGCAACAAAGGGAAGCCAACAATAACAGCTCTCACATATTGCTCCGGTCAGTTTCGCTTCCGATCTTCGAGCGATCAGTGCACGCACTATTCACGATTCACGCAGAAGAGATCGCCCATTTTAAGGCGCCATCGGTAAGCCCACTTGCAACCGATGCATCAAAGGAAGCAGTCACGAGTTGGCCATTCTTTTGACGGACGGTCGGGACGTCCTTTGGCGTGCATCAACGACCATTCCCGCGCCTGCCAACGGATTGAGCAAACAATGGCAATTGGCAGCTAAACCGTGTCCAGAAACGTCCTGATCGTCGTACCCGTTTTGAACGAGGCTTCCCATATCGAGACCGTTGTCCGCAATCTGGCGCGGGACGGTCTCGACGAAGATCGCATGATAGTGGTTGCAGATGGCGGCAGCACCGATGGGACGCCTGACATTGTTCGCCAGCTTGGCAAGGAGATTCGCGGCGTCCATCTGTTGCGCAATCCCCAGCGGCTGCAGAGTGCCGGGATCAATCTGGCCGTACAAGTCTATGGTGCTGCGGCGCAGGTCCTGGTGCGGTGTGACGCCCATTGCGAATATCCAGCGGATTATGTTTCGAGCCTCCTCAAGACTCTGGACGAGCGCAAGGCCGACTCGGTCGTGGTCCCCATGGACTCTCGTGGCGAGGGTTGCTTGCAGAAAGCCGTCGCCTGGGTCTCGGACACCAAGGTCGGCTCGGGCGGATCGGCACATCGCGGCGGAAAGCAAAGCGGCTTTGTCGATCACGGGCATCATGCCGCGATGACCATCGATGCCTTTCGCACGGCCGGTGGTTACGACGAAACCTTCACTCACAATGAAGATGCAGAGTTTGACTGCAGGCTGCGTGCACTTGGCGGCCGGATTTTTCTGGATTCGGACATCCGCCTTTCATATCGACCGCGGTCGAGCTTTCTGAGCCTGGCGAAGCAATACTTCAACTACGGGCGTGGTCGATCGAGAACGGTGAGACGGCATCCAGGATCGTTGCGACTGCGTCAATTCCTGGTGCCCACTCATGTTGCATTGACGCTCGGCGCCATCGTGCTGTCGCCGGCTGCGCCGCTGCTGTTGACCTTGCCGGCGGCCTATCTGGCGATACTGGCCCTGACCGCAATGTTGATTGCAGTAAAACATCGCTCAATTTGCGGGCTGCTTGCATTGCCGGCCGCCGCCGTGATGCACTTCGCGTGGGCACTTGGCTTTTTCTGGGGCATCCTGTCGATCCGCCAGACCACCTGGCAGATGACCCCTTCAGTTTCCTGAACGCTGCAGAACCTGGGCACTGGCCGGCGCGTCCACACGCCGGCTGGCCTTCGCATAGGCGGCCTCGGTCAGGCGGGCAATCGAGGTCCACGTCGGCACGGAGTCGCGCAGATCCAGCATTCCTTGACCCTTGGCGTTTCGATAGTCGGGGTCGCTGATCAAGCGCTCGAGCGACCGGGACAATGCGGCGGGATCACCTGGAGGAACGAGCGTCCCCTCCGCCCGATCGCTCAGCCATTCCGAAAACGTTCCAAGGTTCGAAGCGACGATCGGACGTCCCGCCGCGATCGCCAGCATCAGCACACCGGATGCGTCGATATCCCGGTACGGAAAAGCCAGGATGTCAGCGCGCGCGACCAGCGAGGTCACTTCGTCTTCCGGAATGAACCGCAGGTCGAATTCGACATGGTCTTCGAGCTGCAGATCCTTCACCATCGCAAACAGCGGCTCCATCGGCATTTCCGGCCAGCCCACGATCTTCACCACGCAACGTGCCCTGACCTCTCGGGGAAGCAATGCAAGCGCGCGAAGCATGACGTCGACGCCCTTGTAGGGCTTTATCTTGCCGAACAAGAGTATTTGAACGCGGCCGTCCGCGGCCGCGGACTCGTCGGCAGGTCGGGCGATATGATCCGTCAGCAATCCGTGCGCGATAACCGAAATCTTCTCGCCCGGAATACCAACGCGCAGCAGGCGATCACGTGCAACGGTCGTATGAACGATAAGATGGTCGAAGCAATGCAGAATCTTGAACGCCCCGATTCGCTGTATCCGCGAGCTCGGATTGTTATTGAACGGATTCGAGTCATGAACGGTCAGAACCGTTGGCGCGACCCTCCTGAACTTGGGAATGAACTGGCTGTCGACGATCGCCAGGGGTGCCCATTGAAAATGGATCACATCGGGCGGCGTCTTCCTGAAGCGCCTGATCAGCCGTGTCATTGATTCAGCGTGACTGAGTCCCTTCAGCCCCAGCTGCACGTTGCGCGGAAGTTTCTTGAAAAAGCGCGACTGCAATCCCGGATAAAAATGCCGGTCAAGAAACAGGTCTTCATCAACGGAAGGCTTCTGCCCAAGCTGGCGCCCGACAATGCTGGCTGCATGCCCAATATCGGTCAATCCTTTGGCTAATTTAAGATCATATGGCCAAGTAAACAGTGACGGATCAATCAGAGCGATTTTCATGCGATTGCCTCACCAATCATGCTTTGCGGACTGTGAAATTACTTCTGGCCCATCAAGGCATGGATTGATAGCCTCTTTTGCCACCTGCAAATTTGTGAGCGACACACGTTGAAGATCAGCATCGTCATAACAGTCTACAATTACGAACGGTATGTCGGATTGGCAATCGACAGCGCGTTGAATCAGACCCGTCCGGCGGACGAGATCGTCGTCGTCGACGACGGATCAATCGACGGTTCCCGCCGGATCATCGCCGGCTATGGTGACAGGATTCGAGCCATATTTCAGGCAAATCAGGGCAACATCGCAGCATTCGAAGTTGGGTATCGCGCAGCGACAGGCGACGTACTGTTGTTCCTCGATGCGGATGACATCCTGATGCCGACGGCGGTCGAAAACGTTGCTGCGCACTGCCGCGAAGGTGTTTCGAAAGTTCAGTTCAATCTGGACATCATCGATGGCGCCGGCAGGCGACTTGGGCGTTCGTTCTGTGCGTTTCCCAAATCCTACGCGTCGGAAGATGTGCACGCAGAATTTACCCGGTCGGGAACGTACATCTGGCCAGTCATGTCGGGAAATGCGTACTTCCGAGAGTTTCTTCGACAGGTCATCCCGCTCAATCCGCCCGTGGGATACGACGGCGCCCTCAACACGATCGCCCCTCTCTACGGAGACGTGGTCACGGTGCAGGAAACCCTCGGGCAATATCGGCTCCATGGCAGAAATATCAGCCGAAATGACGCGAAGGGCCGGGCGCAGCGGTTTCCGGATTTTCCCAGGCAGATCGGGTTCCGCATTGCAGAGTTCGACATCCTGAAGGCACATTGCGACAGGAAGTCCATGCACGTGCAAGCGGCACGGCCGATCGATAACGAGATCGTCTTTGTCAACTATCGCCTCGCGTCCCGTAAACTGGGACTGCGCTATGTTGGGCAGGACGCGGACACGTCGAGTTCACTTCTGCGCCGTGGGATATGGCTTGCTCTGACCACGACCACACATTGGCGCGCCGCCGCCTCTCATATCGTCTGGTTCACAGGGTTGTTCTTGAGCCCTTCCTGGCTTGCGTACCAGCTGATCATGCTCCGCTTCAACAGGGCAGAACTCCTGAGGCCGCTCGCCAGGTTCGGAAGTGTCGTCCGGCGCAAGCCCGCCTGAGCGGGCCACGGCGCAAACGTAGTCCGGCTCGTCAAATCTCGTGCCGCTTCCTCAAGGCGTCAATCACATGCTTTCGATCGTACGAATTGTCTCCGGCATTGGCGCGGAAAGACTGCTTGCGCCGGCGAGGCGGAGGCGAATCCGCCTGTCGGACTGTCGAAGGCGGATATTTTCCGACAGGCGCAGAACATATTCCTTTGATTTCCACGCAAACCGAGCCGCCCTGTCAAACGCAGTAGGCTCGCGGACCGACTCCGCCGCCTTTGCGATCGAAGATGTCAGCGTCAGCTCAAGGCACGGAAAAGGAAACAAGGCATAATTGTGGAGGCCATTTGCCCAGAAGCGGTCCATCTCCCAGTCGATCGGCCGATGAATAGTTGTCACGCTGTCGATGAACCGACGCGCGGCATGGCCGGAGATCAGATAGGCCTGCGTTCCCATTGGCGCACGCTCAAACCGCACCAATTCCCGCTGATCCAGCCAGGCCACGTGCTTGCACGGCGCCATGTGTCGCCCATACAGCCGGAGATAGCCGATCTCGGCAGCCTTGCAGATGTCGGGAAGCGATCGGAAGCTGAACCCGGCATCGAGAATGACGTCGTCTTCGATCACAAGTGTCCATGAATTGTCGGCAGCTGACGCTGCCACTTGCGCCATGATGCTCATATGACTAGCCGCGCAGCCGATCTCGGCACGTGAAAGGCCCCTGCCCCAAAAGCGGATGGCCAGCGCCTCATCATATTGCGGGAGCCCCTTGGCGGGTACACGCAAGGCATCAAAGAAGGTCCAGGGAATCTCAAGCGACTCCAGATTTGCACTCGCGCGCTCGCGGCGCGCGGAACCGGCCAAGCTAATCGCCACAATTTTGAGATTGCTGCCCATGATTGATCAGTCCGACGCGTTGATTGGGAACTGTATTGCACGTGATCTCCAAAACGATTACCGCGAACTTGTCGCTGCTGACAAGGACACGGCACGCGCCCAGTGGCTGCCATTCTGGTGGCCATTTAACGGTCATTTTCGTAACGCACGGCGAAATCTGCGGCTACACCTAAAGCGACCGGCATTTCGGACGCCTTGCACCGAACCGACGGTTCCTCAGCGACGAGTGACTACGTACCTGCCGAAACTCGCGGCGGTCTCGAGTAAGAGAGGCCTGGATGTCATCAAAGCGTCGAATGAACAGCACTATTGCAGCACTGTTCGTCGCATCATTGACTGTCATTGGCTCAGCCCTTTATCTTGGCCTGAGCAACGATGGTTTGCGACAGCGCCTGCAATTCATCCTGCTGTTTGAGGAACGCAGCCAAATCGTCGGCGGCGCGGTCATCGGCGAGAATGGCAGTGGGTTCTATGCGGGCTATACGCTGTCGTGGGGAGATGAATTCAACTCTCTCGATATCGTGGGTCCGGCAAACGCTCGCGGCAAGTTCTTCCCGACTGGCGCCTATCATCCGGGTATCCGTGGCAATACCACGTCGCTCGGGACAGCTTTTGATGCCGACCCGCTGACCACAGGCTACAAGGACCGCAACCGCGGCGTCGCGGTTGGCTTCGACAATATGTCGGTCTCCGGCTCGGTCCTGCGCCTCGCCGCGCGCAATGCAACAGCGCGCGAGCAGGCATTTCTTACGCCGACCGACCGATCCATCAACGGAGGCGTGCGGCCGCACCTCTCCGCGATGATTCATACCGCCGGGGCGTTTGCATACTACCCGACCACCAACGCCGTCATCATCGAGATGCGTGCCCGGTTCAGCCCCAGGCTTACAAATCCGGCCGGCTTTCATCCCGCGTTCTGGACCTATTCGGTCGCACCCGTGCTCAATCCAACCGGCAACGAGTGGGATCTGGAATGCAACTCCCAAGGGATGCACTTCAGCAATATTGTCCATACCTCGGGGGCAATCTCGACCGACAACACCGCCGGACCATTCGACTATATGGACGGCGCGTTCCACGTCTTCAGCTTTGTCTTTCGAAACGGTGGAAACACCCAACTCTACGTCGATGGCGCGCTTCGATCCCAGTTTGCCGGCGTGGACTCCAATACCAAGGATATGCCCTCATTTGTGCTGCTGACGTCACACATATTCAATAACACGTTCGCGGGCGAGGCGTATGACGCCGCAGCATGGGCCAGGTCGGCGACCGGCGCCTATCTCGATGTCGACTGGATCCGCGGCTGGCGGACGACAGGCGTCAAGCATTGGAAGCCGCTGGTTTCGGTCGCAGACCTCAATGTTGACTACGACGGCAATGGCGAGATTGTGCTCCCGGACGCGAGGGTCCTCTGGGGTGATGCAAGCGTTACCGAATTCGTCCAAGTCATACCCTATGACAGCTCCGAACCGGACATGACGGAGCAGACAACCTTTACGCAATTCCCGGAAGGAATTTCCTACGATGCGGTGTCGCGCACGATCAAGGCGGACTTCACCGCCGGCAAGGGTAATGCCGGACGGTCTCATGTCGTCGTTTATGGCTACAAACCTGACGGCTCAACGATGGAGCCAGTGCGATTCTCCATCAATCGCGGTCCGCGCGTGACGACCGGCCCCCTTTCAGCCGCCGCAAGCGACAGCTACCACCACGATGTCTATGGGGAGTGCGATGTCGGGGTCATGATGCCGAAGATCTTGTCCGTCAAAGGACTGCCGCGGGGGCTCTCCTTTGACCGATCCACCGGACTGATCAGCGGCGGCCCAACGGCAACAGGGGTCAGCAAGCTGACAATATCCTGCGCAAACAATGCGGGCCAGACAACAGAGAGGACGACGACGTTCACCATCCACGCGCGCGATGCGGCGAGCCGCCCGGACGGAGGATGATGCTCGACCTTCAACCTTGATCCCCCGGGGCGGAACCGCCAAGAAATTTTGCGAGGGCCTCGGCCACACTCGTGCTCAATGGCCGGCTCAACTTTTCGAAGGGCTTGCTCCAGGCATCGACAAAGGTGCTGATTTTCCCATAATTGTTGTCAAGGACCGAGTGCGGCACATTCAACAACACGCAAAAAATGTGCGTGTGAAGCCGGTCCGTGATCACATAGGCCGACGATCCAACTTGTCTCATTCCGCGGGCTACACGGTTCGACGCCAGAAGGTGAAACCAGCGAATACGCACGTCGAGCCCTGACGGCTTCCTGCCCTTGAGCACGAGGAGCGCCGTCTCAAGCAGCGCCTTCACAAACAACCACTTTCCCAAGCCTCGTTGTTCGACGAGCCAGTCCTCGACAACTGCAACGTTTGGGAGCGGAGGGAAACCTTTTTGCTCCACCTTCTCGTGATCGGTTCGGAGCAGCAGCAACAATTTCCTGGTTATTGCTGCTGGCGAGCTCTGCGCCCCCAGACAGAACGCCATGTCCGGACAGAGATCGGCGGGCGCCGTAAATTCCTTTGTCGCGATATTCAAACTTTGCACATCGCGGACTAGAATCCGGAACTTTTTATGCGAGTTGATGATGTCCGCGGCGCGCTTGAGACTTGCCGCCGAGGAGAAGTGTATGGTTTGCGGCAATTGGATGATCTGGCGATCCGGAAACTCCGATAGAAGCCTGAGCCGAAACTCCTGATGGCTGGGCCACAGGTCGCCGAAATTGCCCCCACCATGGATAAGTATAGGTCCGGCAGGAACGGCTCTTTCAAACTCTTCCTTTGACCAGGTGTCATAGGTGCAGACGTAGGACGGTGCTCTGCCTAGCTTCTTCTGCAGATAGGTCTCTTCACCCAACCATATGGCGCTGTCGCCCACATTCGAGTGGTTGGGGAAATCCACCAGCGCAAAATCCTCGACGCCCTCCAGATGAGGCCCGATGACCCTGTCGATTTCATTCTGTAACTCGGTAATGAGGGAACGAGAGTCCTTCATGGGCTTTTCGGCCATCGTTCTGAGCTCTTCGGCGCCACCGGTCGCATCACAGCATCGAACCGCTTCTGATGCATCACCCAAACTTCGCATTCGACAAACCCACTTCTGCCATTGCGCGCGGCACCCGCTACGGTTGCGCGAAAGACTTGACCGCAACGCCGGACTTTTGCGCCGCCGAGCTTCCCGCGTCGGTCATTCGATCTTTCGCACTCAGCCGGCTTCTGCCTCTAACACGCGTGCTCCCTCGGCGTCCCTGCCGATGCGGAAGCTGACCGGGTTCCAGAGCACGGAATAGATCGGCTTAGCAGCCAAAAGGCAAGTCTCGGCAACGCCGCCTTAGCGACAACACCGCACATATTCATGACAAAAATCGAATCTATTGAAGTCCTAAGGCAGGCAAATGTGTTCATCGCAACGAACATAGGCATCGAGCCTACGGGAGCGCCGCTTCTTGCAGCAAGCCCGCACCCAGGTGCGTTAGCGAGTTCGGAGTGAACTGCATGATTGGTTTGTTGAAAGACTACGTAAAGGCACGCCTGCTCGATAACGACTTTATGATATCCGGCACCTCAAAGGAGGAGGAGCTCAGGGAGTTCTTCCGGGACCTTTTCCCTGTCGTGACGGACAAGAAGTTGATTCGACTGGGCGGATTGGCTGATGGCGGCTATCTGGTTCCGGACGACCTGGATGGATGCGTCGGCTGCTTTTCACCGGGCGTCTACAACGTCTCTGACTTCGAGCTCGGCCTTGCCGAACGCGGCATCCCATGTTTCCTCGCTGACTTCTCGGTGGATGCACCCGCGATCCACAATGACCTCCTCGATTTCGAAAAGAAATTCCTCGGAAACGAAAACAATGCCAAGTTCATGACTCTCGAGAACTGGATGTCGAGAAAGGGCCCTCACACCGGCGACCTCATCCTCCAGATGGACATTGAAGGCGGCGAGTACGAAGTTCTCATTGAAACGAGCTGGGAGTACTTGAAGCGCTTCAGGATCATAATCATCGAGTTCCATTCCTTGGACAGAATTCTCAATCCGATCGGACTCAAGCTGATCGGCGCTGTTTTCAAGAAGATCACCAAGCACTTCGACGTCGTACACATTCATCCAAACAATTACTTCAAACCCATCGAATACAGGGACTTCAAGGTCCCGCCGACCATGGAATTCTCGTTCTTGCGCAAGGATCGCGTTTCTCGCCGGACGCCTGCGAGAAGGTTTCCTCACGACCTCGATAGGAGAAACGTCGCAAACAGGGATGATGTCGTGCTGCCGAAATGCTGGTTCGCTCCGGAGTGATCGCCCCCGTGGCCGCGCCGATGAATCGCGCCAGCCGCTGACAACGGGCGCGCGGATGCGACCGTTGGCTCGCAATTGCGAGGCGCGGTCCCTACTCCCCCGCCTGACGGTTTTCGCTGAGATATGCCTGATACGCCAACTTGAGCCCATCCTCGAGCGAGGTCTTGGCCCGCCAACCCAGCTTCGCCAACCGATTGACGTCGAGCAATTTGCGTGGAGTGCCGTCGGGGCGCGAGGTGTCAAAGCTGATCTCGCCGGAATAGCCGACGGTCGCCGCGACTAGGCGTGCAAATTCGGCGATCGCAATGTCCACGCCGGTGCCGATGTTGACGAGCTCGCCGCTCGAATAGGTCTTCATCAGGTGGATGCAGGCGTCCGCCAGATCGTCGACAAAGAGGAATTCGCGTCGCGGCGTGCCGGTGCCCCACACCACGACGTTCTTCGCCCCCGACGTCTTGGCCTCATGGAAGCGGCGGATCAACGCCGCGACGACGTGGCTGTATTCGGGATGATAGTTGTCGCCGCGACCGTAAAGGTTGGTCGGCATCACACTGATGAAGTTTGAATCATACTGGTTGCGATAGGCCTCGACCATCTTGATGCCGGCGATCTTTGCGATCGCGTAGGGTTCGTTGGTTGGCTCCAGCGGGCCAGTCAGCATCGACTCTTCGCGCAGCGGCTGGACTGCCAGTTTGGGGTAGATGCAGGAGGAGCCAAAGAACATCAGCTTCTCGCATCGATTGACATGCGCAGCGTGAATGACGTTGGCCGCGATCGCGAGATTTTCGTAGAGGAACTCGGCGCGCAGCGTATTGTTGGCGACGATGCCGCCGACCTTGGCGGCAGCAAGGAACACTGCCTGCGGACGCCTTGCAGCGAACCATCTATCGACGGCGGCCTGGTCACGCAGGTCAACCTCGCTCCGCGACACCGTCAGCAGCTCGACATTTTCCGTCGCAAGCCGCCTCACCAACGCGGAGCCAACCATGCCGCGATGGCCGGCGACTAAGACGGTCTTGCCGGCAAGTTCAAATGGCTTGCTTGCCATTGGCAACCTCTCGCCTGGCCTCGAACAAATCGGAAGCCACCATTTCCTTGACCAGTTGCGCGAACGGGGTCCTGGATTTCCAGCCGAGCTTCTCGCGCGCCTTGCTGGGGTCGCCGATCAGGAGATCGACCTCGGTAGGACGGAAATAGGTCGGATCGATTCGCACGACGATCCTGCCTGACTTCTTGTCGATACCGGTTTCCTCGACGCCCTTGCCCCGCCATTCGACTTTGCGGCCGACTTCGGCAAAGGCGAGCTCCACGAACTCGCGCACCGAGCGGGTCTCCCCGGTTGCCAGCACGAAATCGTCGGGCCGGTCGGCCTGCAGGACCATGTGCATGCCTTCGACATAATCCCTGGCGTGGCCCCAGTCGCGCTTGGCCTCGAGATTCCCGAGATACAACGTCTCTTCGAGGCCCGTCTCGATGCGGGCAACGGCACGCGTGATCTTGCGGGTGACGAAGGTCTCGCCGCGGATCGGGCTCTCGTGGTTGAAGAGAATGCCGTTCGAGGCGAACATGCCGTAGGCCTCGCGGTAGTTCACCGTGATCCAATAGGCGTAGAGCTTCGCCACCGCGTAAGGGGAGCGCGGGTAAAAGGGAGTCGTTTCCTTCTGCGGCACTTCCTGCACGAGGCCGTAGAGCTCGGAGGTTGACGCCTGATAGAACCGCGTCTCCTTTTCCATGCCAAGAATGCGGATCGCCTCCAATAGCCGCAGCGTTCCGATCGCGTCAGCATTTGCGGTGTACTCCGGGCTCTCGAAACTGACCGCCACATGGCTCTGTGCAGCCAGATTGTAGATCTCGGTTGGCCGGGTCTGGTGCATCAGGCGGATCAGGTTTGTCGAATCCGTCATGTCGCCGTAATGCATCAGAAACGGCACATCGCCGACATGCGGATCCTGATAGAGATGATCGACACGGGCGGTGTTGAAGGAGGACGATCGCCGCTTGATGCCGTGGACGATGTAGCCCAGGCCAACCAGATACTCAGCGAGATAGGCACCGTCCTGACCGGTGACGCCCGTAATCAGCGCGACGCGGCGCTTCGACCTTTCATTCATATTGCTCACCCGACTGCTTAGTTATCATCGACGATTTTCCCATTTTCCCGAACCTGTTGGCGATTGCGCCGAGGATTCGCAGGATCTCACGCTCGGGCCCGGCCGGCGAGCCTGTCGCTCGCCAGACTCCAAAGAGTGACCCGACATAGGCAAGCGCGCTCACGAGAACAACAGCGATCAACCGAGCATAGACGTGAGACTCATGGCCAACAGATGTGATGAAGGCCAAATTGGTCAGAAGACCGACAATGATCATCGTGCAGGTGGACAAAGCGGTCCTCAGATTCACGAGAAATTGCCGGGAGACAGAAGTGTCGATCAATTCGCGGACCAGGACCATGTTGTAGACGACACCGCCGAGCGTAACCGCCACGCGAGCCACCAGCAGGCCAAGTAACCCTCCCACCCACAGGCCCGCAACAATGAAAGGCAGCCTCACGATTAGGATCGCAACGTCGCGATGAAATAACCTGCGCGTCTGCCCAAGAGCCAGACCAAGGGGTTGGACGGTCGCGCTGAGCGTATGCAACGCAATTGCACCACCGAGGAGCTGGATCACGATTGTCGCGCCTGCCCAGGCC